>JANOGB010000703.1:0-7908 GCA_031413955.1 Planctomycetota bacterium | reverse complement strand
CGAGCCCGCGCGTCTCCTGCGCGAGGGCGGGCTCGGCTCTCGTGACGAGCTGCGCGTACGCTGGATCGTGCGCGGTTCGGGCCCGGCCACGATCCGCTACCAGGCCGAGAAGGCCCGCGATGCCGAGCGGACGCTGAGCGTTCCCTGAGGCGCGACGGCCGGTTTCGCCAGGCCCACACGGGCACCGGGAAAGTCCTTCCTCTGGGCCTCAAGTCGAGCGCGACTCCTGCCGATGGAGCGTTCGCTCGCCGCCCATGTCCGCCTCCGTCATCCAGCAGCTCGCCGAGCGCTTGCAGGGCGCCGACCCGGGCAACGCGCACGAGCAGCGCGAGATCTTCGAGCGCATACGCGAACTGCGCTCGGCCTTCGATGGGCCGCTCGACCCCGAGAGCCAACGCTCGCTCGAAGCGGCCAGCATGCTGGTGGCCTATCTCGCGCGCATGGGCACGCTGGCAGGTGACGACGTCCGTACCATCGCCGTGCGCTTGCTGCGCTGCGCGGCGGAGGCCGAGGGGGCAGCCTCCGGCACGCCGCCGCCGGCGCCCGTCTGCCCGGGGCCGAGGCCCGCGGGCCACAAGCTCTCGCTCCCGCCGCCGCCTGCTCGCGAGGCGCCGGCCGAGTCCGCACCCACGGCCACCGATCTGGTGGGCGACATGATGCTCGGCCAGATCCTGCTGCAGCGCGGACAGATCCTGGAGGATCACATCCACCAGGCGGTCAAGGCGCAACGCGCCACCTCGATGCGCATCGGTGACGTCTTCGTGAAGATCGGCGCTTGCTCGCGGACGCAGGTGGCCGACGCGCTGAGCCACCAGGCCGCGCTCCGGCGCGTGCGCCAAAACCTGGGCGAGTCGTCGGTGCAGAAGGTCCAGAAGCTCGATACGCGTGGCACGGGGCTCAAGCTGGTGGGCGAAGCCATGCTGGGCGAGATCCTGGTCGAGCGCAACGTGATCACGCGCCGCCAGCTCGAACGCGCCCTCGAGTTCCAGAAGCAGAGCGGCACGCGCATCGGCGAGGCGCTGGTCAAGATGGGCGCCACGACCATCGAACAGATCGAACTCGCCGTGCGCATCCAGGGCCGCGAGCGCCGCTTCGGCAGCAGCTCGCATCCGACGAGCAAGGGCGCGAGCGACAAGAAGTGATGGACGCCGTCAATCCTGGGGCGTGACGCGCACGACCAGGAGCCGCGGCGTCGCACCGGTCGCGGCCAGGACGGTGTACTCGCCGCCGCGCAGCACGGTGTTGGTCTGGAAGAGCTGGCGTGCGTCCTCGGCTTCCTCGACCAGGTAGCAACCCGACACGGTCAGCGAGCCCGTGCTCTCGTCGAAGGCCACGGGCGTGAAGGAGAAGCGGTAGCGCTTGCCGGTCGTCTCGATCTGGACCGAGAGCGAATCCTGTCCGCCGACCGAGGTCTTGAGCATCGCCATCCCCACCTGCGTGAAGGTGCTCTCGGGCAAGAGCCGCAGCAGGTTGTCGACCAGCTCCTTGGGCAGGGCGGGCCCCTGGCGTTCGCCGCCGACCTCGAGGAGCTGGCAGGTCAAGAGCACCTGCTTCTCCGCCACATCGATGCGCTGCAGCAGCGCGAGAGCGTTCTCCACGTCCTCGTCGTCGTCGTGCAGCACGAGCATGCCGCGCTCCTTGACCAGGCTGAGGTTGACCAGGTTCTCGACCGCGGCGGCCGCGGTGTTCAGCGACACGAAGCGCGGCCGGTACTCGATCACCCTGTGCGAGCCGGCCGAGCCGGAGCCCTCGCGAGGCTTGTCCAGGCGCGCCAGGAGCTCGCGCGCGCGCTGCACCTGCTCCTTCGTGTCGTAGAGCACGATCGTCCTGCCCAGCAGGCGCAGACCGGAGATCTTGGCGTTGGACTCCTTCAAGAAGTAGGCGCGCCCGACCATCGAGTTGGCCAGCTCGAACAGATCCCCGGGGTCGATGTGCTCGACCGGATACTGATCGAGCACGATCTCGGACAGGCTCACGACCGGAGGTCCGACGGGCTTGTCCTGCGGCGGCTGGGCCTGTGCGCCGCACAGGGAAGTCGGGAGGAAGAGCGCGAAGGGCACGAGTGCGGGCCGGAAACGAAGGCGGTTCATGGTCAACTTCCTGGTGGTTCGTCGGAGGATTGCGAGGGCGGGGGGCCGAGCAGCACCAGGCGCACGGGCCCGGAACGCAGCTCGACCTGATCGGGGCGTACGTCGAGGACTTCGACGCGGTTCCTTGGCGTGGGTGTGGGACCCTGGGCGACGCGCGGGAGCCGCGCGGGCTCGACCCGAGTTCCGAGCGCGTGCCAGAGGGCGGCGCCCGCGAGCAGGACGATCGCTGCCGCGGCGGCGATGAGCGCGCGCCGCACGAAGCGCTGTCGGTTGCGGCGCAACGGGATCGAGCCCGGCACGCGCACGAGCGGCGCTTCGAGCGTGTTCCATGCTCCCCGCATCCAACGCACGACGCGCTCGGTCTCCGGCGCCTCGTCGGAGACCTCATCCGCGGGCGGGGACGGCTCGAGCCGCCGGTAGAGGGCGCGCAGCTCGGCGGAGAGATCTTCCCTGGACTCGTCGGCGGGGTTCATGGATTGCCCCTCGCGAGCCGCGCTCCCAGGAGCTCGCGCAGCCTGCGGCGCGCGAGCGTGACCAGCGAGCGCACGCTGCTCTCCGTGATCTCCAGCGCGCGCGCCACCTCCGCGGTGTCGAGTCCGTCGAGATCGCGCAGCACGAAAGCTTCGCGCTCACGCGGCGGGAGCGAGCGCAGCCCCAGGGCGAGGAGCTCCTCCGCCTCGGCGAGCTCGACGGTCTCGGCCGGGTCGGAACGGACCGCTTCCTGCCGGCCCGCGGCCGCGCCCTCCTCCGCCGCGCGCCGCACTCCGAGGCGCCGCACCCGATCGCGGCAGCGGTTGAGCACCAGCGTCGTGCGCCAGGCACGGTAGGAGCGCGTGGCGTCCCAGCTCGCTAGTCGATCGAGGAGTTGCAGCATCGCTTCCTGTGCGACGTCCTCCGCGTCCGCGCGCTGGGCCAGGAATCCGAAGCACAGCCGGAAGACCGTGGGATGCTCGGCTCGGAACCAGGCATCGATGGCTTCCGGGGCTCCGGCCACGACCGCGCGCAGGAGCTCCGGTGCGGGGCTCCCCGCTTCGCTCGGCGGAGTAGACATCGTCCGGTGAAGGTACGCGTGGCCCGCGTCGGCGCTGAAGGGATCCGCGCACCGGCTTGCGCTAGGCTGGAAGCCCGAAGGGGCGCGCCCCGCGTGCTCCGGGACCCTTCTTGGAGAGATCCGCATGTCTCACGGTCGACTGGGCGTCCTCCTTCTTCCCGACGAGCCCCTCGGGCAGCGCCTGGGCGTGCTCGCGGCCTGCCTCGTCTTCGGCCTGTGGATGATCTACGTCGGCCGGCTCAACGTGCGCACCAAGGTGGCGGAAGAGACGGGCAAGCGCGCCGTGTTTCTCAAGCTGATGGGGAAGTCGACCGCGCTGGGAGGGCGTACGGCGGTCTGGACCGGTTGGATGCGGATCGTGGTGGGCGCGCTCGCGATCCTGTTCGGCTTCGTGTTCCTGTTCCTCGGGGCGTTCCTGAAGAAGTGAAGCGCGGCGAACCTGAGTAGACTGCGCGCCCCGTTCGACCCAGTCATGCTCCGGATCCCCCGTGCCATCGCCCTCGGCCTCCTCGTCGCGGGGTGTCGTACGCAGGATGGACTGGCCGGCGTTGTCGCGGGCGATGCCGCGCGCGGCTTCGAGCTCGTGCGTGAGCGCGGTTGCACGAGCTGTCATGCGCTGGCCGGCCTCGCGCCCGAGCCCGCGCCCAGGCTCGAGCACGTCGGCGCGCGCCTGACGCCGGCCGCGCTCGAGGCTGCGCTCGCAACGGGGCCGCGCATGCCTGATTGCCTGGCCGGGCTGGGAAAGGGCGAGCGCGCGATGGCACGCTCGGAGCTGACGCATTTTCTCGCCTCGCTCGGCGGCCCATTGGCGCCGGAGCCGGCCTCGATCGACGCGCTGACGATCGAGCGCGGGCGCCAGCTCTACCACGCGGTCGGTTGCGTGGCCTGCCACGCGCCGTTCGAGGCCGCCTCGACGCTCGAGCGGCCGCTGTGGGATTTCACCGAGGCCTACGAGCCGGCCGTGGCCGAAACGCACGCGCCTGCGGCGGCCCCGCGCGATCCGCGCGAGCTGAGGGGAATCGGCGCGCGCACGACGCCCGGGGCGCTGGCGCGCTACCTGCGGGACCCGCTGGCCTTCCATCCGGCCGGGCGCATGCCCTCGCTCGCGCTGGGCGCGGGCGAGGCAGCCGACCTCGCGGCCTATCTCTGCTACGAGGACGCGCTGGACGAAGGCGCGGTGCTCGCCCCCGGGCCGGGGCTGCTGCTCGACTACTACGAGGCGGACTTCGCGGGCGAGACTGCGGACTTCGACGCGCTCGCGCCCGTGCGCAGCGAGGTCGCCGCGAGCTTCTTCGACGGCATCGCGCGGCGCGAGGAGGACTTCGGGTTCCGTTTCCGCGGACTGCTCGAGATCGCGGCGGCCGGCCAGTACCGCTTCTTCACCAACTCCGACGACGGCTCGATGCTGTATGTCGACGGCAAGCTCGTGGTCGACAACCGCGGGCAGCACGGCATGGACGAGCAAGAAGGCGAGCTGCACCTCGGACCAGGCCGGCACGCCTTCGAGCTCTCCTACTTCGAGCACTTCGGCGGCGAGGGGCTCGAGGTGAGCTGGGCCGGACCGGGCTTCGAGAAGCGCGCGCTCGGCTTCGAGGGGCTTTCCCATCTCGAGGCGCGGATCGTGCCCGCCGCGGGCGAGCCCTTCGTGCTCGATCCGGAGCTCGTCGAGCGTGGCCGCGAGCGCTACGAGGCGCTCGGCTGCGCGAACTGCCACACGCGCTGCGGAGAGGGATCCAATCCGTTCGTCACGCTGGATCCGGTCCGCGGCTGTCTCGCGCGAAAACCGCGCGGGGTTGCTCCGCGCTACCGCTTCGCGCCCGGGGAGCGCGAGGACCTGCTGGCGGCCGTGCGGGCGGGCACGCCGCCCGCGCGCACGGCGGCCGAGCGTTTGCAGGCCGAGCTCGCGCGCCTCGACTGCGGCGCCTGCCACGCGCGCGACGCTCTCAGCGGACCGCCGGATGAGCGCCGCAGCTACTTCCAGGTCGCTGGCGGGCTCGATCTCGGCGACGAGGGTCGTCTGCCGCCGAGCCTCGAGCGCGTCGGCGCGAAATTGAAGCCGGGCTGGTTTCATGCCGTGCTCGAGCAGGGCGGCCGCGCGCGGCCCTACATGAAGACGCGCATGCCGCAGTTCGGCGCGGCCAACGTGGCGGAGCTGCCCGAGCTCTTCGCCGCGGTCGATGCTCGGCTGCGCGACGAGCGCGAGCCCGAGTTCGCGAGCGAGGCGGTCGAGGCCGGAAAACAGCTCGCCGGCACGAAGGGCCTCGGCTGCATCCAGTGCCACGAGCTCGCCGGGCACCCCTCGATCGGCATTCCGGCCGTCGACCTCGCCAAGGTACACGAGCGCATCTACCCGGGCTGGTTCCGCGAGCTCCTGCTGGATCCGGTCGCGCTCAAGATGAACACGCGCATGCCGGCCTTCTGGGTCGACGGCAAGAGCCCGGTGAAGGATCTCTACGATGCCGATCCCGTGCGCCAGATCGACGCGCTGTGGAGCTACCTCGCGCTCGGGAGTTCGATGCCGCTGCCTTACGGACTCGTGCCGCTCGAGGGCGAGTACGAGGTCGAGGTCTACGACACGCCCGTGTGCGTCGGCGTCTTCATGGCCGGCGTCAGCCCGCGCACCATCGCCGTCGGCCTGCCGGAGCGCGTGCACTACGCCTTCGACGTGCAGAACTCGCGCCTGGCTCTTGCGTGGCGCGGGCGCTTCCTCGACGTGCGCGGCACGTGGTACGCGCGCGCCGGGCAGCTCGAGAAGCCAGCCGGCGAGGACGTGCTCGAGTTCCCGCGAGGACCACTCGTGGCGATGCTCGAGCATCCCGACGACCCGTGGCCGACGGAGTACAGCGAGCAGGCAGGTTACCGCACACTCGGGCGCGCGTTGGATGACGCGCGGCGACCCGTGTTCCGGTATCAAGTCGGACACGTCGTGGTTTCGGAGACCGTCGTGCCGGAAGTACGTCCTGGCCGCGCCGTGCTCCATCGACGGCTGCACTTCCAGTCTCCCGATCTGCAGAGCGTGAGGGTCGACCTTCTGGTTGCCGCCGGCAGCCGTGTGCAGCACGAACCCGTCTCCGGAGGATCCTGGGTGATCGCTGGCGAGCGCGAGGTCCGAGTTCGTATCGAGCCAAAGGGATGGCGCGAGCGTGTCCACGTCGTCGTTGGCGTGGACGGCCGAGAGGAGCTGAGGCTCAGGGGTCCTGTCGGGGTTCGTACGACGGTCGGTAATCCGATCCTGGAAGAAGAACCAAATCAGCTCGAAGTGGAGTACTCCTGGTGATCCTCGCGTTGCCTTCGATGCTCTTTCAGGCGGCATCCGAGGCGGACTTCTATCCGGTCACCACGATCGAGACGCCAGCGGAGGTCGTGCTCGAGGTCGGCGGCTTCGCGCTCTTGCCGGACGAGCAGTTGCTCGTCTGCACGCGCCGCGGGCAGATCTGGCGGATCGAGAACGCCTACAGCGCCGACGGCAAGGACGCGCGCTTCCACCTCTGGTTCGACGGGCTGCAGGAGCCGCTCGGCTTGCTCGCCGACGGAGAGTGGCTGTACACGGTGCAGCGCGGCGAGCTCTCACGGCTGCGCGACTCGGACGACGATGGGCGCGCCGACGAGCTCGAGACCATCGCCGACCCGTGGGAGATCAGCGGCAACTACCACGAGTACGCCTTCGGGCCGGTGTGGGGGCCCGACCAGCGCCTGTGGGTCACGCTCAACCGGCCCTTCGGCGAGGAGCCCTTCGGCGCCGCGAAGTGGCGCGGCTTCGCCTTCGCGATCGACCCGACCAGCGGTGCGTGGGAGCCGGTGTGCGCGGGCCTGCGCTCGCCCGCCGGCATCCAGGACGCGCCCTGGGGCGACGTCTTCTACACGGACAACCAGGGCGAGTGGTGCGGGGCTTCGAAGCTCGCGCACCTCGAAGCGGGCGACTTCCACGGGCATCCGTGGGGGCTCGAGAGCACGAAGCTCCCCGAATGGAAGCACGGCGCGGTGCCGATGCCGCCGGACAAGACGCTGATGCCTCTGGTGAAGCAGACGCTGCCGAGCTTCAAGCTCCCGGCCGTGTGGTTCCCCTACGATGAGATGGGGCGCTCGCCCGCCGGCTTCGTGTGGGACACGGAGGGGCGCTTCGGGCCGTTCTTCAAGGATCACGTCTTCGTCGGTGATCAGTACGACGCCTCCTTGATCCGCGTCACGCTCGAGAAGGTCAACGGGCGCTGGCAGGGCGCGTGCTATCCGTTCCGCATGGGCCTCGCGAGCGGCGTCACGCGCGTGTGCTGGGGCGCGGATGGTTCGCTCCTGGTCGGCATGACGAACCGTGGCTGGGGTTCGCGCGGGCAGGGTACCTTTGGCCTGCAGCGCGTGAAGTGGAGCGGCCAGACGCCCTTCGAGCTCGGTGAGATGCGCGCCGTCAGGATTGGCACGGAGGGCGGCTTCGAGCTCGAGTTCACGGCCCCGATCGACACGAAGCTCGCCGCCGACCCGGCCACCTGGCGCATGTCGAGCTACACCTACGAGCTGCACGAGGAGTACGGCAGCCCGAAGATGGACGAGCAACCGCTGGCGCCGGTGCCGAGCGTGGTGGATGCGACCCACGTGACCCTCGCGCTCGCGGGCCTGCGCGCCGGCTACGTGCACGAGCTCCACTACGAAGCGCTGCGTGACGCGAGCGGCGCCGCGCCGTTGCACGACCGGGCGTACTACACGCTGGTCGAAGTTCCGTGATTTCACCCTGGGAGCGCCGGGCTCCAGCCCGGCTCTTGCTCCTGTTCTTCT
>JANOGB010000702.1:0-2971 GCA_031413955.1 Planctomycetota bacterium | reverse complement strand
CTCGGCGTGAAGCTCGAGCCTCTGGCCCAGGGACTGGGTGGCGACGAGCTTCGCCAGCATCCCGTGGAAGAGACCTCCGCCCAGGTTCGACAGAATGGCGGAGGAGCGCGAGAAGGAAGCGCTGGCCCTGCTGGAAGGGAGAGCCTCGGCCGGGGCAATGCCCGTGCTCGAACGTCTTCGTGCCGATGCCCTGCACGCCGAGCAACGTCCGGACGATGCCGCCACGCTCGAGGCGTCGCTGCGCGCGCCCGACCAGCCGCTCGAACACTTCGTCGAGGCCATGCGCCTGATCCACCAGCGGCCGTTCTTGAGCGGTGCGCCGCGAACCACGTTGCTGTCGCTACCACCTGCAGCGCTTCGAGGCTGCCATCAGGTGAGCCCGTTCGAGAGGGGGCATGTTTCGCGCGAAGCCTGGGCTTGGATGGCGTGCAACCGTCCGCCACCCCGCTCGTCTACGGGTTATGATCCAACGAAGCCAGGGCGGGCAGCCCGCCGCGAACGTGTTCGATCGCATCACCTTCGATCCCGAGATCATGGGCGGGCGCGCCTGCATCCGCGGGCTGCGCATTCCGGTCTCGCTGCTCGTCGGGCAGATCGCCCATGGCGCAACGATCGAGGAAGTCCTGCAGGACTACCCCGACCTCGTTCGCGAGGACGTCGTGCAGGCGCTGCAGTATGCGGCGTGGTTGACCCAGGAAGAGATCCAGAGCTCCTGAGTTCGTCGTGCGCTTCCTGGCCGACATGGGGGTCTCGGAGCGAGTCGTCCGCTGGCTCCGAGAGCAGGGTCACGATGCCGTTCATCTGCGGGAGCGCGGTCAGCAGCGACTTCCGAACGGCGAGATCTTCCGTCATGCAGTGGAGGAGAAGCGCATCGTGCTTACCTTCGACCTCGACTTCGGAGAGATCGCTGCGCTTTCACGAGATGCTCGCTGCGGCACCGTGCTCTTCCGCTTGCATGACACTCGCTCGAGCAACGTCTGCGCCAGGCTGGCTGCAGTTCTCGCTGCCTCGTCCGGGCATCTCGAGCGGGGTGCGATCATCTCCGTCGAGGAGACGCGCCATCGCATTCGGCACTGGCCACCGGCGGAAGAGTCGCTTGCCCGCAGGGATAACGGGCCGCTTCAGATCGTGAAGTACTTCGCCTCGGGGTGGTGGCAGATGATGGCCGAGGTGGATTGCTCGGGCCAGAGCTGGTGTTCCTCGGAGAGCGTGAGGCCGAGGCGTTCGGCGCCCAGCAGGGCCAGCAGCAGTTCCTGGTCGGCGAGGTTCGGGCAGGCGGGGTAGCCGAAGCTGTAGCGGCTGCCGCGATAACCCTGCTTGAAGAGCTCGCGCATGTCGCGCGCGTCGTCGCTGGCGAGGCCGAGCTCGGCGCGGATCTGCTTGTGGATGTACTCGGCCAGACCCTCGGCGGTCTCGACCGAGAGGCCGTGCAGGTGGAGGTAGTCCTGGTAGCGGTCGGCGGCGAACCACTCGCGCGCGGTCTCGGAGGCTTGCTGGCCGACCGTGACGACTTGCAGCGCGATCACGTCGGGCTTGCCGTCGTCGCGAAAGAAGTCGCTGATGCACAGGTGCTTCTTGCCCTTCTGGCGCGGGAAGGTGAAGCGGCCGGCTTCCTTGCCGTCGCTCTGCGGGTCGAGCAGGACCAGCGTGTTGCCCTCGGGCACGCAGCGCCAGAAGCCGTAGGCGGCTTTCGGGTCGAGGATCTTCTCGTCGGCGCAGCGCTTGGCGAGCGCGTGGTAGAGCGGGCGCACTTCCTCGGCCACGAACTTGTCGTGCTCCTTGGAGGGTTTTCCCTTGCGGCGATACCCCCACTGGAACTGGAACAGCGTCGTCTCGTTGATGTAGGGGACGATCGTCTGCAGGGCGATGCCTTCGACCAGGCGCGGGCCGAGGAACGGTGGCTCGGGATAGACGATGTCGCGGCGGATCTTCGTGCGCTCCACGCCCACGAGCTCGTCCGGCACGGGCCGGCCGTTCTTCTTCTCGTGCTCGAGCTCTTCGATGGCCTCGATGGCGCGCTGCGCGGCGGTCTTCGCGCCCGCGCGGCGCGCCTTCGAGTCGGGCTTCTCCGCGCCGGCCACGACGCGCTGCATCACCTCCAGGCCTTCGAAGGCGTCCTTTGCGTAGTAGAGCGGACCGTTGTAGATCGCGCGGCAGTCGCCTTCGACGTAGGTGCGCGTCAACGCGGCGCCGCCCAGGATCACGGGGATCGCGACCTGGCGGCGGTTCATCTCCTCCAGGTTCTCGCGCATCACGACCGTGCTCTTCACCAGCAGGCCGCTCATGCCGATCACGTCGGGGCGGTGCGCCTCGGCGGCCTCGAGGATGCGCTCGATCGGCTGCTTGATGCCGAGGTTGAAGACCGTGTAGCCGTTGTTCGTGAGGATGATGTCGACCAGGTTCTTGCCGATGTCGTGCACGTCGCCGCGCACGGTGGCGAGCACGATTTTTCCGCGCGTCGAACCGGCCACGCGCTCCATGAACGGCTCGAGGTGCGCCACGGCCATCTTCATCGTCTCGGCCGACTGCAGCACGAACGGGAGCTGCATCTCGCCCGAGCCGAATAGCTCGCCGACCTTGGCCATGCCGGCCAGCAGGTCCTCGTTGATGATCGCCAGCGGCTTCTTGGTCCTGCGGGCATAGTCGAGATCGTCGATCAGGCCGACCTTCGCGCCCTCGACGATGCGCCAGCGCAGGCGCTCGAAGACGTCCTTCGGCACGTCGCGCGCCTTCTTGGCCTCGACGCTGACGCCCTCGAAGAGCTGCATCAGGCGCTGCAAGGGGTCGTAGCCCTCGCGCCGGCGGTCGTAGATCAGGTCCTCGCACGTCTGGCGCACCTCGGGGTCGAGCTTGTGCAGCGGCGTGATGCGCCCGGAGTGCAGGATCGCGGCCGTCAGGCCGGCCTCCTGCGCGTGGTGCAGGAAGACCGAGTTGAGCGCGTGGCGCGCGGCGGGTTTGAGGCCGAACGAGA
>JANOGB010000701.1:0-6650 GCA_031413955.1 Planctomycetota bacterium | reverse complement strand
GCTGAGTCTCCCCCTGGGACCGCCGGGCTCCAGCCCGGCTCTGCTCCTGCACATCCCACTCCTCTGTGTGGATGAAAAACGCCAAGAAGGAAGAGCCGGGCTGGAGCCCGGCGGTCCCAGGGAGCCGCTATGCTCCTCGCCCCCATGCGCATCGCCACCTGGAACGTCAACTCGGTCCGCGCGCGTCTCGAGCGCTTGATCCCGTGGCTTTCCGAGACGCGCCCCGAGATCGTGCTCCTGCAGGAGACCAAGTGTCAGGACGCGCAGTTCCCGCGCGAGCCCATCGAGGAGCTCGGCTACCAGATCGCCCACGCCGGCCAGAAGACCTACAACGGCGTCGCCATCCTCGCGAAGAGCCGCATCGAGGACGTGCACATCGGCCTCGACGACGAGCGCTTCGACGCCGAGGCGCGCGTCATCTCGGCCCAGGTGGGGGAGTGGCTGGTGGGCTCGGTCTACGCCATCAACGGCCAGGAGGTTGGCCACGCGCGCTACCACGACAAGCTCGCCTGGTACGCCGCCCTGCGCGCGCACCTCGCCACGCGTTTTCCGCTCTCCGAGAAGGTCGTGATCGGCGGCGATCTCAACGTCACGCGCGACGACCTGGACGTCCACGACCCGCGCGCCTGGCACGAGAAGATCCTGTGCTCGTCACCCGAGCGCGAGGCCCTGCAGTCGCTCTTCGCTCTCGGCCTCGAGGACGCGCTGCGCCACTTCCATCCCGCGGGCCACGTCTACACCTGGTGGGACTTCTACACGCGCGCCTTCGAGCGCGGCAACAAGGGGCTGCGCATCGATTATCTCTTGTTCTCGCCGCCCGCCCTCGCCACTTGCTCGTCGATCGAGGTCGACCTCACCGCCCGCAGCGGCGCGAAGCCGAGCGATCATGCGCCAGTGGTAGCGACGCTCGGGTGAATCAATCGGCGACGAGCCGCACCTCGAGATGGCGGTTCAGCGCCTTGGCGATCCTGCGCAGCATGGGCAGCGAATGGCCCTCGTAGTCGGCGTCCTCGAGCCGTGCGATCACGGGTTGAGTCGTGCCGGCGAGGTCCGCCAGCTCTTGCTGCGTGAGCCCGGCGCTCGTGCGCGCATCCAGGATCATGCGTGCCACTTGCGCGTTGAACTTCTCCTCCTCCACGCGGGCGCGGAAGCCGGGCTCGTCGCCGACATCGCGCGCGATGAGCTCGAGCGCATTCCTGGTCTTCTTCCGAGGCATGGGGATCAATCCGCGTGAATGAAAGTGATGGGGTCCCTGGTTACACGAGCCTTGCGCTCGATCGCCCGTTCGATGTCCGCTTCCGGCACGGAGCCTTCCTTGGTCAGCGCGTGGGCGAGCACTACCGCATTCTTGCCGTGGAAGAAGTAGAGGATGCGGTAGTTCACGGTCCCTCTCCTGGCGCGCAGCTCGTGGATGCCGGAGCGCAGGTAGTCCGCCTCAGGTCGGCGGAGCTCGTGCCCGAGCTCGCCCAGTCGCTCGATACGGGCGACGCACTTCTCGTGGCCGCGCGGATCTTCGATACGCAGCTCGCGAAGCCATTTCCGGACCGGAGCGAGGCCATCGGGGTCCTGGTAGAAGTTGACTCGAGTGATCGGCAAGTCATGCTCCCGCAGTTTATCCTATTCTTGGTATGTAGGCAACACGCCCCAAGGCAACGGAACCCGCCGGCCCCGTTTGCAGCGCGAGAATGTTGCTCGATGCACCGAAGACGAGCGGCCCGGAGCTCGGTTGCAGGAAGAGGCAGTTTTCAGTGAGGGAAGCGCGTTCGAGGATCGGTCGGTCGGGGCGCTCACCGACGTCCTGGGGGTTGCCGGAAAGTACGCGGTCACGAGCGTGGTGGGGCAACCTTCGATGGGCCAAGTCTCGAAGGGCTGCTCATGGCGGCCTCGACGGCCGTGCCGACGTCGGCGATCTGAGATCCAGGCGGCGCCCCAGGTGCTCGCCAAGCTGCGCTGGTTCGCCGAGGAGCTGCCCGACCTGGCGCTGATCGCGGCCGGGTCGCTGCTCGACTTCGCGCTGCTCGTTCCCGAGGTGGCGACGCCGGTCGGGCGGATCACGTTCCTGCACCTCGAGCCGATGGGCTTCGAGGAGTTCTGTCTGGCGCTGGGGGAGGAGCCGCTCGTGCGCTGGCTGCGGGAGGAGGTCACGGGAGAGCGCATCGCCGCGGGCACGGCCATGCCGGGCGAGCTGCACGGCCATGCCTTGGCGCTCTTCCGGACCTGGCTCCTCGTCGGTGGGATGCCGGCCGCCGTCGAGGCGTTTCGGATCGAGCGCAGCCTGCTCGGCGTCGCGGCGGTGCAGCGCGATCTCATCGCCACGCTGCGCGATGACTTCGCCAAGTACTCGGGACGCGTGCCCCATGACCGCTTGCGGCGCGTGCTCGACTCCATCCCACAGCAGCTCGGCGGAAAGTTCACGTACCGGCGCGTCGATCGCGACGAGCGCGCGAGCGGCCTCAAGCAGGCGGTCGAGCTGCTCACGCTCGCGCGCGTCTGCCATCGCTGCTCCGCGACGCCGGCGCGCGGCGTTCCGCTCGCCGCAGGAGCGGACGATTCGGCCTTCAAGCTGCTGCACCTCGACGTGGGTCTCGCGTCGACCAGCCTGGGGCTCGACCTGGCCGCGCTCGATAAGGCCGAGGACCTGACGCTAATCAACGAGGGCGCCGTGGCCGAGCAGGCGGTCGGTCAGCTCCTGCGCCTGACGTTCGCTGCCAACGACGAGCCGCGCCTCTTCTGGTGGCAGCGCGAGAAGCGCGGCTCGGAGGCCGAGCTCGACTTCGTGTACGCGCTTGGCAGCCGCGTGATCCCGATCGAGGTCAAGGCGGGCAAGACAGGGACGCTGAAGAGCCTGCACGGCTTCATGGCCGAGCGCGGCCTAACGCTTGCGCTGCGCGTCAACTCGGCGCCGCCGGTCCTGCACGAGCTCATTGTGAGCACGCTCTTCGGGAACGCGAGCTACCGGCTGCTCTCGATCCCGGCGTATCTGGTCGAGCAAGCGCCACGGCTGCTCGGCGAAGCCGGGGAGGGGTGAGAGGTGGGTGAGAGGGGACGGGTGGCGACAGCTTGCGCAGACCGCGTACGATCTTACGCGCCATGCGTAAGTCCGCACTCGACGCCCTGTTGCCGCGCTCGCGGCGGGGGATCCTGTGCGCGCTCCTCGGGGCGCCGGCGGCCGGACTGCACCTCTCCGAGATCGCCAGGCGGCTCGGTGTTCCGCCCTCGAGCTTGCAGCGCGAGCTCGCGGCCTTGAGCGCGGCCGAGATCCTCACCGCCGAGCGCGACGGCAACCGTGTCCGCTATGCCTTCAACGAGGCCTGCCCTTTCCTGCCCGAGCTGCGCGGGCTGCTCATCAAGACGGCAGGGGTCGCGGACGTCCTGCGCGAGGCCCTCGGCCCGCTCGAGGAGCACATCGACGTGGCCTTCGTGTTCGGGTCGATGGCCCGTGGGACGGAGCGTGCACAGAGCGACATCGACCTCCTGGTGATCGGGAGCGCGAGCCCATACGAGGTTTCAGGGGCACTGGCCGACGCGGCCATCCGGCTGGGGCGAGAGGTGAACCCCGTCGTGTACACGGCGGACGAGTTCGTTCGGCGCATCGGAGAGAAACGCGGCTTTCCGTGTGACCTGCTCGAGCGCGACAAGGTCTTCGTGCTCGGAACAGCACATGGACTGGACGAGCTTGCTCGCAAGGCGGATCGAGTTCTGGATGGCTCGCGCTTGCCCGGCATGGGAGCGATCACGGGACGCTTCACCGCATCCTGAGGCCTGACAGGGTCTCCACTATGATGCGTGCGATGGCAGCCGGCTCGCAGCCCGTCGATCCCGAGTCGCGCACGCGGCTGCGGGCCGGCGTGCTCTCGGTCGTGGTCGCGCTCGTGCTGCTGGCGGCCAAGTTCGAGGCCTACCGACTCACGGGCTCGGCGGCGGTGCTGTCGGATGCGCTGGAGTCGATCGTCAACGTCGTGGCGGCGGCGTTCGGGATCGGGAGCATCCTGTTCGCGGGGCGGCCGGCGGATCGGAACCATCCGTACGGGCACGGGAAGATCGAGTTCTTCTCGGCGGCGTTCGAGGGCGGGCTGATCGTCTTCGCGGCGATCTTGATCGTGTACGAGGCGGTGCAGGCGTTCCTGCTCGGGCCGGAGCTGCGCGCGCTGGATGTCGGGCTCGCGATCGTGTTCGCGGCGGGGGTGGGGAACGCGCTGCTCGGAATGTATCTCGTGCGCACGGGGCGCAGCCACGATTCGTTGACCCTGGTCGCGGACGGGAAGCACGTGCTCTCGGACTGGTGGACGAGCGCGGGCATCGTCGTCGGGCTGCTCATCGTGCGCGTGACGGGCCTCGCGTGGCTCGATCCGCTGGTCGCGTGTCTGGTCGCTTTGCAGCTCTTCTGGACCGGTTTTCGCCTCGTGCGCGAGGCGGCGGGGGGGTTGCTCGACGAGGAGGATCCCGAGCTCCTGCGGCGCCTCGTGGCCGAGCTCGGCCCGCGGATCGGTCAGGGCGTGATCCACCTGCACTACCTGCGCGCGCGCCGGGCCGGGCGCTACCACCATGTAGATGCGCACCTGGTCGTGCCCGAGTTCTGGCCGGTCGAGCGCGCCCACGCGGTCTCGGACGAGCTGGCCGCGAGCGTGATCCGCGCGCTCGGCGTGGAGGGCGAGCTCGTGTTCCACACCGACCCGTGCCGGCGGGCCTATTGCGGGGCGTGCGACGTCGCGGAGTGCCCCGTGCGCGTCGAGCCCTTCGCCGCGCGCCCTGCGCTCACGCTCGAGGATGCGGTGCGGCCGGACGAGGTTGCGCGATGAAGTACGGAGTCGGAGCAATTTTTCAACGATCCGCACTGCGGCCAGGCGTTCTCCAGGCGCTCTCGGCGGATCGTTGAAAAATTGCTCCGACTCCGTACTTCATCGCGGCAGGCGTTCGTGCTCGGCGAGCGCCGTGCGTGCGCGCTGCTCCGTGTCGAGCTCGCTGAAGAGCACGTTCAGCGAGACGTGCGCGAGCGGCAATCTCAGCACCAGCATGTCGGCGAGGTGCGCGGTCGAGAACTCGGCGGGGATCTCGGGCAGGTCCTTGGTGCGCAGGGTGAGGGCCGCGAGCAGCTCGGCGCGTAGCGCCGGCTCGTGCTCTTCGGCGATGGGCACCTCGAGCGCGGGCAGCACTTCGACCTTGCGGTACAGGCGGTCGCTCGGGACTTCCTTGACGACCACGCGCTGCAGTCCCACCAGAATCACGTTGAAGCGTCCATCCGGCAGGCGCTCGTGGCGCCCGATCTCGCCCAGCCCCGCCAGGGGATAGATGGGCGGCGCGCCGGCGGATTCGCCCTCGTGTCCGGCCTGGATCGTGCCGAGCACGATGCGCCCCGGGCCATCCAGACAATCCTCGACCATCTGCCGGTAGCGCTCCTCGAAGATGTTCAGCGGCAGGATCACGGCCGGGAAAAGCCACACGTTCGGGAGCGGGAAGAGCGGCACGACACGCCCGACGACGCGCTCGGGCACCCCGCTTTTCCCGGCCCGCGCCACCGTCTCTTACTTGGTTGCGCGGCGGCGTGCGCGCAGGCGGTTCGCGGCGGCGACGATGGCCGAGAGCTCGGCCGCCTCGCGCGCATGACCCAGGGCCTGGTGGCTGCCCATCAGGTTCAGGAGATGGCGATGGAACAGGGTTCCGTCGCCCGCGTCCGCGAACCACTGCGGGCGCGGCACGAGTCCGTGCTTCGCCAGGTAGTTGACGCAGTCCTGGCGCGTGCGCGCCTTGCCGCCCAGGAACGGATCGAGGATCAAGGAACGCGGACCGGCGTAGAGGCGCAGCAGCACGCGCCCGGGCAGCGCGATCGGCGCCGCGCGCAGGCCGGCGCGCCGTGCGACGAGCAGGTAGATCGCCACCAGCGTCAGCGGCATGCCGCGCTTCTTCTCGAGGGCGCGGTGCAGGTGCACGTTGTCGGGGTGGTTGAAATCCGACTCGCAGCCGACGAAGCCGAGCTCGTTGCCCAGGTACTGCGCCAGCGCCAGCGGCGCGGTGCGCTCGTCGGGCGCGGCGGCCAGGCGCGCGCGCACGGCCGCACCCATGGCGTCGAGGGCCTTGACGTAGGGCCGGCGATCGAAATCGGCGCGGTCGAGCCGCGACAGCAGGAAGAGTCCGCGCTCGAGCTCGATCTCGGGCCGCAGGGCATAGCCCGCCAGGCGCCGTAGCACGCTCTTGCGCTCGAGCGTGGCGAGGATCGTGCGCGCCCGCCCGCGCCGACGTGCATGGCTGCCGCGCGCGGCACGCCGCAGGGCCGGTCGCGCGATGCGGCCCGCGGCGATCAGGTTCGCGCGCACCGGGCCGAGCACGGCCGGCGATTCGTCGCCCAGGAACTCGACCAGGAGCTCGATGCGCGCGCGCTGCGCCAGGCCGGCCGGTCGCGGAGTGGGGGGTGTGCCCTCGGACTCGTCACGCGGGGCGACGAGGGGAGCTTCGACGGGTGCGTCGGCCGGGCCGCTCGGAAGGGACAGGGCCTCCGCGCGAGGGTCGTTCCGTTGCTCCAAGAATCCTTCGGGCTTCGGGGAAGAGGACCCGGTGGGGGAAGGGGGACCCGAAGCCCACGGTGATCCTAACCGCGGGAGCGTTGCTTTGGTCACCTGGGAGCGCCGGGCTCCAGCCCGGCTCCGTTTTCTTGG
>JANOGB010000700.1:0-7296 GCA_031413955.1 Planctomycetota bacterium | reverse complement strand
CAATCTGCAAGCGTCGGCCGACTACTTCTATGTGGGCATCAATCCGCTCACCTTGGCCGACCTCATCCGAGGAGATGGGCCATATGCCGCCCGCTGACGCTTCCTTCTTGACCTGCAGCTGCTCGTCGCGGTACGCCTCGCCACTTCCCTGACTAACAGTCATTCGCCGGTATGCCATGAACATCGCGGAGTTCGTCGACGGCAATTCTGATTCATTGGCGGGGTCTTCCCTTGAGAGCGCCGGCCCCATGACGATGAGGCTCCTGGCTCAGATCGGCAACGAGGGGCTTACGCGGAGCATTCTCGGGACGAACTTCTGGCAAGCTTTCGCCCACTCGACCGCCTGGATCCGCTCTGCCGACGAACTCGGGTTGGCTCCGGGCGCCCTCGAGCGTAGCCGCACCCTAATTGTGCCACGACCGCAACTGGCTCGTTTCGATCTACTTGTGCTGGACCCCGCGTTGCCTCAGACTCCAGCCCGCCATCTCCGTGTCCAGCCGAGGGCAGATACGCTGGCCGAAGGCTGGCACTCATGGGCGAGAGGCGTGCCTCGGGGGTGGTGGCTCGAGGGTGCGCTAAATCCGGCAATGATACAGGAATGCACCAGCATGGACCAACCCTTTGCGATCGTCGCATGCAGCGCGCCCGCAATGGAGCTCCTGTGCGTCCCCGGCAACCCGGCCGAAGTCGATGCCCGCCCGACCGTGACGACGTCAAGCACGGCCGGCATCCAGGCGCGTGATAGGGCAGGTCGGCAAGGCGTAACAGCGGCTTTGCACGGCGTGCATCAAGCCAGAACCGTCCTAGTCGACGGTCAGTCCGGTGTGGTTCTTTTGCGAGATACTGTCAGCGACAGTTGCTTTATCGAGTTACCAAAACCGCTGATCCTCGGAACCAAGGGCAAAAAGGGGGTGATGAGCCAGATGGCCCCGCGCGGCTCACAGGCAGTCGAGTTTGACGGGATTACTTCGAACCGGCAACGTTCGCCAACCTTGACGACTCTGCTGTCGTGGGATCTGGACCTGCCGCACGTTGCCCCCCACCGCCAACTGCGCGTGTACACCCCGCGCGATGCCCAGAGCGGCGACTCGGGTGCCGCTTTGATCACCGACGACGACTACGTTGTCGGCTTTGCATTCGAGCGCACCAAAGTTGGCAGTCAACCGGAACATTGTTCTTGGATCTGGGCGGATTCCGTCATTCAAGCGCTGGGCCTGCAAGTCTAAAGGGAGGGAAACATGGCATTGCCTTCTTGGATCGAACGCCTGCGTCGCGCCCCAGCGCAGGACTACCTGATCGCCTCGCTGGGTGCCGAGAACGACGCGCCTCAACACACGGAGGTCCAAGTTGATACCCAGTACATCACCGTTGTCGTGAAGAGCGCGCGCATCGTCGATATCCGGCGATGGAGGAGCAAGTTCTACGGATGCATCCACAGCCGCGCCGCCTGGCTCGATGAGCAGCGCGGCCAAGTGGAATCCCAAGCCGTCCTAGCGCCGTCCATGCTCAAGGAGCTCGACCCAGCCAACCTTGACAGAGTCGTGCAAATTGACCGCATAGTTCTTGGACCCGTCCCTTACCGTGGCAGGCTGGATCTTGAGATCGGCCTCTTTTCGGTGAAGTCCGCCGACCTCGCGGCCCCATACATCGATTTGCTCGTGACTCTCGCCGACAACGCTGCCTTGCCATATCTTGCGGCTGCAGCGCCTTTTATCGACCCTCTGAGGAAGGGCGTAGATTTGTTGTTTGGGGACCAATCAAAGAGCGATCTGGAGATCGGCTATGACCGCCAGTTCAAGGACCTGACGGCGGGCCTCTACCTCGCCATGCGTGCCCCCAAAGACGAAGCAGGTCTCCTTAAGAGCTTAAGGCTAGATCCAAACGACTTCCGCCTCCTCGCCAGCGGCCAGTCGTTCGGCAGATACCCATACTTCGTGTTTGAAATCCAGGCGTCTACTCAGCGCGTAGACTGGATGAGAATTCCGGACCTGGGTTCCTCTTGGGAGAAGATGAGGAAGGCGTTCGTGGAAGGCCAACAGAACGAAGCCGAGCATCTGATCAAGGAATTCGAGCGTCTCTGCCGCGCCAGTCCGGATCTCGTGCCAGGTGACGCTCTTAGTCTGGCGAAGCGAGCACGAGCGAGATTCGGGGCCAGCGAAGGCGCATCGACAATCGCGAAAGGTGCGGCGGGCGATCCGGGCCCGTTCGAGTCGTTAAGACTGTACGCAAATCCCTGATGACAGCTTCCATCGCTGCGACCCGCGAAGGGCTAGAGCGCTCTCTTGAAAAGCGCCCAGTCGCACAGCGTCTCCTAGTACGGCTCGAAGCTGGGATCGCGGACTGCCGCGCCCATAACGCACCGCTCCGCGGCGCTCGCTGCGCCCTCCCGGGAGGCTCCCGGGTCCTTCGATTCTCTTGGGGGAATCGTGAAATGCGGGCGCTGCCCCCGGGCCCCGTCAGGCGCAGATGCGAACCCGTAACTACGTGTCGCGCTAGCTCGTAGAGGTACGTGTCGGTTGACACATGCGGAACGAGTGGCGCTGCATCCACGAGGACGTGGCCCAGGACGTTTTCGAATTGGAGCGGTCGCAGACGCCTTGCTAGAATCGGCCGCATGGAGGAGTTCGCCAACGGCCATGCGCTGCTGATCGGAGTCGGACGCACGCGGCACACAGTGTGGTCCCTACCGGTCACCGTCGCCGACGCGCGTGCGCTCGAGGCGGTTTTGATCGACCCCGCGCGCTGCGGCTATCCTGCGGATCAGGTGCAGTTCCTCCACGACGAAGCGGCGACGCGGAGCGGGATCGAGACGGCGCTAGGCACGCTCGCTACGCGCGTGGGGGGAGATCCCGAGGCGACCGTCGTGGTCTATTACTCGGGCCATGGCTGGCTGAGTGGAGACCGGTATTACCTGATTCCGCATGACATCGACGCGGCACACCCCGCCGACACCGCCCTGCCAGCGACTGCGTTCACCGACCTACTACGGCGCATCACCGCCGAGCGACTGCTCGTGATCCTCGATTGCTGTCATGCCGCCGGTCAGGCGTCTGCGAAGGCCGACGAGCTGCCCGCGGGGTTCGCGAAGGCGGCGGTGCCTAAAGACGTCATGGAAGGACTCAAGACGGGCCGCGGGCGCGCCGTGTTCTCGTCATCGCAGGGCAGCGAGCAGTCCTGGATCCGCAGGGATGGCACCCTCAGCATCTACACCTATCACTTGCTCGAGGTGCTGTCGGGGCAGGTCCCGATCGGGGATGAGCTCGTCAAGCTCTCGCACATCATGAGCCATGTCAGCAAGAGCGTGATGCAGACGGCGCTGGCCGAGCATGGTCAGCCCCAGACACCGGTCTTCGATATGGCGGCCGAGAACTTTCCGGTCGCCCGCTTCAGCGGGGGAAAAGCGCCCGCGCACGTCGGTATTACGGCGCCCGAGATCCATGCACACTTCGTCCTCGACGGCGACAAGCCGGACTCGGGCCAGGATGATGCCGGCCGGCAGATCTATGAAATCGTCCTGTCCATCGCCAATGCGCCCGCCGATGCGCGTCTAGTCACGTACGACCTCACGAGCGCGGAGTTCGAGAGTGAAGAGATGCAGGTCGTCAAGGTCCGCAATCGGCCGACGTTCATGTATCAGCTTCCGTCCTATGGCGACTTCGACATCCCGGTGACGATCAGCCTGGCCGGAAAGCAGAAGTTGGCGCTAGCCGCAACGCTTTCTGACGCGCTGGCGCGCTATTACGAGCGTCACAGCAGCACGCCCGCCATCGTCAAGGCGCTAAACCGCATTAAGAACAACTGAGCGTGGGGGTTGCATGATCATCAGTAATCGGACTGCGATAATGCCCACTGCCGCGGACTGTGGCCGATTGCCGATTTCCTGATGAATGGGACCGCCAGGGTGGCAGAGTTGACCGCGGGACCCCCGAATTCGCCCCGAACTTTACCGCTGCTTGCCCGATTTCGGCGATTTCGCGTGTTCCCGGGACCAATCGCCACGCTCGGCCCCGCCAGGGCATTCCCTACTGAGGGTAGACGTTTACCGCGCGGTAAACCTCGCGCATCCCCTACCCCCCACCACGGCGCGCTGTTGGGGGTGCCTGGTCGCGCACCTTTACCGCAGGGTTTACCGCTGGCGACGTTCGGCTACCACGCCGCATCGTTGCCAGAGTGGCAGACGGGCCCGCCCGAGACGGACACCTTGCCTTGCCAGGACGCACTCCGCCGGCCCTGATGTTGGCCATGATCGCCAACGACGACCCGGCCCCGTACTTCCTCATGGCTGGGAGCTGGAGGACCAGGGCTCCTGGAGGCTCGTCCGTCAGGACGGCGTCTTCTGCCTCATCGACCTCGAGGCCGAGGCTCCGCGCTCGCTCTACGAGCCCTGCCTGGCGGGGACGCTCGACGTCGGCATGAACCCGGTCCCGTTCCCGACCGTCGAGGGGGCGGTGAACTGGATCGCTCGGCACACGGCACACGAGCTGCGCGCCCGGGCGGACGACTTGGTTAGGCGCTGGTGACCTGTCCGTCCCCGTAGTTCCTGTAGCTTCGGCCGTTGTGGGAACGCTCGGACCGAGTTCTCGGGGTCGCCAAGTGGACTTGTTCCCGTTGTTCCCATTGTTCCCGTTCCTCCAGGTAGAGACCGTCTTGGTGCGGGCCGCGCGAATCGTGGCGGTGTCGATCCCGGACGAACGTGCCACCACGTGCGGGCCCGAACCAGGTAATCCACTGAGCTGCACGATCGGGAACATCGGGAACGGTCCCGTAGGGAAGAAAATGGGAGCGCCGCGCGAGGAGGTGCGCAGGCGCTCCCTGGGGAACCGAGCTTTGTCGAGGAGGGAGAGAACTCGGCTCCGGTACGACGATTCTAGGACCGGCTGGCGATGCTTGCCATTTCTAGACGGCGAGCGCCTGGGGCACGTCGGCAAGCGCCTGGGGACGCGGAGCCACGGGCTTGGTCGACGGAACAAGGCGTTTTCGTGCCGGGATGACGAACGCCTTCTTGAGAACTGGCTTCTTCGTCGCCTTCTTCTTGGGTTTGGCCTTGCGCCCGCCGCGCTTGCCGGCCTTCTTGACCTTGGCCCGGGGCTTCTTGCCAGAGCCGACGTGGTACACGGTCCCGCGCTTCTGGCCGCTCTTCTTGAGCGCCCCGGAGGAGAGGAGCTTGATGATCACCTTCTTGGCGACCTTGGACGCGACCCCGGTCGCCTGTGCGATCTGGCCGACGTTCTGGCCGTCGTTGGCCTGAACGTGGGCCACGAGCTTCGCGGCGGCCTCCTCGACGTTACCGGAGCCCTTGGGGCGACCCGGGCCGCGGCCGCTACCTGCGGGGCGCCCACGGCGGGCTGGTGCAGCGCGCCCGTCCAGTACGCTCCGCAGGGCGTCGAGGGTGGATTTGCGAACGAGCAGGTCGAGTTCTTGAACGAACTCGGCGATGCGGTCTTTGATCTGTGATTCGGTGGGATTCGGCATGGTGGTTTTCTTGGATAGTTGGGTGACCGCAAAGGTGCCAGCGAGCAACGGCAAGTTCGGTCACAGGATGAGATAAACATTCGACACATTCCGCGCGAGTCTTTTCAGGATTCTGCGCGCAGGATTATCCAGAAGTATCTCTCGCTGGATCTCATTCCGTCGCAACCGACTTTCTCGGCGGGTCGAGCGGTGTTGCCATACCCCATCTTGACGCCTATGATCTCCGTTAGCTCGCCTGGCGCCATTGTGCATTTTCGGGTTTCCCACCGGGGCGGAGCTCTACCCACATGGAATCGACCCCCTCCCTCGTGATCAAGCGCGTGCCCCTGGACGCGATCCACCTGGACCCGGCCAACGTGCGCCTCCACGACGAGCGCAACCTGGATGCGATCAAGGGCTCCTTGGCCCGTTTCGGGCAGCAGAAGCCGATCGTAGTGGACCGTGACGGGGTGATCCGCGCTGGCAACGGCACCTACGCCGCCGCGAAGGCCCTCGGCTGGGCGGAGATCGACGTGGTCGAGACCGATCTCGAGGGCATCGAGGCCGTCTCCTACGCGATTGCGGACAACAGAACTTCGGACCTCAGCACGTTCGACGACGAAGCTCTCGCGAAGCTGCTCATCGAACTCCGCGAACAGGAGGCCCTGCCCGGCACCGGCTACGACGACGGCGCCCTCGACCGCCTCCTGATGGAACTCGGGCAGAACCCGATGGACGTCCAGCAGGACGACGTGCCGCTCCCGCCCGAGAACCCGACCACGAAGCGCGCAGACCTGTGGGTGCTGGGCCGGCACCGCCTCCTCTGCGGGGACAGCGCCCTGGCGGAGGACGTTGACCGGCTCCTTGCGGGCGCGCCGGTTCACCTCGTGAACATGGATCCCCCTTATGGGGTGAAAGTCGAGCCGCGCTCGAACAACGCCATCGCGGCTGGCCTCTCGTCGTTCACGACCACGCACCACCAGGGCCTCGATCTCGCGCGCCATCCCGGCAAGGCGAAGCCCACCGGGCAGATGCGCGCGAAGGACCGGCCGCTGGCCAACGACTTCTTGTCCGAGGATGAGTTCGCCGCGTTGCTCCGGAAATGGTTCGGCAACGCCGCGCGCGTGCTGATCCCGGGACGCGCGTGCTACATCTGGGGCGGCTACGGCAACCTCGGGAACTACCCACCCGCGCTGAAGGAGAACGGCTTCTACCTCAGCCAGGCAATCGTCTGGAACAAGGAGCACCCCGTGCTCACGAGGAAGGACTTCATGGGGGCCTTCGAGCTCGCGTACTACGGTTGGAAGGAGGGCGCCGCGCACCAGTTCTACGGCCCGCCGAACGCCACGGACCTGTGGTCGGTGAAGAAGCTCAACCACACGGCCATGGTCCATTTAACCGAAAAGCCAATCGAGCTCGCGGCGCGCGCCATCAACTACTCCTCGAAGCGTGGCGAGAATGTGCTCGATCTCTTCGGCGGCAGCGGCAGCACGCTCGCAGCCTGCGAGCAGACCGAGCGCTCGGCGTTCCTGATGGAGATCGACGAGGCGTACTGCGATGTGATCGTCGAGCGCTGGCGGAAGCTCGCCGGGAAGGAAGCGGCGCTCGACGGCACCGGGCAGACGTTCGCGGCCGCGAAATCGGAGCGTCGATGAAGCGCCTCTCCCCCGAAGCCTACAGCTACTACGTCGAGCTCGGCGCCGAGCGCAGCTACGAGGCCGTGGCGAAAAAGTACGGCGTCTCGAAGGTCACAGTCGTGAACCACGCGACCAAGGAGCGCTGGCAGGAACGGTTGCGCGAGGCCGAGCAGAAGGCGCGCGAGGAGGCCAACAAGAAGGCCGTCGA
>JANOGB010000699.1:0-7709 GCA_031413955.1 Planctomycetota bacterium | reverse complement strand
GGTCTACATCTACGGCACAAGCGCGGGCACGCCCTCGGCCATGAAGATCTCGACCGGGAACCTCCTTCGGGCTGTAAAGTACCCCGACTCGACGAACACTGGCACAGACTCGGACGATATCGCATCTGACAGCTCCGACGTCGTGATTCACGCCTACAACGCGCAGGGCCAAGAGACGTACAGAAAGGACCAGCCCGGCAGCGTCTTCGAGACCGACTACGACGACTCGGGCCGCCAGCTCCACCGGCGCGTGACGACTCTCGCCTCTGGCTTCGACGGGGCCGTGCGGCGCCAATACCGGACGTACGATACCCTCGGGCGGCCGAGCCTTGTGACGCAGTACGACAACGCGACCGTGGGCAGCGGCTCGGTGACCGACGAGGTCAGCTACACCTACGACGGCTGGGGAGGAATCACGAGCTACAAGCAGGACAAGGACAGCGCCGTCGGCGCGAGCGGCTACTACGAGATGGCCTACGCATACGAGAAGGACACGTATGGTCGGAACTCCATCCGACGCTCATCGATGACGCTCCCGGGCAACAAGACGATCACGATTGAGTACACGTCGATGAGCAACGTGTGGAGGCTCAAGGACGGATCGACCGTGCTCGCAAAGTACGCCTACCTCGGCGCCTCACGCGTCGTCGGGACGACTTACCTCGAACCGAACATTGCGCGCATGGAGTACGACACGTTCTCGGGCGGCTACGGCGGGTACCTCGATCGCTTCAACCGCGTCGTGAGCAGCACCTGGTTGACGCTCGCCCCGAACCCGGACGAGGCGTTCTACGGCTGCGACATCTCCTACGACCGGAACTCGAACATCGCCTGGGTCGAGGACAACGTGCACGCAGGGTTCGATGTGAAGTACACGATGGACGACCTCGACCGGTTGATCGACGCCGAGGAAGGGACGCGCTCGGGCAGCAGCATCGCTAGTCGCACGCGGCACCAGACCTGGCTGCAGAGCGGCACCTCGCAGCTTAGCCACACCGGGAACTGGGCACGCTCGAAGATGGACCTCGACGGGGACGACAGCTGGAACGAGACGGACGAGTACGACGACACGCGCACGCACAACAAGGTGAACGAGCTCACCGCGCGAGACACAGACACGAGCGGGTCGAACAACTACACGCTGTCCTACGACGCCGCAGGCAATATGACCGACGACGGGGAGAGCTACGAGTACGAGTACGACGCCTTCAACCGGCTACGCAAGGTCAAGAACCAGTCGAGCACGCTGCTCGCCGAGTACCGTTACAACGGGCTTGGGCACATGATCGGGGTGCACGAGGACACCGACGCCGACGGGGACGCCGACGCGAGCGATGTGTGGTTCTACCCAGCCTACGACGAGCGGTGGAGAGAAGTGGCCCGGTACCGCGAGAGCGACAGCTCCCCGAAGGAGCAGTTTGTAAACGCCACGGCGGGGCTTGACGGGTACGGAGGATCCTCATACATCAACGACGTGGTCTGCCGCAATCGAGACAACACGGGCGGCTGGTTGGCGGCGTCCGACGGGACGCTGGAGGAGCGCTACTTCTACTGTCAGAACTGGCGCGGGGACGTCTCGACCCTGGTCTCGAGCGGCCGACAGCTCCACGAGATGGACAAGTACTCGCCCTACGGGATCCCCTTCGGGCTCCCGGGTGGGGACACGAACTCGGACGGCGTCAACGACTCGGCCGACGCCACCCAGATCCAGACGTGGATCGATACGTCAGCGTACGACATGCGGGGTGACATCGACCTCGACGGGGACGTCGACAGTACAGACAAGACTCTGGCGCAAGCGGCGCCAATCAGCGGGAATACGCTCGGGTGGGAAAGCCTAAGCGATAATGCGGTTGGCAATCGCAAAACTCTGTCTGGATACTCGTTCCTGAACAAGACAGCCCATGCAAGGCATAGGCTGCTTTTACCACTTACTGGAAAGTGGTCTGGACGCGATCCACTCGTGTACGCCGACGGCTATAATCTATATCAATATGTCCAATCCAATCCAGCAAGGCTTGTTGACCCTTTTGGGTTAAGCCATGGCGATCCGTGCGGACACTGTGCCCTAAACTTGGACGTTAATATACAGGGGGGGCTGGCAAATGTTAGCACAACGGAATTGAGAAGAGGAGATTGTGTCACCATTAGGAATCGATCTTCCCATATCCAGAGATGCAGGCAAAGTAAGGGATGCAGATATGCGGGTGAGGTTTCCACTGCGCCGGCGGCATTGCCTTCACTGATGGTGCAAAGCCAGGGCGGCCAGGTAACCGACGTTAGCAGATCCGGCACGATGCCAGTTACTGCGCTCGTCCAGTGCGGAGGTACTAAGGTCATAACAATCCAAATTGGTGTCTATGGCATGTCTGGGCATGGAGAGGTGACTTTCATGGAACAGGGATCAGTTACAATAACGGTCAAATGCGACCGGTGCCCGGACGCGGCTGGCGGCGGGGGCGGAGGGGTTACTCTGTGATACTTGAGCTTGCATGAATACACATGATACGGGGATGTCAACGGTGAAGTCACGTCGGGTTCTCGGGTTCATTTTGGTCGTCTTGGTCGCTGGCCTGCTCACGTTGGTTTGGAGTGAGCGACGCGGTAGGAACCGCATATTCGGCGAAGTGCAACTTCCGCCTGCCGACGTCGAAGCGCCTCCCGTATCAGCAGACGAGGAAATTGATAAGCGACGCATGGTTGTGGAGACTGCGCCGCCAGTGTCCACAAGTCCGGCGGAGTCCATGCCGGCGGCGATCCGCGGGCGCCTTGTTTTCGAAGGGGAAGCGCCGGCGGTGGGAGTCCTATGCGAGGTCCATGGCTGGGCCGCGAGCCAGGAGCGCGAGCTGAAGTACGATATGCCGATCGATTGGACCGATCCCTCCGGCGCGACCGATGCCGACGGACGCTTCTCGATCGGCTTCGATCCGCCGCGCGCGTTTCAGTTCGTGCTGGAGGCGAAGGCGCGTGGCTTCGTGGGTGTAGAATGTCGCCTGGGTGAGATCGAGCCGGGTGCGGTGGTTGACCTGGGCGAGATCACGCTGCTCACAGCCGGCACTCTAGAAGGTCGGATCGTCGACTGCGAAGGCAACCCCCTTCTCGGCCAGGACTGGACTGTCTACGCGCGCTCCCTCGAACTGGACGAGGGGGGGGGGCGCAGCGAGACCCATGTGATAGCCGACATCGATCCCAGCACATGCCGCTATCGTGTCGAGGACGTGATGCCAGGGAGGGTGGAGCTCAAGGCCTACTCCTGCGTGGCGAACTGGATCGACGGTCCACCGATCAGGCTGGAGTCGGGCGAAACGCTCACGGTCGACATCGTTTACGCTGGGCCGGACAATTCGCGGCGCATCACGGTGAGCACGTTCTCGGACACATTCAACGACCCTGACCCCGAGCACGTCAAGTTGATCTGCCCCAGCGGCGAGACCCGCACGGCCGAGAAGATCCATGGCAGCTCGCAGAGCTTCTCGTTCGACGACTTGGAGCCCGGCACCTACGCGCTCGCGATCGACGACCCGCGCTTCCTGCCATGGAGCACGACGGCCGTGCTGCCAGGAGAGGAGGTCGACGCCCGACTAGAGGGCAGTTCGGCCCTGGTGCTGAACGTGGTCGACGAACACGGGAACGCGATCACGGACTATTCCGTCCGCGTGCAGTTCCGCCACGCCTCCTTCAAGCCGGACGAGTTCGAGGTGCAGCCGGTCCTCGGAGTGCTGGATGGCATGTTTCCCGGCGACTACACGCTCCGGGTGAGAGCCGGCGAGCTACTGGGCGCGGCGGAGGTGGACGGGCTCTCCGTCATGGAGACGCGCGCGCTGACAGTGAGGGTCGGGCCGGGAGCCTGCCTGAGCGGTCGTGTGATCCGCCCGGACGGGAGTCCCGTCGCCGATCTGGAAGTGCTGCTCCTCAAGCCAGCGGAGGTGGACGACTCCGAGACGAGTCCAATTCTGACAAAGAACATGTCGACCGGCGACGAATCGCGCTTCCGCAAGGTGCTGGATTCCATCGCCACAGACGAGCTGGGCCGCTTCTGCTTCGTCCTGGCGCTCGAAGGTCCCTACGTAATGCATGCCGAGGCTGACGGGTCCGAGGTGAGCTCCGGCGTCCACGAACTGACGAGCGCCGGCAAGCAGGGACTCCAGCTCGTGCTCCCGCGTGGCGGCTGGGTGCGCGGGACGCTCCGGGGTTCTTCTGGCGAACCCTGTTCGGGCTTTCGGGTTGGGATCGAACCGGAGAGTGCCAGTCGCGTCAACGATACCTCCGCACGAATGCGACAGTTGCAGTCGGCCAGCCGGACGATCGTGGTCCTGGAAACCGATGGAGGCTTTGAGCTCGGGCCCGTCCCCGCGGGACCTGCGACGGTCTATCTCCATCTCGCGGAAAAAACAATCCGGATGGGAAGCATGCCATTAGCTGACACCAAGATGAACAGAGTGAAGATCGGCAAGGTCACGGTCGAGGAGGGCCAGGTCATCGAGCGCGACTTCGAGGTAGTCGAGCTCCCCGGCTCGATCGTGCTTGAGCTGACCGTGAACGGCGCGCCCGCCCCTGGACTCCAGCTCCTGGTCCATGGCGCAGAAGGAACGGGCTTTGGCCTTCGCGGGGAGACTGACGCCAACGGGACGTTCGGTCCGACGCAGGCTTTCCCAGGCAACTGGACTGTCGAGGTGTTCTCGTTTGACTACGGCTGGAGGTCTGCGTGGCCCGGGCCGATCCAAGTCACGTCCTCCGCCGAATGCCGCGCGACGGTTGCCATCGACGTAGCGACTGCCAAAGTGCTCTTCACGGATAAGGAGACGGGAAAGCCCCTCCCAAACCGGCCGATAGCGGTATTCGAGGACGACTTTCCCATTCGGCTGGGTTCACCCTGCGTGACCGACTCGGATGGTAGCGCGAGCTTCACGCTAACGTCTGGGAACTACATCTTCGTTCTTGACGCGGACGATACCGTCCGCGCCCCGACCCCGGACGAACGTTCCGCCACGCTCACCTGGACGCCTCAGGGGCCGCTAGTCGATAGAGTTCAGTTGTAGGCGTGATGTCCGAAAACCCGGCCGACGGCCCGACGGACGCGGCGGGGAACCAGTCGCGCGACCGGGGTGCCAGACCGCGTCGCGATGGCGGGCATCCTCTACCGGGGGCGTACGGGTTGCCAGTGGAAGGCACTCCCGCTCGACTTCGGTTCTGGTTCAACGTGCAACCTGGGGCTGATGCGGTGGCTTCGCGCGGGCGTCTTCGCGAAGATCCATGAGTTCTGGGCTGGCGGAAAGTCGTGCCGCTATGAGTGAATAAGCCGACGCCTGCGGCAACCCTCGTTCGGGCAGCAGCGGGCGTCGACGGTGAACCAATCGCCTACTCGTCCTTCGCCGGCAGACCGCTGCCGAACTCCACCTTCAGGTCGCCCGAGCCCGAGCTCAGCTTGTACTTGCCGCCGCCCGTGCCGGCCGTACCGCGGGCGACTGTCTGGCCGCTCACGTCCTTCTTGACCTCGAGACCCAGCGCGCGCGGTAGCTCGATGTCGCCGCTATGCGTCTTCAGCTCGAAGCTGCCGACGATGTTGCCGGGCACGACCAGCAGGATGTCGCCCGAGCCGGAGTTGAGGCTGGCCGTGCCGGGCGAGCTCGCCTCGAGCACGAGCGCGGAGACGTTGCCGGAGCCGGAGTTCGCGCTGAGCTCGTCCTCGATCGAAGCCGCCTCGACCGCGACGCTACCCGAGCCGGAGTTGGCGTTGAGGGATACGAGGCGCTCGTTGGCCAGCTCCACGCGCACGTCGCCCGAGCCCGTGTTGGCGTTGACCTCGCCGCGGCCGGTGCGCACGGTGACGTCGCCCGAGCCGCTGTTCGCGCTGAGGGGCAGGCTGGCAGGCACGGAGACGACGAAGTCGACGCTCCAGCCGCGCGAGTTGTGGTGCTTGTCCTCGATCTTCAGCGTGTGGTCTTCCGTGCTGATCTCGACGTGGTCTTCGAAGACCTGGGTCAGCTCGCGGTTCTCGACCTTGCCGCGCTTGGCGCTCACTCGCGCTTGCACCTCGAGCTTGCCGCTAGTCGAGGCGCGCACCTCGACGTCGCCCGAGCCCGTGTTGACGGCCAGGGACTCGACCCCTGCCGGGAGCGCAATGGCCTGGAACACCTCGGTGCGCCACACGTTCTCGTCGGACTCTTCCTTGTGCTTGTGCTTCTGTTTTTCCTGGAGCGGGAGCGCGATCCGCGTCGGCACGATCGGCTCGGACACGAGCTCGAAGGAATAGGGCAGCTGGAGCTCGATCTCGTCCGCTGCCGTGCCCGCCGCCGCGGTGATGGGGAGTCCGCCGGGTTCCCTGGGCTCGCGCCCGCCGCCGAACACGCTGACGGAAACCGTGGCCGCCAGGAGGGTCGCTGCTGCTGTGCCGATCGCCAAGTGCATGGTCTTCAGTCCTAGGAAAGTGGTGGTGGTTGCTGCGACGCCGGTGGGGAGCTTCGCGAGGGGGATCAATGCCAAACCGAGCGCACGGCGGTCACCGCCGTACGTGTTCTCGAGTCGCTGGCGCAGCTCGGCGAGCCCGCGCGTGATGCGGCTGTTGACGGCCGCGCGCGTGACGCCGGTCTTGCGCGCGATCTCGTCGTAGGAGAGCTGCTCGAAGAAGCGCATCAGCAGCGTGCTGCGATACGGCTCCTCCAGCGCGAGCACCGCCAGCACGACGTTGCGGTGCGTCTCGACCCTCTCGACCACGTCGAGCGCCGCAGGCTCGAGCTCTGTTCGGCGCACGACCTGCTCGCGCGCCGCGCGATTCCGGTCCCCGCGCCGCAGCTTCGCCAGGTTGTTGCGCATGACCGTCGCCAGCCAGCCGCGCAGCGGGCGACCGCCATCGGGCTCGCTCTCCAGCGCGTCGACGGTCGTGTCCTGCGCCAGATCGGCGGCGAGATGCGGGTCGGCCACGAGCTGGCGCGCCAGGGCGTGGATCCATCCGGTCTGATCGAGCAGAGCGTGAATGGGTTGCGTGCTGGCCATGACTTGTTCCCTTACACCCAGCGCCGGGGCGGATGAATGCAGCCGAGGGGAGAAAACCGATCCATCACGATAACGGGGCTGGTCGCGCCACTCGGGAGCCCGGCCAGCCGAGCAGATCTCTTACCTGGAAAGCGGCGGCTCGAGCTCCCGGAGCGCCGCGAGCGTGTCCTCCGGCGCGACGCGGTCCGTGATGCGCCGCGCGACATGTTTCCACGCGATGCGTCCATCTTGCGCGACGAGGAGCTGTGCCGGTACGGCGATCGTCTCGCCCTCGAGGCCGGCGCCCTCGTGCTCCAGCCCGTAGTCGGCGAGAACGGGGATCCCGCGCGCCGAGAGGATGCGGAAGGGGAGTCCCTGCGCCTCGACCAGCCGCCGCGAGTCCTCCACCTCGTCCATGCTGATCGCCAGGACCTGACCGTCGCGTCGCTTCAGCACTGCATCGACCTCCCCGAGGCCGCGGCGAATGGTCCTGGTGAACCAGCGAGGCCAGACAGCGATGGGCTATAACCCCATACCATTTGCAACCATTGAACGTTGACGAAGATCATCGCGAAAAATCCCATTGTGAACACGAATCCGCTGATCGCGGCGGCGGTAACAAATGGCAATTTGAATAACCGTAAATCAAGAACTGGGTGAGCCACAGAATTGCAACGCACCAGGAACACAGAAAGCAGGACCGCAACAATGGCAAATATGGTGAGAGTGCGGAGTGA
>JANOGB010000698.1:0-1932 GCA_031413955.1 Planctomycetota bacterium | reverse complement strand
CTTCCCTTTCCTCGGAGAACGGAAACAAGCCAAGAAGAAGAGCCGGGCTGGAGCCCGGCGCTCCCAGTTGAACTAGAAGTTCAGGACGAGCTTGAGCGCGTTCGTCGCCACGGTGCCGCCGCCCAGGATGAAGGCCTGCGTGTACGAGACTCGCCCGACCAGGGCGATGTTGCTCGGCAGATTGAACGAGTGCGTCGAGAGCCCGCCGGAGACGGTCGCGACGTGGTCGAACTGCTTCGGGCTCCCGAAGTCGATCAGGAGCTTGCCGTACGAGATCGTCGGCCCCTCGGCAGGCGCGTCGTAGCCGAACAGGACCGTGGCGGTGGCCGCGGGGCGCGAGCTCGTGTCGATCTGCGCGGTCCAGGTCGTGCCGAGGCGCGGCTCGGTGAGCGAGGTGAGCGCCAGCGGATTCGTGCTCGCGCCGTTGTAGGTCTTCGCGTACGGCGCGATCGGGTCGTAACCGTCGATGCCGGAGAGGCCCCAGCCGAGCGGGTCGAGCCAGGTCGCGAGGTTGCGGATCGCGTAGAACTGGTCGAAGCGGCCGTAGTTGCTGAAGGCCGAGCAGCCGCCCGCGCCCGTGCTGCAGCTCCCGATCACGCGCTCGTCGCGATCGAAGAGCGGCGAGCCGGAGCTGCCCGGCTGCACGGCGCCGATGTCGAACTCGACGTTCCAGCGCGTGCTCAGCAGGAACGGAGCCTGCCAGTCGATCTGGAGCTTCTTCGGCAAGCCGCTCGGATGGCTGATGCCGTAGGCGGGCGCTGAGAGCTGCGTGGCCAGGCTCCAGCCCGCGTAGAACGGCTCGTAGCTGGCGGGAATCGACTGGTTCAGGCGGTAGAGCTGGCCGTCGTACTGGTTCGTGACGGCGAGCTGCGTCGCGCCCGAGAGGCTCTTCGCTTGCGAGGAAGGACCGGCGGCGCAGCCCGTGCGCTCGTAGTCGAACACGAAGAAGCCGTTGGTCATGTTGCCGCAGTGCTCGGCCGTCATCATGTAGGGCGTCGCGTCCTCGGCCGTGTTGTTCAGGATCGAGCCCGAGCAGCAGCCGCCGCCGCCGCACATCCACACCACCGCGCGCTTGATGTCCTGGTGCGTCGTGCCGTGCGGGCAGTTGATGTCGAGCAGGCACCCGAGCGCTTGCACGCTGCCCTGCGCCATGCGCCCGAGCACGTCCAGGTAGTCGTGCACGAGGCTGCCCACCACCAGCGCCGGCCGCGCGAGCGTGCCGGCCGGCTCGACGTACTCGATCACGACGCGTTCGCCGCGCAACGGCTGCACCGCGAGCATCCCGTTCGGACTCTCGGTCGACTCACCGTAGGCGCCGAGCACGTGCCTGTGCAGCGGGTCGTAGAGGAACACCTGCGCGCCGCGCGGGAGATCGAAGCGCTCGAAGAGCACGCCCAGCGAGAACGCGCCCGGCGAGACGAGCTCGACGCGCCAGACGAGCTCGCCCGTGCCCGGCACCGTATCCCAGCGCCCGGAGTCCTCCAGTCCCAGGCCGGCGCCTCCGGGACCCACGTCGAGCTCGACCCCGTACTCGAAACGCCCGCCCGTGCTCGACTCGGCCGCCTCGCGCAGGGACTTCGTGTCCGGTGCGGGGAAGAGCAAGGTCGGCACGTCGGACGGCAGCGACGAGCGGAAGGACGCGGGCTGCCCGGGCTCGCGCAACTGCGCGGAAGCGAGCGGCGCCAGCACGAGAACGAGGGCCAGCGGAGCGAGAGACGGGGTCGACATGGGGCGAAACGAGGGGGAGAGGACGAGCCTGCCCATGCTATCAGCCGCGCGCGGATCCTGCCCCGACCTCGACTTCGTCCCCGGCACCTCGAGTCATCCGGGAGCGCCGGGCTCCAGCCCGGCTCTTCTCTTCTTTCTTCTTCTTTCTTTCCTCCCCCTCGGAGAAAGGGAGCAAAGAGAAAGAAACGGAGCCGGGCTGGAGCC
>JANOGB010000697.1:0-2584 GCA_031413955.1 Planctomycetota bacterium | reverse complement strand
TGACCTCGCCGGCCGCGAGCAGGACCGTCCGCGCCTGACCGGTGCGGAGAAACGCCTGGGCGATCGCGAGGCCGTAGAGAAAGCCGGAGCACGAGGCGGCGAGGTCGAAGGCGGCGCACTTGGGCGCCTTGAGTTCGCGCTGCACCTGACACGCCGTCGACGCGAACCCCATGTCGGGCGACGTGGTGGAGACGAGGATCAGGTCCAGATCGGCCGCCTCGAGCCCGGCGGCGGTCAGGGCGGCGCGGGACGCGATCGCGGCGAGGTCGGAGCCTTGGCCGTGATCTCGCTGACGGTCGTGAACACGTCCGCCTCGCGCGCGGCCACGCTCTCGAGCGAGTGCTTGGCGGTGATGTTGTGCTGCTTCGCCAGGGCCGCGGGCGTTTGCTCGCCCAGGCCGTCGTCGGGTGACTGCCCGTTCGAGGACAGCGTGCGCCCGAGCATCGTGGCGTGCGTCGTGAAGACCGTGCCGGCGCTGGGGACCTTCTTCTTGAGGTACAGGAGCGCCGAGCACGTCATCCATTCGTGCGCGTTCACCACCGCGCGCTTGTGATCCGGAGCCAGGAACTCCTCCCACCAGCGCTCGATCACGAGGCCCGCCGCGTGCCCGAACAGCACCGGCTCGACGTAGTCCCAGCCGCCGTGGATGGAGTCGACCTTGAAGTCCTCCCACAGCCGCGTGAGGACCGCGTCCTTCTTCTCGTACAGCTTCGAGAACTCGATCAGGATCGTGCGCGGCCGGCCGGGGATGCGCCAGCGGCCGACGCGCACCGGCAGGCCCATCCCGCGGCACACCTCGCAGAAGGCCTGAAAACCGCGCTCCTCCTCGAACTCCAGGTTCTTGTCGGAAGTCGACAGCAGCCACGGTCCGACGGCCACGTAGTCATCGCCGTGGCGCTCGACCAGGCTTTTCGCCTTGGTCGAGACGACGGTGTGGATGCCGCCGACCTTGTTGCAGACCTCCCAGGAGACCTCGAAGAGGGTGTACGGACTCGTCAACGGGTGATCCTTGTTCGCGGTGGGCCGAGGGGGTCGGTGGTGGCAGTAGATCGTCCAACTTCGGAGCGAAGATGATGGTGGAACCACCCCCGGGAGCGCCAGCCTGGCCCCCGGGCCTGGTGGGCTCCGGTCCCGCCCGCACGCCCGTGAGGGAGACTCCGGGCAGGGTGTAACCTGTCGCTCCGTGGTCGAGTCGTATGAAGACAAGATGCGCCGCGGCGGGGAATCGGCCCTGCGCGCGGCCGGGGAGTTCTTCATGCGCGACGATTCCGTCCATCGGTCCTTGCGGAAGATCACGGCCAGGCTGGGAGAAATGGGGATCCCCTACGCGGTCGTGGGAGGGATGGCCCTGGTGGCGCACGGTTACGATCGGACCACGGTCGGCGTGGACGTGCTGCTGCCCGCGGACGCCCTGCCGCGCGTGCACGCCGAGCTGGACGGCCTCGGCTACGTCCCGCCCTTCGAGGGCAGTAGGGACCTCCGCGACACGGAGACCGGCGTACGGATCGAGTTCCTCGTCGCGGGCCAGTTCCCGGGAGACGAAAAGCCCAAGCCCGTTGCCTTCCCGGATCCGTCGACGGCGTCGGTCGTCATCGACGGCATCCGCTACGTCGGGCTCGAGACGCTCGTGGAGCTGAAGCTCGCCTCGGGCATGACCAATCCTGGCCGGATCAAGGACCTTGCGGACGTCCAGGAGTTGATCCGGACGCTGCGCCTCGACGTGGCCTTCGCCGAGCGGCTCGATCCCTACGTGCGCTCGAAGTTCGCGGAGCTCTTGGGGGCCCTTGGACCTCCGGGCTCCAGCCCGGCCTGAGAGGACAGCCACGCTGGAGCGTGGCGGTCCCAGGGGCGAGGCTCGACCGGAGAGTCAGGAGCTCTTCGACTTCTTCCGCGCGAGTGGGGCGAGAGCCTGCTCGATGCGTCCGGAGAGATCGTCCAGGACGTGCATGAAGATGAGGAAAGAATCGTGCGGCGAGTCATAGGGCGTGAAGTACTCGTGCACGTCGCCGTCGGAGTGCCACTTCGTGCTCATGTAGTAGACGTGGTCCGAGGTCGAGAGCTTGCGCCAGGCGGCGAGCCACTCGGGGTGCCCGGCCGCGGCGGCGGCGCGCGCGCGGGGCAGGAGCTCGTACAGGCGCCGGTGCGCTTCCTTCTGCATGTCGTTCTCGAGCCAGGCCGTGAGGTCGCGCTCTTTGTCGGCCCAGGAGAGCGTCTTCGGGATGTCGAGCTCGGCCACCGGTTCGTACGCGGCCGCCACTTGGGCCGGCGTCTGGAAGGTGAAGCGCTGGTCGGCCAGCACGAACTTCGGCAGGTGGCGCATGAAGTCGAGGATGCCCGTGTCCTTGCTCTGGTGCTCGCCGAAGGTCTCGTAGTCCATGAAGAGACCGATGAACTGATCCGTGGGCTCGGCGCGGTGCAGCCACTCGGCGAAGCGCTCGGCCATCAGCGGATACTCGGGCCACTCGCGGTTGCTGAAGCGAAAGGCGATGTCGTCGGAGAAGAGGTAGTCGCGCAGGAGCAGCTTGAGCTTGCGGCAGCCCTTGGCGCGGTAGACGCGTCGCGGGCTGCGCCACTCGAGCAGGCG
>JANOGB010000696.1:0-5733 GCA_031413955.1 Planctomycetota bacterium | reverse complement strand
GCCGGGATGGAGAGCGCTCCCTTGCCGTCGATCGGATCGCCGAGCGCGTTGACCACGCGCCCCAACAGCGCGTCGCCGGTGGGCACCGAGAGGATGCGTCCGGTGGTCTTGACCTGGTCGCCCTCCTTGACCTTGGCGACGTCGCCGAGCAGCACGCAGCCGACGTTGTCCTCCTCCAGGTTGAGCGCCACGCCGCGCACGCCGCCCGCGAATTCGAGCAGCTCGTTCATCATGCAGTCGTCCAGGCCCCACACGCGCGCCACGCCGTCGCCCACGGACAAGACCGTGCCGACGCTCTGCAGCGCGCTCTGGCTGCGGTAGTTGGCGATCTCCTTCTCGAGGATGGAGGTCACTTCAGCGGGTCGAAGATCCATCGTTGTTCCTTGCAGCGAATCGTCGGGTCTACGGGTCTAGTGCTCAGTTCTCGGAGCGCGGCAGCGCCGCCGCGAGCAGGCTCTTCTTCATGCCCTCCAGGCGTCCGGCCACGGACGCATCGATCATCTTGTTCTCGACGACCACGCGCAGGCCGCCGAGCAGCTCGGGCACGACGCGGTTCGAGAGCACGAGCTCCTTGCCGAGACGCGGACCGAGCGCGGTGGCCAGCTCGGCCAGCTCCCGCGCCGCGAACGGCCGCGCGCTCTCGACCAGGCCCTCGGCCGCGCCGCGTTCGCGGAGGTCGCGACGATGGAAGGCGGCACCGAAGTGGCGCAGCACCTCCACGCGGCGCTTGTCCAGCACCAGGTTCACGAAGTCCTGCGTGAGCGCAGAGAAGCTGGCCAGGCGCTCGGCCACGCGCTGCTTGCGCGTGGCCAGCGCCAGGCGCTCGTCGAACACGAAGGCGAGCGCCCCGCCAGCGCTCAAGGCGCCGGCGAGCCGCGCGACGTCGGCGCGCACGGCCGCGAGCGCGCCGTGCACCTTCGCCAGGCCGAACAGCGCCTCCGCGTAGCGGCTGGTGACCGGGTCGATCATGCGCGCACGCGCTTCTCTCCGGCCACGACCTGAGCCGCGAAACGCCGGTCGTCCTCGCTGCCCACGTTGCGCTCGAGCAGCTTGGAGGCCGCGTGCAGGGACAGTTCCACGACCTCGTTGCGGATCGCGGCCACGGCCTTGTCCTGCTCGGCGCGGATGGCCTTGCGCGCACCCTCGATCATCTGGGTCGCTTCGGTCTTGGCGACCTCGAGGATCTCCTGCCCGCGCGTCTCGGCCTTGCCGCGCGCCTCGGCCACGAGCTTGGCGGCCGAGACCCGCGCCTCGCTCAGCGACTTCTCGAGCTCGGCGCGCGCCGCCAGCGCGTCCTGGCTGGCCTTCTCGGCCGCCGCGATGGCGCGCTCGGTGCGCTCGTCACGCTCCTCGAGCGCACGCGTCACCGGCCCCATGACCAGCTTCCAGATCAGGGGCGCGGACAGCCCGAAGATCGCCAGGGTCCAGAACAGGTTCCCGCCCGTGGCGAGGTCGATCGGGTTGAACTTGCCCTCGCCGCCGGAGGCGAGGGGGCCGGAGATCGCGAGCGTGATCAGCATGGAGCACTCCAAGGTCGGTACGCGCGGTCCGAGCGGCGGACCGCGCCGATCGCTCACCCGAGGGCGATCAAGAGGGTCACCACACAGGCAAACAGGGCCACGCCCTCGATGAAGGCTGCCAGGATCAGGGAGCCGCCGCGGATCTCGCCTGCGGCCTCGGGCTGGCGCGCGATGCCTTCGTTGGCTGCCGCACCGATCTTGCCGATGCCCATTCCAGCTCCGACGGCCACGATGCCGGCGCCGATCCCGGCGCCCATCTTGCCGAGCGCAGCACCGGCCTCCGCGACCTTCTGCGCCTCTTCTAGCAGGGGGATGAACATGTCCTTCTTTTCTTTCTCCGTCGGTTGAGTGAGTTGAGGGGAAGTGGGCACCCAGCGAGCAAGCCCGCTCGGGCTAGTGCTCGGGGTGCATGGATGAGTTGACGAACAGGATCGAGAGCTGCGTGAATATGTAGGCCTGCACCATGGCCACGAAGCTCTCGATGATCATGATGAAACACGCGAAGGCGAGGCCCAGTGGTGAGGCGCCCCAGCCGCCGACCGCGCCCCACATCTCGCCCATGTAGAAGATCAGCCCCATGAAGGACAGCACCACCATGTGGCCGCCAGTCATGTTGGCGAAGAGACGGATCGTCAGGGCCACGGGCTTGACCACCAGCCCGATCAGCTCGACCACGAACATCAGCGGCCACAGCGCGAGCGGCACGTGCGGCACGAGGTTCTTCCAGTAGGCGACTGGCCCCTGCACGATCATGCCGCACAGGATCATGGCCGCGAAGGTCGTCAGGGCCAGCGCGGCGGTGACGAAGATGCTGGCCGTCGGAGTGGCCGAGAAGGGCACGAGGCCCACCAAGTTCATGAACAGGATGAAAAAGAAGATCGTCAGAAAATAGGGCAGGAAGCGCGTCCCGAGCTCCTTGCCCATGGCCTTGACGACCATCTCGTCGCGGATCCACTGCGCGAAACCGGCGAAGACGCGCGTCAGCGGATCGCCCTTGCCCGTGCGCAGGTAGCTCGGCACGCGCGCGAAGCACACCAAGATCAACAGCACCGCTGCGACCTGGAAGAGCTGCATGTTGAAGAGCGCCGTCTTCGGTTCCGGAGAGTCCGTCTCGCCGCGGTAGTCGAAGCGCGCCAACCAAGCGGGCAGCGGCACTTCCAGCAGGGCCGGCGAGTCGGGCGCGTGCGGATCCTCGACCAGCGCCGCCGGCACGACGTGCAGGTACAGGGTCGTGAAGACGCTGTCGCCCTCGTGGTGCTGGCTGAAGCGCGTGGAGAGCAGGCAGGCCGCGACGATGACCACGAGCGCCGCCAGCCCGGTGGGCGCGAGCAAGTAGCCGAGGAAGCGCTTCACCGCAGGCCCCCGCGCCGGCGATGGTGACGCACGGCTTCGAAGGTCCCGTAGAGCAGCACCAGCAGGCCCGCGATCGCGAACGTGACCAGGAAGCTGCGCCAGTCCGCGCGCTCGGCCACGGGCGCGAGGTAGCGAAACGAGAGCCCGCCGAGGAGCAGCGCCACGAGCAACACCAGGAAGCCGAGCACGGAGCCCGTCATGACGCGCTCGGGCCGCGTCGCGAGCAAGTGCATCTGGTACAGCACCGAGAGGCCCGCGAGACCCGCCCCGAGCAGATACCCCGCCAGCACGCCCCCTCCCAGCGCGCCGCCGAACCTCGCCGCGCACGCGAGCGCCGCCACGAGAGCGGCGAGGACGACGACGAGCAGGCGATTCACGGGGGTGTCAGCGTGGAGGCAGGGTTCCATCCTTCGCGCCTGGCTTGGCAGCGCGCGAAGTGCTGGGCAGCTTCTTGACCATCGAATAGAGACCGAGACCGAACCCGAGGAAGACTCCAGCGAGCAGGCAGCCGGGACTCCACCCGAGGCGCCCATCGAGCCAGCGGCCGAACAGCGCGAAGACCCCGACCGTGGCCGCGAACTGCAACCCGAGCCCGGAATAGCGGGCTAGGTCACCGATCGCTCCCTGGTGCTTGGGTTCCGGGCTCATCGGATCCACGACTCAGCGGGTTCCAGGAACGCGCCGTCCTGGGTCCTCGTGAGGATTCCCGGGCTCCACTCGGGCAGCCTCGGGCACAGCGAAGTCTCGTGAGAAAGAGCGCCGCGACCGAGCCCGCCGGACGCGCCGGTGGACGCCGGTTTCGGCGATTGGGGCGAACAGTGTGCGGAGCGCGCTGCCCTCACGTCAACGCCGGAGGCGTGCTTTCGCCGCCGGCGGGCCACGGCTAGACTCCGCGGCTCTAGCCCGACCTATTCATGAGCCCTCGGCTGCAACGTCGCGACTGGCTGCATCTGCAGCGCTTTTCTCCCTGCGAGGTCTCGACGACCTGCCAGAGGTCGTCTCCGCTGCTCTCGGTCGCAAATCGCTGCATCTGCAGCCATTCGCAACGTTTCGCTCGAGGCCTCATGAATAGGTCGGGCTAGCCCCTCAACCGGAGACTCCCGTTTTGGAACGCACCCTCGTCCTGCTCAAGCCCGACGCCGTCCAGCGCGGGCTCGTCGGCCCGATCCTCGCGCGCTTCGAGGCCAAGGGCCTGAAGCTCGTGGCCCTCAAGCTGCGCCAGTTCCCGGTCAAGCTGATCCAGACGCACTACGAGGCGCACAAGGAGCGGCCTTTCTACAAGGCCCTGGTTTCCTTCATGACCTCGGGGCCGGCCGTGGCCCTGGTGCTCGAGGGCAACAACGCGATCGAGGTCACGCGCAAGCTGATGGGCAAGACCAACGCGGCCGAGGCCGAGCCGGGCACCATCCGCGGCGACTACGCGGTGTCGCGCTCGAACAACCTGGTGCACGGCTCGGACAGCCCGGAGGCGGCCAAGAAAGAGCTGGCGCTCTTCTTCCCCGACGCGGCCGAAGTCTGCGAGTGGAACTCACCCCAGTTCCCCTGGGTCTACAGTCCCGAGGAACGTTAGCACGACGCGGATGGGGCTCTCCGCCCACCATGTAGGAGAGCTCGTCCAGGAGCTCGCACCCCTCGTGCGCGGCGCAACCGTGCGCGGCGTCCAGCCGCTTCCGCCGCACGATCTCCTGCTCGCCATCCGGCCGCGCGATCCGGCCCTGGGCGAGCTGCTGCGCGTGCGCCTTTCGGCCGACCCCGTGGCCGGCCGCCTGCATCTCGTGATTGCCTCCGTGAAACGCCACGAGGGCCCGGCCGACCCGTTCTTCGCGCGCATGGAAGAGGTACTGGCGGGCACGGAATGGCACGCTCTGGAGCAGGTCCAGGCCGATCGCGTGGTGCGCGCCACGTTCCGGCGCGACGGCCGGCCGTGCGCCGCACTGGTGGCCGAGCTCACCGGCCGGCACGCGAACCTGGTCCTGCTCGACGGCGCAGGACGGGTGCTGGATTGTCTGGTGCAGCCCGGGCGCGAGAGCGCGGCCGCGGCACGCCTGGCGCAGGGGGCAGCCTATGCGCTGCCGCCCGGACGGCGGGCCTCGGCCGACCCGGGACCGGCGCTCTCCGAGACCTTTCCTGAAAGCACGGAGAGCGGCCGCGCCAGCGTGCTCGCGCCGCTCTCGGCACGCGTCGAGCAGGCCCTCGGGAACGCGGCCGAGGAACGCTTCGACGACGAGCGGCGCCGCGAGCTCGTGCGCCGCCTCGAACGGCGCCTGGCCAGCGCGCGCGCGCTCGTCGCCGGCCTGGAGCGACGCCAGAGCGCCTGCGCCGAGGCGCAGCGACTGCGCATGGACGGCGAGCTGCTGCTGGCCCATCTCGCCTCCGTTCCGCGCGGCGCAAAGGAGGTCGAGCTGCCCGATTCCTTCACGCCCGGATCCCCGACACGCCGCATCGCGCTCGATCCGGGCCTCGCGCCGCGCCGCAACGCCGAGCGCTTCTTCGCGCGCTACAAGAAGCTCATGCGCACGCTGGAGCGCCTGCCCGCCGAGCTCGCGCTCGCCATCGACGAGGCCCAGCGCGTCGAGCACTGGCTGGGGCGCGCGGCAGCCGAGCCGCCCGAGGTGCTCGAGGCCGAGGCGATCACGGCCGGCGTGCTCACTCCGCCCCAGGAGATCCGGACCTCCAAGCGCGGCGCCGGGACGCCCGCGCCGCGCCTCTCCTTCCTGCGCTTCGTCGGCCTGCGCGGCGGCGAGATCCGCGTGGGCCGCAGCGCGCGCGACAACGATCAGCTCACCTTCCGCGAGGCGCGCGGCAACGACCTGTGGCTGCACACCGCCGACTCCCCCGGCAGCCACGTCGTCCTGCGCCT
>JANOGB010000695.1:0-1889 GCA_031413955.1 Planctomycetota bacterium | reverse complement strand
CGCGGCGCGCGAGCAATCGGTCGCGCGCGACGAGCGCATCCCCTCGACGGCCGAGGTGCTCGAGCGCGAGGCGGCGCGCGCCGCCGTCGTCCGCGCGGTGCTCGCGCTCGAGGAGCCCTATCGTTCGACGGTGCTGCTGCGCTTCTACGAATGCCGCGCGCCGCGCGAGATCGCCGCGCAGCTCGGCGTGCCGGTCGAGACCGTGCACACGCGCACCAAGCGTGCGCTCGCGCAGCTCCGCGAGCGCCTCGATCGCGAGTTCGGAGCGCGCTCGGCCTGGGCCGCGCTGCTCGCTCCGTTCACGCGTCCTCCCGGCGGGCCCACGGGGGAACGCGCGCCTGTCTCGTCCCCGAACCAGAGAGAACCCGTCATGAATCCTGTCCTCAAGCTCGCCGGGCTCGGCGTCGTGCTCGTCGCCGGCGCGGCGTACTGGTTGCGCACCGGATCGTCAGAGCGCGTGTCCGCGGTTCCCGTCGTCGCCCAAACTGTGGTGATGAACGCAGCGGACTCGAACGGAACACTGGCCACCGAGGGCGCCGATTCCCAGCGCGCGGCGGTTCCCTCGCCCTTCGTCGCGCCCGCGGCGAAGGCGAGCGAGCCGGTCCCGCCCGCGACCAGCGCGTTCTCGACGAGCTCGCTGCGTATCACGGTCACCTGGTCCGACGGCACGCCGGCGGCTGACGTCCAGGTGCGCGCAACCGATGTCGGGCGCCCGTCCTACGACGCGCTCGGGGCCCGCACCGACGGCGCGGGCAGTTGCAGCTTCGCCGGCCTCCGCGCGGGCAAGGTCGCGGTGCAAGTCGATCGCAAGGCTCGCCGCGATTCCGCGACGCTGATCGCGGGCGAGGAGACCGAGCTCGCGTTGCAGATCCCGCGCGGCTTCGACCTCGAGGGCCACGTGCTCGATGCGAACGGCGCACCGGTCGCGGGCGCCGCAGTCTGGGTCGGGGGCGGCATGGAGCCTGCCTTCCTCGTTACGACCTCGGCCACCGACGGGAGCTTCCGCGTGCGCTCGCTCCAGCAACGCGTGAGCCTCTGGGCGCGCGCCGACGGCCACGCGCCGACGCTGGCTCGCGTCTTCGACCAAGCCGACGGCACCGTCGCCCACGAAACGTTCGAGCTGCGTGGCGCGGGCGCGACCGTCTCCGGTCGCGTTCTCGATGCCGAGGGCCAGCCGATCGAGGGTGCGCAGGTGCTGGTCGACGGTCAGGGGATGGAGCGGGAAGAGACGACGGGGCTGCCCGCGGGCACGATCGTGCTCTCGAGCGCTTCGACCAGAGGAGCGCACTCGGGCCCCGTGTGGCTGCGCACGGATGCCGACGGGCGCTTCACGGTAGGCGGCGTGCGGCCGGGCACCGTTCCGCTCGGCGTGCTCGCGCCCGGACATGCGCCCTGGCGCGGCTCGATCGCGGCCGCGGCCGGCGCGAGCGCATCGACCGAGATCACGCCCACCCAGGGTTGGAGCCTCTCCGGCCTCGTGCTCGACCCCCAGGGGAACCCCTCGGCGGGCTTCCTCATGGTCCACCTGGCAAGAGTCCCGGGCCTGCTCTGCCCGTTCGTGGAGATCGGTTCCGACGGCTGCTTCGAGCTCCAGGACCTCGCGCCGGGCTCGCTCTCCGTGTGGATCCACGGCGCAGGGGGCGACGCGCGCACGACGCTCGCGGGCCAGGCCGGCGACGCGCTCGACTGGGACGCGTACCTCGGACCCGAGGCCGGCCTCGCCCTGATCGATTCCTGGGACGAGTAGTGTCCTGACCCCGCGCGGGCCGTGCCCGCAACGCAGTCGCGCTCAACCGGGAGCGCCGGGGGGCCGCCCCGGGGTTACCCGCCCATACCACCCCGAACCGTAGGGCACCGTACACGCCGCAGGGGGGGTGGCCCGCGCCCCC
>JANOGB010000694.1:0-6509 GCA_031413955.1 Planctomycetota bacterium | reverse complement strand
CGTGCCCGACGCGCCTGAGAAGTGGGAGCGCTTGCGCTGAAGCTCGCGCTCGAGCTGCGCGCTAGAGCTGCGCGCTAGAGCTTCGCCTCGACGCAACAAGGTCGACGACGAGAAGGCGCTGCGCGAGACCTACGACAAGTCGGGCAAGTTCGTCATGCACTTGCAGCAGGGGATTTTCCCCTTCGACAGCTTCGTGCGCTGCATCGGCGTCGGGCCGCAGACGAAGACCGTCCGCTACGATCCGAGCAGGCCGCTGCACGAGCGCTACCTGCCGGAGGAGGATTTCCTGGCGGACGCGGACGAGTCGCTGCTCGAGGACACGACGCTCACGATCAACTCGTTCTTCGGCTGGGACTTCAACTCCTGCGAGGCGCTGCTCAAGGACGGCATCTGGCACCCGATCGACTTCGCCAACCCGTGCCCCGACAGCCAGGTCACGTCCTTGCACGTGCACTTCCCGTGGCTGGTGAAGGCCAAGATCCGCTGGTCGCTCTTCTGCGCCGCGACGAAGAAGCCCATGCGGCTCAACCTCGACTGGCAGCCCTTCTTCGCCGTCGCCGCCGAGGACATGCCGCTGCGCGACAAGCTCGCCGCCTACGCAGCCATCGCGCACGAGCGCTACGAGTCCGGCCGCTTCTGGGAGTTCTGCGACAAGCACCTGCCGCACCTCGACGAGGTCGCCTGGGAGTTCTTCGGCACGCCGCGCGCGCGCGAGGCGATCCAGGGCAAAGTCGCCGCGCTCTTCCCGAGCCACGAGCACGAGCAGTTCACCGCGCACTTCTGGCAGAAGATCCAGGAGTGGCGCGAGAAGGACGCCAGCCAGCGCGCCGGGACCCGCGTGTAGTGCGGTCACCGACCGACGAGACGCGGCGCGGGTCGCGCTGGTCGAGCCCGCGCACGCTGGCGCTCTTCCTCGCCGGCTTCGTACTCCTGCACGCGCCCAGCCTCTGGTGGGGCTTCTTCGCCGACGATTTCGGGCATCGCCTGGTGCTAGAGAACCCGACGGAGCACCCGACCATGCGTCCGTGGAGCCTGTACGACTTCGGCGATCCGACGTCGCCGAAAGTGCGCGACGACGCGCTCTTCCCGTGGTGGACGGAGAGCGACTGGCGCGGGCGCTTCTTCCGGCCGCTGACGAGCGTCTCGCTGTGGCTGGACCACGCCGTGTGGGGCCGCTGGGCGCCGGGACACCATCTGACGAACCTCGCACTCCAGCTCGCGCTGCTAGGCACGCTGCTCTGGCTCTATCGCCGCGTGGGCCTCGGCGCGGGCGTGGCCCTGCTGGCGCTCGCGCTGTTCGCGCTGGAGGACGGGTCGGCGCTCGTGGTCGGCTGGATCGCCAACCGCAATTCCTTGCTCGAGGCCCTGTTCGCCGCCGCCGCGCTCGGCGTCGCGCTACGAGCTCGCGAAAAGGGCGGAGCGCACACGACTCTTGCCCTGGTGCTCGCGGGACTCGCGACGCTGTGCAAGGAATCCGGCGTCGCCGTCCTGGCGGGCTGCGCGCTCCTCTGGTTTCATCCGGGAGCGCCGGGCACCACCCCCGCTCGTCAATCGTATTACGCATACCAAGGAAAAGGAGAAGAAGGGAAGGACCCGAGCCGGGCTGGAGCCCGGCGCTCCCAGATGAGGGGAGCGAGCCTGGTCGCTGCCGGACTCGCGGCGACGTTCCTCGCCTTCTTCGTGCTCGCGGGCTACGGCGTGAAGAGCCTCTTCTATCCGACGCCCTGGGGCGAGCCGAGTCTGTGGCTGGAACACCTCGGAACCATGCTCGTCGCCGGACCGGCGAGCCTGCTCGCGCCCTTCCCGATCGACGTTTTGATGGCGGCGCCCGCCACGTTCTGGCCTGGGATGGCGTGCGCGGTGCTCGTCCTGTGCCTGGTCGGCCCGGCCTGGGTCCGCGCCGCGCGCGCGACGCCGTACGGGTTTTTCCTCGCGAGCTTCGCGCTCTTCTCGCTCCTGCCGCAGGCGAGCGCGCTCCCGTCCGACCGGTTGCTCTTCGTGCCGGCCCTCGCGCTCGCGCCGATCACGGCGACGTGGCTCACCACGGCGCTTGCCCCGGACGCGGGCAAGTGGACCCGGCGCATCGCGCGCACGGCGGCGCTCACCGCGCTCCCGCTCTCGGGCGTGTTCCTGGTGGTACGCGGCCTGGCCTTCGTCCACATCGCGGAGATCTCGCGCCGGGCCGTCACGACGGCCGAGCTCGACGCGCGCCCGCCCGCGCGCCGCGACGCGCTGGTCCTGCAAGCGCCGAGCGGCATCGCCCTGCTCGGCTCGCGCGCCCCCTGGCTCTACGAGACCGGCGACCGGCTGACACGCATCCATGCCCTGCAGCTCGGCCAGCGCGCCCTGCGCTGGACGCGCACCGACGAGCGGACCTTCGAGCTCGAATCCCTGGACGAGCCCTTCCTGACGAACCTCTTCGAGAGCGTCTTCCGCACCTCGTCGCGCGCCTACCAGCCCGGCGAGCGCCTGCGCACGTCGGCTTTCGAGGTCGAGCTGCTCGAATGCGCAGCGGAGGGCGTGCGCCGCTTCCGGGTGCGCTGCGACGAGCCGCTCGAGTCGGAGCGTTTCGTGTTCCTCACCTGGCGCGAGGAGCGCCTGCGCCGCCTACCGGTGCCGGCCCTCGGCGAAAGCGTCGTGCTCGAGCGCTGCCAGCCGCTCGACCCGTTGTTGCCGTGAGGCTCGCGCCCCATGGCCTGTGGTATCGTTCGCGGCCTTCCATCGCCCTCGCCGCGCATGCCCAAGCTCAAGATCTCCTGGTTCTCCCCGCGCCTCGGCCAGAACGTGACCATCACGCGCTGGGGCGATATCGGCACGCCCGTCTTGTTCTTCCCCACCGCCGCGGCCGATGCGGAAGAGGTCGAGCGCTTCCAGATGGTGAAAGCGCTCCAGCCGCTGCTCGACGCCGGGAAGATCAAGCTGTACTCGGTCGACAGCATCGCCGGCCAGGCGCTGCTCGCCGGCAAGAGCGCCCAGGAGATCGGGCGCGTGCAGACTCAATACGACGGCTTCGTGTACCACGAGCTCGTGCCCGCGATCCGCAAGGACTGCCTGTCGCCGGCGATCGAGGTCGTCGTCACCGGCCCCTCGATCGGCGCCTTCAACGCGCTCAGCGTGCTGTGCCGCCATCCGGACGTGTTCTCGAAGGCGATCTGCATGAGCGGCACCTACGACATCACCAAGTGGATGAACCACGTGGTGAGCGAGGACCACTACTTCGCCTCGCCGTTGCACTTCCTGCCGGGTCTCGGCGAGGGCGAGCAGCTCGCGCGCCTGCGCCAGCGCTTCGTGCTGTTCACGCACGGCACCGGGCGCTGGGAAGAACCCAAGCAGTCCTGGCGCGCGGCCGACGTGCTCGGGAAGAAGGGCATCCCGAACCGCGTGGACGCCTGGGACGACCGCGATCACGACTGGCCGACCTGGCGCGACATGCTGCCGAAGTACCTGGGCGAGATGGTGTGAGCGCGCCGTGAAGCGCATCGTCCTGGGCGAGAACAGCCGGGCGCTGCCGGCCTTGCCCGCGGGCTTCGCGCGCCTCTGCTACATCGATCCGCCCTTCAACAGCGGCAAGGTCCAGAAGCGCGCACGGATGCGCGTAGAGGCGACGAGTGGACAGGGAGAGCGCACGGGCTTCGCTGGCCGGCGCTACCGCGTCCAGGCAGTGCGCAGCGCGGCCTACGAGGACCGCTACGACGACTACTGCGCGTTCCTCTTGCCGCGCATCGAGCTCGCGCTGCGCTGCCTGACGAGCGACGCGTCGTTGTTCGTGCACCTCGATGCGCGCGAGGTGCACTACGTCAAGGTGGCGCTCGATCGCTTGCTCGGCCGCGAGCACTTCATGAACGAGATCGTGTGGGCCTACGACTACGGCGCGCGCTCGAAGACGCGCTGGCCAGCGAAGCACGACTCGATCCTGTGGTACGCGCGCGACCCCAAGCGCTACGTCTTCCGTTACGACGCGATCGACCGCATCCCCTACCTCGCGCCGAAGCTCGTCACGCCCGAGAAGGCCGCGCGCGGCAAGACGCCGACCGACGTGTGGTGGCAGACGATCGTGCCCACGAGCGGCAAGGAGAAGACCGGCTACCCGACGCAGAAGCCGCTCGCGATCCTCGAACGGATCGTCAAGGTGCACAGCGAGCCTGGCGATGTCGTGCTCGACTTCTTCGCCGGCAGCGGAACGACCGCTGAAGCCGCGGCGAAGCACGGGCGCGGTTTCGTGCTGATCGACGAGAGCCAGGAAGCTTGCGCGATCGCGGCTCGACGCTTGGCGCGTTTCCGGCCGGAGCTCGTCGGTTTCGAGGCGAGCGTGGCGGACGATTCCTCCACGGGCTCCCTCTCCGGTTGAGCTCGCGTGGAGCTCGCAGCGGTACCTACTGCTGGCGCACGATCGCGAGCCAGTCCAGGCCCGGATCCTGCGCGAGCGGCTCCAGCGCCTGCGGTCCGGGCCCGACCAGCGGCGCGGCCGGCAACGGACCCTCGCCCGTGCGCGGGTTGAACCAGTCCACGTTGTGCGTTCCGGGACCGAGCGTGAGGTCCGTCTCGGTGCCGAAGGCCCGGTACACGGCGTACACGGCCTTGATCCCGAGGCCCTCGTCCTCGGGTCGGTGGAACACGTAGTCCTGGGAGTCCTGCGGCGAGGCGAGGGCGTTGTTCGCCACCATCTCCGTGAAGGGCAGCTGGGTCTGGAAGATGCCGATGGCGAAGCCTGTCTGCAGGAAGTAGTCCTCCAGGAAACGCAGGTCCTCCACGCTGAGATCGAAGTAGTCGCACAGGTCGACGCCGGGTGGGTACTGCGAGCTGTTGCTGTTGCCGGGGTACCAGGCCACGCCGGCGCCGCCGCCCATCAGGTTGCCCCACAGAGCCTTCCTGCGATTCTCGTCGAGGTTGGTCGGGATCGCGTTCAGGCTCTGCTCGTCGCCGTAGTGCGCCCACTTGCGCGCCGAGGAGGCCTGGCCCGCGACCAGCGCCAAGGTGCTGCCGTTGTACCCGCCCGGAGCCGTCTGGAAGACCGAGGCCTCGAAGGCAGCGAACTCGAAGTACGGCGAGTACTGCAGGAGGACGGAAGGATACGCCTGGGAACAGCTCGGAGGGCTGCAGGGGTGCTTGCCGTGGAACGCGAGCGGATGGGAATAGGGATCGAGCGCGCGGATCTCGGCCGCCAGGCTCTCCATGGTGGCGTACTCGTCGAAGTAGTTCGATTCGTCACCGATCACCCAGTTCACGGCCGGATGGTGCGCGAAGCGCGCCACCATCTCGCGGTAGTAGAGCCGGCGCTCATCCGTCAGACCGTTGCCGAGCCCGCCCGCCGCCAGCCCGAGCTGGTCGTTCTCGTTCTCCTCGAACACGAACTGGAGCTGGACGCCGCGCTGGCTCATGTGCGCGAACACGCGCTCCCACTGGGCCAGCTTGCTGACGTCGAAGTGTCGCTTGTCCGCCGGCGTCACCCAGGGCCAGACGTCGTCGCCGTCGCCTTGGTAGGTATTCGTGATGAAGTACAGGCTGTTCACGCCCACGCTGGCGAGATAGTTGACGGCGCCGAGGATGTTCGCGCCGCGCGGCTCGGGGCCCCAGCGGTGCTGCTGGTCCACGGCGTCACCCGTGTAGTCGGCGGCGTGCGCGGCGTAGCGGTGCAGGCTGCCCGGGTTGTGCGGGGGCTGGAGGCAGCCGTTGGCCGGATTCCCGAGCGTGCCGTCGAACTCGAAGTAGGCCAGGAAGTTCTCGGGTCCGCCGGCGCCGTTCTTCAGGAAGGGCTCTCCGCTCTGCGCGAAGCGCCAGTGATGTTCGTTGACGTGCTCCAGGCGCCCCTGGCCGAGGAAGCCGGGAGCCAGCGGATCGGCGGGCGCGACACGGAAGGCGCCGAACGCGCCGTCGATGAAGGGATCGGCCGCTTCACCCTGGAGCACGGATCCCAGGGCGATGCCGGGCCCGCGGCGAAACGCGACCGACCACTTCCACAGTCCGGCATGGTCGGGCGTGAACATCGCTCGCCAGCGGTTGCCCGCGCTCGCGCTCGTGTCGGCGGCAGCGCCGTCGGCGGCGTAGAACCCGTTGACCACGCGACTCGTTCCGCTCGCGGGGTGCGCGAACGTCACCACCAATGCGTAGTCGAGGAACGGATTCGCGCCCGGCGCATGCAGGCTCTCGTCGCTCTCCACCTCGGTCGCGAAGGTCAGCGTCAGGGAGTGCCACTGCGTGCGGCTGCCCTCGATCGAGACGAACAAGTCCGACGCTGGCAGCGCGCGCTGCGCCATGGCACCGGCGCTCGCGGCGAGCAGAGCAGCGCAGGCGAACGCGACCATGGGTCGGTGGCAACGGTGGACAGGGCTACGCAGGAGCATGGGGTGCGGACTCGCCTCGGCGGCCGCGTGACTCGAGTCCTCGCGCTGGCGCTCGAGATACGGCGGACGGCACAGGATAGCGCCTGGCCAGGACCTCGCCGGAGAATCCCGCGTCCCTTCTCGAGCTCACCCGGGAGCGCCGGGCTCCAGCCCGGCTCTTCCTCTTGG
>JANOGB010000693.1:0-1553 GCA_031413955.1 Planctomycetota bacterium | reverse complement strand
CAGCCTGGTCCGCAAACTACAGGAACTCGGCCTGCGCGCGGCCGAGGCCGTTACCGGAGCTTCCTGACGCGCCAAACCCTGCCTGAGCTGGTCCGGTCGGGGCCAACCGCCGCGTCGGCCGATTCTTGCTCAGGCTCTGAGAGCACACCCATAGACCGGTCGGCGGAGTGGACGGTTTCCGGCACGCTCGGTAATCCGGACCCGAAGAGGAACCTCGGGCAGGACTCCCACCCGAACGACCGGGCTGAGCGTCACGCTCTCGAGTCTCCCCGGCCCGACGAGCGAGATGCGCCCCTAGTTGTTCGCCAAGAGGCCCTTCATGTCGATCTCGGGCGGGAGGTTCGTCGGATCGTCTTGGCAACCTCCTCGGACAGCTTGCCGTCCTGCCCGACCTCGTAGCTCGAGCGCCGTAGCGCGCGTCCGACGACCTGCTCGCACAAGAGCTGCGACATGAACGGCCTGAGGCCGATCACTCGCACCTCAACGAATCGTCGCGCGTCGGCACGTGTGATGCGGAACGGCTTTCGCAGTAGCGATCGGCATCGGTCCACCAGTTCAAGTCGCGTAGATCGGTTGCCGATACGGGAAGGAACTTCGTCCTCCCGCCCTGCGTTTCCCCATGAATCGAATCATCGAGATCGCCGTGATGGCCATCGGCGGTCTCTCGCTCTTCCTGGTGTGCTTCGTGGGCTTCGCGTCCTTGTCGGGCAAGGACATGAGCCAGGTGGCGGTGATCGGGAAGCTGTTCCCGGCGCCGCCGAGCGAGAGCGGCGAGCACGGCTCGGCCGCGGTGGAGGGAGAGCACGCCGATGCGAAGAGCGGCGCGCACGAGAGTAGCCTCAGTGACGCGGCGGTGATCGAGGCCAGCCTGGGCGTGCTCTCGGCCTGGACCCTGCCCTCGCCGTACTCGTCCAGCGAGCTGCGCGTCCTGTCCGAAGAGATCAAGAGGAAGCGCGCCGAGCTGGAGGAGTTCGAGCACGCGCTGGCGCGCCGCGAGCGGGCTGTGCAAGACGACGAAGGCGAGCTCGCGGAACGGCTGAAGACGCTCGAGCAGATGCAGGAGCACCTCGAGAACCTGCAAGGCGAGCTCTCCGAGCGCGAGCAGGCGGTCGCGCGTCAGGAGGACGCTGTACAGGCGGGCGCCGATTCGCGCTGGACCTCGGTGGCGGGCGTGATCGGAGCGATCGAGGAGCCCGCAGCGGCGGCGAAGCGGCTGGCGGAGTACGAGCCCGAGGAGGCCGCGAAGATCCTGCGCGCCCTGGGCGACGACGTGCGCGCGGGCGAGATCCTGAACGCGCTCGAGGAGTCGCGCTGGAAGGAATACGTGGGCGCCTACACGGCCGAGAAGGCGCGCGCGGGCGGTAAGAGCAAGAGGAAGTAGAGCGCTCCGCCGGGAACGCCAGGCTCCAGCCTGGCTCTCTTCATTCCGCACGGCGGCTCGGAGGAACCTCGGAGCCAGGCTCGAGCCTGGCGGTTCCAGGGAGCCCTACTTCTTCTTGCCCTTGGCGCCCGCACCCGCGCGCGCCTTCTCGGCCGTGTAGGCGCCCACGTAT
>JANOGB010000692.1:0-2937 GCA_031413955.1 Planctomycetota bacterium | reverse complement strand
AGTCCGATTCACCAGGATTGCTAAAACCAAGGGCACACTGACTAACACAGGGACAACACAGACCAAGTAAAGCAGGGTGTTCCGTAAGGTTTGCCAGAATACGGGGTCTTTCCATCCAGGTGTCGTTGTTGATCGTGGTCTCGCAAACCGGGCAGGAGCTGAGATGGGGCTGGCAGTGGCGCGGCAGGGACGGATCGGCTCTCGCGTCCCTACTCGATCAGTTGATCGGGACTTCCTTCGTGGAGGAGACATTCTTCAGGGGCTTCCTTCTGCCGCAAGTATTCCTCCGAGCTTCTCGCCTCTGGCGGAAGGGACTGTCGCTGGGCGTAGCGTTCCTGATCTCCCTGGCTCTTTTCGTCGTATCTCATGTTCCACGCCTGTTGTCGGAAGCAGACCTCGCCGGTGGCTCGATGACCGAATCGCTGTTCTGGACTGTCCGGTTCGGGTCGATCCTGACGCTGACCTTCCTGGTGACGAGGAACCTGTTCGTTTGCGTCGGACTGCACTCGCTCTGGAATGCTCGACCGACGCTGATCGAGGCTCCGTGGCAATCGATCGACAGGATCTGGTGGGCGTTGACGTTTGCGCTCCTGATCGGATGGTGGCTGGCCGCGCTCGCGCGCAGTAGGCATCCCAAAGTGCCATCCACGCGATGAGAATCGCGCAGACCCGCGCAGGAATGGTCGCCTTGTTCCGCCATGGAGAGGAGTGGAGGATGGCCGAATGGAGCGACGAGCCCACCACTACCTGATCCGCTCGCGAGCTGGCACGTGACCGCTGGCTGCGACCCTTCGCCGATGAAAGCGAGCACGATCCCGGATGCGATCGATCGGCTCGCGCGCGAGCGTGAGCTCGAGCTCGCGCTGCTCGTGCGCGCGGGCAGCAAGGCGTACGGGCTCGAGCTCGCCTCCAGCGACGACGACTACCTCGGGGTCTTCGTGCCGCGCCTGCGCGAGCTCGTCTCCATCCGCGGACTCGTTGCGGAGACGCACGTCGGGAATGAGCCCGACTTCACGCTGCACGAGATCGGCAAGTTCTGCGCGCTCGGGCTCAAGGGGAATCCCGCCATCCTCGAGACGCTCTGGAATCCCGACGTGCTCGCCGAGACGACCTGGGGCGGCCGGCTGCGCGCCGTCCGCTCGCGCTTCCTGCATCGCGGCAGCCTCGGCGTCTACGCCGACTACGCCGAGTCGCAACTGAGCAAGATGGCGAAGGGCAAGGGCCTGCACTCCAAGGGTGGGACCTACAACGCCAAGTACGGCGCGCACCTCCTGCGCCTGCTCCACGCCGGCCTCCACCTCGGCCGCACGGGCGAGGTCATGGTGCGCGTCCCGCCGGAGATCGCGGGCACGCTGATGCAGGTTCGGCGTGGCGAGCTCGGAGCCTCCGACGTCGTCACCATGGCCGGTCCGCTGCTCGCCGAGCTACGCGCGCTCGTTTCGACCTGCTCCTTGCCGGAGGCTCCCGACGTCGCCGCCATCGACGAGCTCGTCGCCGCAGCTCGGCTCTCCCGGAGTTGAGATTGGACCTGCCGCTCGACCAAGAACGACACCGGGCCGCTCGGCAGGATTGCCGAGCGGCCCGGTGCATAAGAAACGGAGAGTGGAGGACTAGTGCCCGTGGCCGTGGCCACCGGCGGTCTTCTCTTCTTCCTTGTCGGGCAGATCGCTGACGAGCGCGTCGGTCGTGAGCAGCAAGCTGGCCACGGACGAGGCGTTCTGCAGGGCGAGGCGCACGACCTTGGTGGGGTCGATGACGCCGGCCTTGGCGAGGTCTTCGTAGGTGTCGGTCAGGGCGTTGTAGCCGAAGTTGTCGCCCTTGCCCTGGCGCACGTTCTGCACGACCACGGCGCCGTCCTGGCCGGCGTTCTCGGCGATCTGGCGGATGGGGGCTTCGAGCGAGCGACGCACGATCTGCGCGCCGACTTGCTCGTCGCCCTGGAGCTTGAGGGCGTCGATCGCCTTGGCGGCGTTGAGGAGCGCGACGCCGCCGCCGGTGACGATGCCCTCTTCCACCGCGGCGCGGGTGGCATGCAGGGCGTCCTCGACGCGGGCCTTCTTCTCCTTCATCTCGGACTCGGTCACGGCACCCACGTTGATCTTGGCCACGCCGCCGGCGAGCTTCGCGAGACGCTCCTGGAGCTTCTCCTTGTCGTAGTCGCTGGTGGTGCCCTCGATCTCGTTCTTGATCTGGGCGATGCGGCCCTGGATCGCGTCCTTCTTGCCGGCGCCCTCGATGATCGTGGTCGTGTCCTTGGTGACGACGATCTTCTTGGCGCGGCCGAGGTCTGCGAGCTTGACGCTCTCGAGCGATTGGCCCGTCGACTCCATCACGGGGTTGCCGTTGGTGAGGATCGCGATGTCCTCGAGCAAGGCCTTGCGGCGGTCGCCGAAGCCGGGCGCCTTGACCGCCACGCACGGGAAGGCCCCGCGCAGACGGTTGACGACCAGCGTGGCGAGAGCCTCGCCCTCGATGTCCTCGGCGATGATGCACAGCGGACGGCCGTTGCGGATCACTTCCTCGAGCAGCGGGATCATGTCCTTGATGGACGAGATCTTCTTCTCGTGGACGAGCACGTAGGCGTCCTCGAGCACGCACTCCATGGCTTTCGGGTTGGTGATGAAGTGCGGCGACTGGTAGCCCTTGTCGAACTGCATGCCCTCGACCCACTCGACTTCGGTGGTGAGCGACTTGCCCTCTTCGACGGTGATGACGCCGTCCTTGCCGACCTTGTCCATGGCCTCGGAGATCATCTTGCCGATCTCCTGGTCGTTGTTGGCGGCGATGGCGCCGACCTTGGCGATGTCGTCGCCCGCCACGGGCCTCGCCTGCTTCTTGATCGCCTCGATGGCGGTCTCGACCGCAAGGTCGATGCCGCGCTTCAGCTCCATCGGGTTGGCGCCCGCGGTGACGTTCTTCGAACCCTCGCGATAGATC
>JANOGB010000691.1:0-2985 GCA_031413955.1 Planctomycetota bacterium | reverse complement strand
GGAGCTGTGCCGGTACGGCGATCGTCTCGCCCTCGAGGCCGGCGCCCTCGTGCTCCAGCCCGTAGTCGGCGAGAACGGGGATCCCGCGCGCAGAGAGGATGCGGAAGGGGAGTCCCTGCGCCTCGACCAGCTGCCTCGAGTCCTCAACCTCGTCCATGCTGATCGCCAGGACCTGACCGCCGCGTCGCTTCAGCACTGCATCGACCTCCCCGAGGCCGCGGAGCTCGCTCCGGCAGGAGAGTCACCAGTGGCCGCGGAAGAAGACCAGCAGGACCGGGCCCTGCTGGAGCTCCGCCGAGAGAGTCACGGGGTGTCCGTCCTGGTCGGGAAGCGTGAAGTCGGTGGCGCGCTCCGGCACGTCCCGCGCAGGCAGGCGCGCGAAGACGAAGAAAGCCCAGCAGGAAAGCGCGAGCGCCACGAGCTGGAGCCCGGCCACCGCCCGCACCCACACCCGCCGATCGTCCCGCGCCGCGGAGAGCGCGAGGAAGACCGCGAGCGCGATCAGGATCCAGGCCGTGAGCCCGCTCGAACGCAAGAACGGCCGATCGATCGTCCACACCCAGCTCAGGGGCGCCAGGATCAGCGCGACGAGCGAGAGCACGACGCGCAGCGTGTGGCGCGGGGCGAAGTGCTGGGGCGTCCTCGCCCATCAATCCGTGCTCATCGGGCCAAGCCTAGCGCGGAAGTGATGGCAAGAAGAGGAGTTGGAACCCGGTGGCGCTGGCGCGTCACCGGCGCTCACAGATCGAGCACGATCGCACCGACCCAGCGTCCGTCGCGCTCCTCGACCCGAGCCGCGTGCCAGGTCACGGCCTTGACGTCGGCGCAGTGCGCGGGATCGAGCGCCCCGGCCGAGACGCAGCCGACGTGCGCGCGCACCGCGAGACCGTCGGGCGCGGCCTCGACCCGCGCGTGGACGGCCAGAAAGCCCTCGACCGTCCACAGGCGCAGGAGCTCGCGCCAGAAACGCACCCAGGTCTCGACTCGGTCCGCGCCTTGCACCGCGAACGCGCGCTCGGTCTCGTGCAGCTCGGGCGACAGCGTTCCGCCGCTCGTCCATTCGCCGAAGGCCCGCGCGGCCTCGGCGAGGAGCTCGGGCCAGCTCGCGGCCTCGACCTCGAGCGCCACGTCGGCCGTGTGATCGAGCGTACGCCACATCGCGGTCGGCAGCGTACTCCGGTTCAACCGGGAGCGCCGGGCTCCAGCCCGGCTCCGTTCTCCTTCCTCTTCCCTTTCTCCGGGCTCCTCGGCGGAATCGGCGAAGAAAGAGGAAGAGCCGGGCTGGAGCCCGGCGCTCCCGGTTGATTCGCTGGCAGGCTCAGTCGCCGATCGCGAGCTCGAGCCCGTTGGTGAGCGCGCGCCCGAGCGACTGGGTCGCGTCGAGCACCATCGCCTGGGCGAAGAGCCTCGTCCCGCACAGGCTCGGCGGCACGCGCCAGCCGACGGTCGCGCTGCCCATGCTCAGGCGGAAGGGGAGCTTGATCGGCGCGCTCGAAGGCGCGATGAGCAGTGTTCCGCCGAAGGCGAGGCGCTGGATCTTGGCGGGCGAGAGGAGCAGCGTGCCCGTGGTCCCGTTCGGGATCCCGCTGATGCGGAAGAGCATCGTCGTATCGGGGTTCGGGAACGACTCCGTGGCGAGCAGGCCGATGTTCGCGCCGCCCGTGCCCTCGGCGAAGGGCGTGACCGTGCCGCCGCCGGTGCCGCCGCAGCCGCACAGCTCTTCCTGGAAGCTGAACACATAGGCCGCGCCGACGTTGCCACCGTCGAACGGAGACGTGGCGAGCAGGGTCGGGCCAGACAGAGAAAGCGCGAAGGAGAACTCGTCGTTGGGCGAGGCCGCGCTCGACTGCAGCAGCTTTGTCTCGACCCACTGGTCGTTCTGGAGCTCGAACACGTAGGCCACGCCGGAGTTCGAGCCGATCTGGTCGTGATGGTGGCCCGAGAGCACGATGCGGTCACCCTGCACGGCTACGGCCTCGCCGATCCAGTCCAGTTCGCGCGCGGAGCGCGGCAGGAGCTTGGCCGTCTGCTCCCACTGGCCGTTCACGTTCTGGAACACGTAGCCGGCGCCGGCTGCGCCGCCCATGGTGCTCTCCAGGCGCGCGCCGAGGACGACGCGATCACCGTCGATGGCGACGCCGCGCGCGAGCTCGCCCGCGCCGTCGTTCGCCACGAGATGCGCGACCTCGGTCCACGCTCCGCCGAGCTTCTCGAACAGGTAGGCCGAGCCGCTGTGGCTGCCCGAGGCGTCGCTGCGATAGCTCGCCATCAGGATGCGGCCGCCATCGATCGCGACCGTGTCGGCCGAGAGGTCGTTGCGCTGGCCGGCACTGCCGAGGAGCTTTGCGGTCTCGAGCCAGACCCCGTTGGAGTCGCGCTCGAAGACGTAGGCCGCGCCGGCGTTGTTGCCGAGCGTGGCGTCGAAGCGGCAGCCGACCACGGCCACCGCGCCCTCGATGGCGACGTACTCGCCGAAGCGCTGGGATTGCTCGGCGTCGTGCGGGGCGAGCTTCTGGACCTCGAACCAAGTGCCATCGGCGGCGCGCTCGAAGATGTAGGCCGCACCGGCGTTGCTGCCGGCCGCGTTGTCGTTGTACTCGGAGCACACGATCAGGGCGTCGCCCGAGATCCCGACCGAGTTGCCAAACTCGTCGCCGCTGCCGCCATCGCTCGGCAGGAGCCGTGCGACCTGGACCCAGGTCCCGTTCTGGAGCTCGAACACGTGGGCCGAGCCCGGCCTGCCCGTGGTCGCGGCGAAGGCGCCGACCACGAGGCGTTCGCCGTCGATCGAGCAGGACTTCCCGAAGAAGTCCTTGAACTGCGTGTTGCGGCCCTTGAGCGCCTGGATCTCGCACTGGGCCGAGAGCGACGTGGAGAGCGGAGCGACGAGGAGCGCGAGGCCGGCGAGGATTCTGGAGTACATGGAGCCCTGTGGAACAGAAGCGGGTGGGAAGGATCTTCTAGGACCGAAGAAACCTGCGAAGA
>JANOGB010000690.1:0-2009 GCA_031413955.1 Planctomycetota bacterium | reverse complement strand
GCCGCGCATGTGCGCGAGCTCGCGCCGGCGCGACAGGGTCGACAGGAGCGCGAGCCCGAGCGCCAGCACCAGCCCGACGAGCAGGCCTAGGCTCACGCCCGCTCCTCGCGCTCCCGCGCGCGCAGGCCGCGGCCGCGGCTGGGGATCCGATGGCTTCCTCGTTCCATGACAGGGGGCCCTCCCCCGGTCGCCGTCGGCCACCGGCCGCGAGCGCGAGGAGACGCCCGGGGACGGATCGACGTGGCCAGAGGACGGACTTGAGCGCCGCGCGCGCAGCGCTCGGGTGCCCTCAGGCGGCTTCGCGCTCCCCGTTTGCTACGCCGCTCGGAAGCGCGCGCAGATCCGCCCGCCGAGCGCTGCGCCGCGCCCGCAGCCAGGCGAACGCCCCTACGCCGACGACCGCCCACTGCAGCCCGTAGTACGTCCACAGCGCGCTGTGCACGCCGCTCGTGAAGCCGTAGCTGTGCAGGCCGACGCCGAGCAGGTTCACGCCCCACCACGAGAAGGCGATCACGGTCCCGCCGAAGGCCGCAGCCATGCACACGCCGTGCTCGCGCAACAAGCCGCTCATGCGCGCGTGCAGGAGCGCCACCTGCGAGATCACGATCAGGAGCGCGCCGTTCTCCTTGGGATCCCAGCCCCAGAAGCGGCCCCAGCTCTCGTTGGCCCAGATGCCGCCCAGCACCGTGCCGACCAGCGAGAAGATGACCGCGAAGCACACGACGCCGTACACCATGCGTCCCAGGCCGGTGTAGAAGGAGCGCTGCCCGCGCTTCCAGCCCAGCGCCTTGGCCACGAGGTAGATGCTCGCCAGCAGCGCGGCCAGCATGCCCGCCGAGTAGCCGATGGTGATGGCCGTCACGTGCGTGGCCAGCCAGAAGTTCGTGTCCAGCACGGCCACCAGGCTGGGCATCGTGTCGCGCTTGTCGAGCAGCTCGTAGCCGTTGGCCACGAACAGGCCGACCATGCCCAGCGCCGCGCCGGCCGAGAGCGCGACGCGCTGACGGTTGAGCGCCTCCAGGACGAGCGCCAGCAGCGTGCCCACGGCGGTCACGAACAGCACCGTCTCGTACAGCGTGCTGACCGGAGGCCGGCCGCGGATGATGCAGCGCACGACGATGGCCGCGATGAGCAGCAGGCTGCCCGCCGCGACGCTCGCCCAGGTGAGCCGCAGCAGGGCCCGCAGGCGCGGGAAGAGCCACGAGCAGGCGGCCACCAGGAAGGCCGCCACGAAGCAGGCCAGGCTGCGCGAGACGAGCTTCGCACGGTAGTAGGCGCGCTCCAGGCCGATCGCCTCGTACTCGCCGCGCGCGCTCGCCAGCGCGCGCAGCTCCTCCTCGAGCGCGCACATCTGCCGCTCGAAGGCCGGGCCGTCGTCGCGCGCGAGCGCCAGCGCCTCCTGGCGCCGCAGCGCCGCGAGGTGCGCGGGCGGGACCGCGCCGCCGCCGAGCACCGTCCCGAGCAGGCCGGCGGGCGTCTTCCACTCCGGGTCCTCGGCCACGCTCGCGCAGGGCGCGAGCAGCGCCAGGGCATCGCCCGCCGCCGCCAGCTCCGAGGCGCCGCGCAGCACGCTCGCCACGAAGGCGCTCTCACGCTCCGCGCCGGGCTCCGCGCGCAGGGCAGCGGAGAGCTGCAGGACCTCGGCGCCGCGCGCGACGAGCTCGGAGAACGGCACGAAGGGCCGTCCGCCGAACAGCGCGGCCAGCCGCTCGCTCCCCTGCAACCGGATCCCGGCCCGGGCGAAGTCCAGCGCGTGGGCCAGGCCCAGGTAGGTGTTCACGTTCTCCGCCAGGAACACGATCTGCTCCTGGGTCGAGCTGCGCGCGGCCCCCTCGATGGCGGCGAACTGGTGCGCGCGGTCGAACAGCGTCACGAGCGCCGGCCGCAGCTCCGTGAAGGAATAGCGGTCGCGCCTGCGCTTGCCGTCGTGCGCCAGGCCGATGGCCGCCACCACGGCGTCATCCTGGATCAGGAACAGCTCGTCCTGGTCGGCGAGCTCCGGCCGGAAC
>JANOGB010000689.1:0-14203 GCA_031413955.1 Planctomycetota bacterium | reverse complement strand
GGTTCTTCTTCCTCTTCTTCCTCAGCTGCGAGCCAGGAGCAGAAGAGGAACCGGAGCCGGGCTGGAGCCCGGCGCTCCCGGTTGAACTCAGAACTTCGATCGCGCCCATAGCTCGTCGATCTTCCGCGCCAGCACGAAGTCGTTGTCGTGCAAGCCACCCGCGGCGTGCGTCCACAGGACGAGCTCGACCTTGTTCCATCCGGTGAGATGGATGTCGGGGTGGTGTTGCTGCTCCTCGGCCAGCATCCCGACGCGGTTGATCCAGGCCAGGGCGGCGCGAAAGTCGCGCAGCACGAAGGCGCGCGCGAGACGTGGGAAGTCGAGCGCCCAGTCCGGGACGTGGACCGCTCGCGCGAGCGCCCCCTCGCGGTCCAGCGCGGGCGTGCCACGAGCACAGGGAACACAACGCTCGGGCAGGTCGGCGGCGGTCACGCGCGGCAGTGTAGCCGAGCACCGGTTCCGTCCGGGTTGCTAGCATGCGCCCGGTCCCCCTGCCCTCCATGAAGACGATCCCCGCCTTCTACTTCGATCCCGCTGAGCTGACGCGCCGCGCCGCGGCCAAGCGTGAGTCATTCCTCACCGCGCAACCCTTCCAGCACGTGGTGCTGGAGAACTTCCTGCCGCGCGACATTTTCGACCTCCTGGTGCGTGAGTTCCCCGGCCCAGACGACATCGCGTGGGAGATGCATGGCCCCGGACGCACGCAGTGGACGCGCGACAAGCACAGCGCCAAGCTGGCTACTTCCGACGAGACGAAGTTCGGCGCCTTCACGCGCCACTTCATGGCGCAGCTCAATTCGGCCACATTCGTGCGCTTCCTCGAGGAGCTCACGGGCATCCCGGAGATCCTGCCCGACGTGACGTACAGCCACTGCGGCCTGCACTCCACCGGTCCGGGCGGACGCCTGATGATGCACACGGACGTCAACCGGCATCCGCACGGGACCAAGATGCACCAGGTGCTCAACCTCATCGTGTACCTGAACGAAGACTGGAAGGAGGAGTACGGCGGGCACCTCGAGCTGTGGGACGCGAACCGCAAGCCCGTGCATCGCTACCTGCCGAGCGCCAACCGCGCCGTGCTCTTCAACACGGGCACGAAGTCCCTGCACGGGCACCCGCATCCGCTGACCTGCCCGCCCGACCGCCGGCGCAACAGCCTGGCGGTGTACTACTACCTGCGCGATCGGCCGAGCAGCGAGGAGTACGTCGGCATGCAGCGCTCCGTGCACTGGGTGGCGGCGACCGCGGAGGACAAGGCCTACGCGCGCGAGCGCGGGGCCAAGGCGCTGGCGGAGCTCTCCACGCTGCAGGGGCACACGATCCACATCGGCGTCGACCTGATCCCCTTCGAGCTGCCTCGTGACATGGTCGATCGGCGCTCCGCCACGGTCCCGCTCTACTTCCTGCGCGCGAACGAGGTGGCGGACAAGGAGAGCTTCGGCCGGGCCCATCTCGGCGCGGCCATCACGCGGCACGGCCGCTCGGCGGCCGAGTTCTTCGCCGCCTACCGCCCGGTGGCGCTGCTGGGCGCGACCGCGGGCCAGGCGCCCTTCGCCACGGAGCCCTTCACCGCCGTGCTCGACGCGGACGGAGAGATGTTCGTCGCGCGCGGTAAGGACGCGCCCGAGCTCTACTGGGTCGGCTACCTCGACGAGGTCCTGGCCAGCATCCCGAAGCCCGGCTGAGCAGCTCGGTCTATACGGTCCACGTCTCGCCGCTGTAGATGAGCTGCTCGAGCGTGCCCTCGCCGCGTTTCGCCTTGGCGGCGCGAATCTGGTCGTGCACGGCTTCCTCGAAGATCGGCGCCCGGACGTCGCGCACGATCCCGATCGGGCGCGGCATGCTCGGGTCGAGGTGGAGCTGCGACATCACGAAGGCCGGCCCGGGTGAGTGCGTGTCGGACTTCCAGATGTCGGCCTCGGCCGCGGGCACGATCTGCGGCTCCCAGCCGACGATCTTGATGCCCTTGTCGAGCTCCTTGCCGAACACCATCGGCTTGCCGGGCTTCAGGTCGATGGTCTTCTCGTCGCGCACGCCCTTCTCGGCGAAGTTCTCGAAGCAGGCGTCGTTGAAGATCACGCAGTTCTGGTAGATCTCGACGAAAGCAGTCCCCTTGTGGTGCGCGGCAGCCAGCAGGACCTGCTCCATGTGCTTCAGGTGCGAGTCGATCGTGCGTGCGACGAAGGTCGCGCCGCAGCCGAGCGCGAAGCTGAGCGGGTCGAAGGGCCGGTCGACCGAGCCCATCGGCGTCGACTTGGTCTTCAGCCCGACCGGCGAGGTCGGCGAGTACTGGCCCTTGGTCAGGCCGTAGATCTCGTTGTTGAACAGCAGGATCTTCAGGTCGACGTTGCGGCGCAGGATGTGCGCCATGTGGTTGCCGCCGATCGACAGGCCGTCGCCGTCGCCGGTCACCATCCACACGCTGAGCTCGGGGTTCGCGGTCTTGATGCCCGTGGCGATCGCGGGCGCGCGCCCGTGGATCGAGTGGAACCCGTAGGTGTTCATGTAATACGGGAAGCGGCTGGAGCAGCCGATGCCCGACACGAAGCAGATCTGGTGCCGCGGGATGCCCAGCGTGGCCATGATCCCCTGCACGGAGTTCAGGACCGCGTAGTCCCCGCAACCGGGGCACCAGCGCACTTCCTGGTCCGACTTGAAGTCCTTCTTGGTGAGCGGAGCGGGCTTGGGAGCTTGGGTCTCGGTCATGTGATTACTTCTCGAGGAGGGACTCGACCTTGGCGACGAGCTCGGACGTGCGGAAGGGCAGGCCCTGCACCTTCGGGTAGCTGATGATGTTGTGCTGCTGGTACTCGGAGCGCAGCACGCGCGCCATCTGGCCCATGTTCATCTCGGGCACGAGGATCGACTGGAAGCACCCGAAAATCTTGTCGAGGCCCTTCGGCAGGGGCCAGACGTGGCGCAGATGGAGGCTCGAGACCTTGCGGCCCTTGTCACGCAGCTTCTCGATCGCGCTCGTGATCGCGCCCTTGGTCGAGCCCCAGCCGACCACCAGGATCTCGCCGGTCGAATCCCCGAACACGTTGGGCGTCGGGATCGTATCGCGCACCCCCATGACCTTGTTGTTGCGCATGCGCACCATGAACTCGTGGTTCTCGGGGTCGTAGCTGATGTGCCCCGTGAGGTGCGCCTTCTCGAGGCCGCCGACGCGGTGCTCGAGCCCGGGTGTGCCCGGCTTGACCCAGGGGCGCGCGAGGTACTGGTCGCGCGCGTAGGGCAGGAAGCCGCCCTCGGGCACGGTGCCCAGGAACGGCTTCGGGAAGGGCTTTAGCTCCTCGAGCTTCGGCAGCTTCCAGGGCTCGGCCCCGTTCGCGATGTAGCCGTCCGAGAGCAGGATCACCGGCGTCATGTAGGTCGTGGCGATGCGCACGGCCTCGATCGCGGTCTCGAAGGCGTCGGCGGGCGAGGCGGCGGCGATGACCGGCATGGGCGCCTCGCTGTTGCGCCCGAAAATCGCCTGCAGGAGGTCGGCTTGCTCGGTCTTGGTCGGCAGCCCCGTCGACGGGCCGCCACGCTGGATGTCGACGATCACGAGCGGCAGCTCGATCGAGACGGCCAGGCCCATGCCCTCGCCCTTCAGCGCCATACCCGGCCCGGAGGTCGAGGTCACGCCCAGGCATCCGGCGTAGGCCGAGCCGAGCGCCGAGCAAATGGCCGCGATCTCGTCCTCGGCCTGGAACGTGATCACACCGTAGTTCTTGAAGGTCGAGAGCATCTCGAGGATGCCCGAGGCCGGCGTGATCGGGTACGAGCCCAGGAAGATGCGCAGGTCGGCGAGCTTCGCGCCGGTGACGAGCCCGATCGCGAGCGCGTCGTTGCCCATGATGTTGCGGTACGTGCCCTTCGGCATCACCTCGCAGCGCTGCACCTCGATGCGGCCCTGGAACATCTCGTGGATGTCGCCCGCGTTGTAGCCGGCTTGCATGGCGAGCTTGTTGGCCTCGGCCAGCTCGGGACGCTTGGCGAACTTCTCGGTGAGCCACTTCATCGTGGTCTCGAGCGGCCGGCTGTAGAGCCAGTACATCAGCCCGAGCGTGTAGAAGTTCTTGCAGCGCTGGACTTCCTTCGAGGACAGCGGCGAGCCCTTGAGCGCCTCGGTCACGCGCTTGTTGATGTCGATCTCGATGACGCGGTAGGCCGAGAGCGTGCCGTCGGTCAGCGGACTCTTCGCGAGCTGAGCCTTCCTGAGGTCGCTCTCGCCGAACTGGCCCGTGTTGACCACCACCGTTCCACCCGGCCGCAGGTCCTTGATGTTGACGATCAGGGCCGCCGGGTTCATGGCCACCAGCACGTCGGGCTGATCGCCCGGCGTGTGGATGTCGGACGAGCCGAAGCGCACCTGGAAGCCCGAGACGCCGGGACGCGTACCCGCCGGCGCGCGGATCTCGGCCGGGAAGTCGGGAAACGTCGCCAGATCGTTGCCGATCAGGGCGGAGGTGTGCGTGAACTGGTTGCCGGTGATCTGCATGCCGTCGCCGGAGTCGCCGGCGAAGCGGATCACGACTTCTTCCTGCTGCTGCAGCGGCAACTCGGAGCCGGGGGTCTTGGGTTGGCTCATGGTCTCTGGTCTGCCTCTGGTCTGCCTGGGTGGAGGCCCGTCCGGCTCTGGAGGAGTGAGCGCCACGGGCACGATCAGCCCCTGATTCTGCCACGTCTGAGTCGCGCGCGCACGCGCCGGACGTGGTCTTCGCCCCGCCCGGGAGCGCGCACGATCCTGGCGCCACCTTGCGCAAAGCCGGCCAGCCGGCGGAGGATGGATGGCCGTGGTGACTCCTTCCTCCGCGCGCTCGCCGCGCACGCAGAGTGCGCCCCGCTTCGCCGGCGCGCTCTCCACCGAAGCCGATTCCCCGCGCGCGATCCGGGAAGTGATAGCCGAGCTCGAAGCCGGACTCGAAGGCACGACGCCCGACCTCGTGTTCGCCTTCGCCACGCACCATCACGGGCCGGCGCTCGAGGACCTCGGTCCCGCACTGGCGCGCGCCAGCGGCGCCCGGGTCGTGGCCGGCTGCACGGCCGAGAGCGTGATCGGCGGTTCGCGCGAGGTCGAGGGTCGCCCCGGGATCGCACTGTGGGCCGCGCACCTGCCCGGCACCGAGGTACGCAGCCTCCACATCACGGCTCACTCAGGCAAAGACGGAGATCCGGTCTTCTCGAGCTTGCCCACGGTCGCGGACGATGAGCGCGCCTGCCTGCTGCTGCTGGCCGATCCCTTCACCTTCCCGGTCGACGCGTTCCTGACGCGCCTCAACGAGTCCTTGCCGGGCGTTCCCGCCATGGGCGGCATGGCGAGCGGCGCGCTCGGTCCGGGGCAGACGCTGTTCTTCACCGCCGAGGGCGTGCGCGACGCGGGCTGCGTCGCGATCGCACTCGAGGGCGCGATCGAGCTCGTGCCGGTCGTCAGTCAGGGCTGCCGCCCGATCGGCAAGCCGTGGGTGATCACGGACTGCGAGCGCAACCTGATCAAGAAGCTGGGCGGCAAGCCCGCGCTCGAGGTGCTGCTGGAGACACTCAACGAGCTCGCTCAGGGCGAGCCGCGCCCGCGCCAGAACATGCCCTTCATCGGCCTCGCGATCGATCCCACGCGCACCGAGTTCGAGCGCGGGGATTTCCTGGTGCGCGGAATCATGGCTCTGAACCAGCGCGACCGTGCGGTGGCCGTGGCCGACTTCGTGCGCCGCGGTCAGACGGTGCAGCTCCTCGTGCGCGACGCCGCCTCGGCCGGCGAGGACCTGCGCAGCCTGATCGCCACGCGCGGCGGCGGTGCCCTGGGGGACGCCGACAAGGAATCCACGGGCGCCCTGCTCTTCTCCTGCAACGGCCGCGGCACGCGCATGTTCGGCAAGCCCGACCACGACACGAGCTGCGTGCGCGCCGGACTCGCGGCCGACGTCCCGCTGGCCGGCTTCTTCGCCGCCGGCGAGATCGGCCCCGTCGGCGGCCGCAACTTCCTGCACGGATTCACCGCTTCGGTCGCGCTCTTCCGGCCGCGGCGCTGAGCGCGGAGAGCTACGGCCGAGACGAGCGCGAGCCGCGGGTCCTTGAGTTCAGAGCTTGCGCCTCTTCACCGTGGGCTTCGGCCGGCAGCCCCACTCCGCGAGGTAGCTGTCGCCCGCAGGGCTGACGGTGAATTCGCCCCCTGCATACAGCGCCGGACCGTCGCCGTCGTCCCAGCTCGCGAGGGCCAGAACCTTCGAGTTGATCCCGAGCCCCAGCGTCTCCCAGCTCGAGCCGTCCCACCTCGCGACCCGCCTGCTGAATTCGCCACCGGCATAGAGCGCCAGCCCACGCCCATCGTCGTGCACGGCCAGGGCATCGACCCTGAGACTCACCCCACCGCCGAGCGCCGACCAGTTCGACCCGTCCCACTTTGCGATCTTGCTCGCCGCCACGCCGCCCGCGGTCGAGAACGGACCTCCCGCATAGAGCGCCGGCCCGCCGCCGTCGTCGAACACCGCCAGGGCAAGAACGAATGGGATGGCCCCACCCGTCATCCCACTGCCGAGCGCCGACCAGCTCGAGCCGTCCCATTTCGCGATGTGGTTCACCGCGACGCCGCCCGCGGTCGTGAACTCGCCTCCAACGTAGAGCGCGGGCCCGCTGTCGTCGTCGTACGCGGTCAGGGAATGGACGGTGTCATTCACCCCGCTGCCGAGCGCCGACCAGCTCGTGCCGTCCCACCTCGAGATTCGATTGACGGTCACGCCGCCGGAAGTCGTGAAGAGACCCCCGGCGTAGAGTGCTGGTCCGCCACCGTCGTCGTACACGGCCAGTGCATTGACCGAGCTGTTCAGCCCGCCCCCCAGTGCCACCCAGCTCGCGCCGTTCCACTTCGCGACCCTGTTCGCCGCCACGCCGCCCGCGGTCGAGAAGGCGCCACCCGCATAGAGCGCCGGACCGCTGCCGACGTCGTGCACCGTCAGGGCGTAGACGACGCTGTTCATCCCGCTACCCAGCGCCGCCCAGCTCGTGCCGTCCCACTTCGCGATCCTTTTCGCCGCAGGCACGTTGCCCGCGATCTCGAAGTCACCTCCGGCGTAGAGCGCAAGTCCGTTGCCGTCGTCGTGCACCGCCAGGGCACGCACTCTTTCATCGAGTCCGATGCCGAGCCCCGACCAGCTCGAACCGTCCCACTTCGAGATGTTGCTCGCCGGCACCCCGCCGACGGTCCAGAAGGGGCCACCCACGTAGAGCGCCGGTCCGCTGCCGTCGTCGTGCACCGTCAGGGCGTTCACACCGACACCGAACTCGATCCCATTCGCGAGCGCTGTCCAGCTCGAGCCGTCCCATCTCGCGATCCCCTCCGCCGCCACCCCACCCGCGGTCGTGAAGTCGCCTCCAACGTAGAGCGCCGGCCCGCTGCCGTCGTCGTACACCGTCAGAGCCGAAACATGGGGACCGCCAGATCCGCTCACTCCGCTCCCGAGGGCAACCCAGCTCGAGCCGCTCCACTTCGCGATCAGGCTCGCCGCAGCGGAGTAGAAGAGACCTCCCGCGTAAAGCGCGGGCCCGCTCCCATCGTCGTACACCGCCAGGCTCAAGACTCCGCTGCCGGACAGGCCACTTCCGAGGAACGACCAACCCGAGCCGTTCCACTTCTTGATCTTGTTCGAGAAGTAGCCTCCCGCGTAGAGCGCCGGCCCGCCGCCGTCGTCATACACCGTCAGGGCAAAGACTATCTGCCCCGTGCTGCCGACCGCCGACCAGTTCGACCCGTCCCACCTCGCGATCCTGCGCGCCTCGATGCCGCCCGCAGTCGTGAAGTCCCCTCCCGCGTACAGCGCCGGCCCGCTGCCGTCGTCGTGCACCGCCAGGGCATGGACGCTGCTGCTCAACCCGCTGCCCAGCGCCGACCAGCCCGACCCATCCCACTTCGCGATGTTGTTCGTCGCCACGCCGCCCGCGGTCACGAACCAACCTGCCGCGTAGAGCGCCGGTCCGCCGCCGTCGTCGTACACCGTCAGGGCATGGACCCTCGGATTCGAGGACGGGTACGCCACGCCGCTGCCGAGTGCCGACCAGCTCGAGCCGTTCCACCGCGCGATGCAGTTCGACGTCACGCCCCCCGCGGTCGTGAACTTGCCTCCTGCGTAGAGCGCTGGCCCATCGCCGTCGTCGAAGACCGCGAGGGCATCGACGGTGTCGTCCGTACCAGGCGTATTTCCAAAGGTCGAAAGCCATCTCGGGTGGCAGGTGAGCGACGGCGAGAGCAGGAGGTTCCCGACGGACGTGATCGGTGACAGCGCGGCCGGCACGATGCGTGCGTTTGCGACCAGGCTGCTGGATTCCGTTTCTCCGTCCACGACCGCCGTCACTTCCAGGCTCTCTGCGTCGAGAGGCAGCTCCACCTCGAGCGTGAAGCTCCCGTCTGCACCAGTGACGACATGGCCGCCGGCGCTCGTCACGACGACGGCGCCCGAGGCCGGCGAGCCGTCCGGGAGACACACGCATCCGGTGACGACCTGCCGCAGTATCGTGGCGTCGGCCCCGTGCTCGAGCTGGCCCAGGGCGATCGAGGAGAGGACCCCCAACGCTGTCGCGCCCGGGAGAAGGAGAAAGAACCGACGAGCAAGACGCGCATTCGTGCGCTGCATGGGAACGCTCCCGTTGCCAAGGACAAGACAGTAAGAGCCCGGCCGCCTCCCCGAATCGCCTCGAGCAGGCGAAGGTGGATCCTAGCACGGCCCGTGGCAGGCTGGAAGGCGCTCTGGACAAGCCGGTGCTCGAGGTCCGGATTGAGACCTCGTGCGCTGCGAGCCGCGCCCGCGCCAGAACATGCCCTTCATCGGCCTCGCCATCGATCCCACGCGCACCGAGTTCGAGCGCGGCGATTTCCTGGTGCGCGGGATCATGGCCCTGAACCAACGCGACCGCGCGGTGGCCGTGGCGGACTTCGTGCGCCGGGGTCAGACGGTGCAACTGCTCGTGCGCGACGCCGCCTCCGCCGGCGAGGACCTCTCGAGCTTGATCACCACCAAGGGCGGAGGCGTGCTCGCGACCGACAAGCAATCCACCGGCGCCCTGCTCTTCTCCTGCAACGGCCGCGGCACGCGCATGTTCGGCAAGCCCGACCACGACACGAGCTGCGTGCGCGCCGGCCTCGCGGCCGATGTCCCGCTGGCCGGCTTCTTCGCGCCGGCGAGATCGGCCCCGTCGGCGGCCGTAACTTCCTGCACGGCTTCACCGCCTCGGTCGCGCTCTTCCGGCAACGGCGCTGAGCCCGGAGAGCTACGCTTCGCCTGATCTCGTCCCGAGCGACGAGCGAGACGAACACGAGCCGCGACAGTTCAGAGCTTGCGCGGCCTCACCGTGGGTTTCGGCCGGCAGCCCCACTTCGCGAGGTAGCTGTCGTTCGCCGGACTCCCGATGAACACGCCACCGGCATGCAACGCAGGCCGGTTGCCGTCGTCGTACACCGTCAGGGCATAGACACCGCCGTCCATTCCGCTCCCCAGCGCCGACCAGGTCGAGCCGTCCCACCTGGCGATCTTCTTGGCAAGCAATCCACTGGCGAGGTTGAACTCTCCACCGGCATAGAGCTCGGGACCGCCGCCGTCGTCGAACACCGTGAGGGCATTCACCTCTTTGCCCATCCCACTGCCCAGCGCCGACCAGCTGTCGCCATCCCACCTGGCGATCCGGCTGGCCGCTACGCCACCGGCCGTCGTGAACCAGCCCCCTGCAACCAGGGCCGGGCCGCTGCCGTCGTCGTACGACGCCAGGGCCTGGACGACCGGTATGAGCCCACCCACTCCGCTGCCGAGCGCGGACCAGCTCGAGCCATCCCAGCGCCCGATGCCGTTCACTGTCGCACCGCCGCCGAGGGCCCTCGTGATGTTGCCGCCCGCGTAGAGCTCCGGACCGCCGCCGTCATCGTGCACCGTCAGGGCGTGGACGACCGGGAAAGGGTAGTCCGAAACGAACCCGCGGCCGAGCGCAGACCAGCTAGAACCGTCCCACCTCGCGATGTAGCTCACAGCCACACCACCCGCGGTCGTGAAAGTGCCTCCCGCGTAGAGCGCCGGGCCGCTGCCGTCGTCGAAAACGGCCAACGCAGCGACGTAGTTCGGATTGGGACCTCCCGTCCCGCTGCCCAGCGCCGACCAGCTCGAGCCGTCCCACTTCGCGATCCTGCTCGCAGACGCACCACCCGCGGTCGTGAAGATGCCTCCTGCGTAGAGCGTGGGCCCGCTGCCGTCGTCGTACACCGTCAGGGCATGGACGCTATCGTTCATCCCGCTGCCCAGCGCCGACCAGCTCGAGCCGTCCCACTTCGCGATCTTGCTCGCAGACACAGCACCCGCGGTCGTGAAGTTGCCACCTGCGTAGAGCGCTGGTCCGCTGCCGTCGTCGTACACCGTCAGGGCAAGGACGCTGTCGTTCGTACCCGGCTGCGCTCCAAAGGTAGGCAGCCATCTCGGAACGCAGTTCGGCGCCAACGTCAGCGCGAGACTCCCGACGGACGTGGTCGACGTCAGGGCGGCCGGCACGAGGCGCGTGTTGGCGACCAGGCTCCGGAAGCCCGTCCGATCGTCAGCGACCGCCGTCACTTCCAGGCTCTCGAAATCGAGCGGTAGCTCCACTTCGAGCGTGAAGCTCCCGTCCGCGCTCGTGATGGCCTGGCCTCCGGCGCTCGTCACGACCACGGCGCCTGCCGCGGGCGAACCGTCGGGCAAGCACACGCGGCCGGTCACGACCTGCCGTAGCGTCGCATCGTCGACCTCCTCGATTCCCGGTGCGGGTTCGAGAGACGGGAGGCCCTGAGCCCGGGTCAGGCGTCCGAGAACCAGCAAACCGACGAACGCAATCGAACCAATCACGATCCAGCGGCGCATGTCGGGCCTCCAGGAATGCAGTTGGGAACGGGTACGGGGGTACACGGTACCAGGGATGCAGCTCCCCGCGTGACCGTTGGCTCCGCCCCTCCGCCCGAGGATACTCGGCCTGGATCGAGCCAAGGCCTGGGGAAGCTGGGCACGAGCCCCCGGTCGTCCGCTCGGAGCTCGCGCTCCGCGGCAGGGAGCACGAGCTACTGGAGGCGCCGCCGGGACGAGCCGTGGAAGACGAAGGCGGCGCCTTCGTTCTGCTGGCCGTGGTCGAGCAGGCCCGCGCCCACGATCACGTCGTCGAAGCCGTCGCCGTTCACGTCGCCCGCCCCCCCGACGGCGGAGCCGAATTGCGCGAACCTCTGCCCGCTCTCGAAGCTCCACCCCGCGCTCGGCGCGAGGCCCGCCGGCGAGCCGTAGAAGACCTGGACTCGGCCCTCGTTTTCTTGGCTTCGGGGGTGATCGAAGCTGGGGGAGCCCACGATCACGTCGGCGTAGCCGTCGCCGTCCAGGTCGCCCACTCCCGACACGACGCCGAACTGCTCCCCACGCATTCCCCTCATGATCCAGGCCGGGAGCGGGGAGAGGCCCGCGGCTGAACCGAGGTAGAGATACGCGCGGCCCCCGCCGGGGAACTCCAGAGCGCCGATGATCACGTCGTCGAAGCCGTCGCCGTTCACGTCGCCCGCCGAGCGCGAAGGCTGGCCGAAGGAAGCGTTGATCTGGTCGCTCTCCGCCGTCCAGGACGGAACCGACGAGGGCCCGCTCGGCGATCCCAGATAGAGGAAGGCTCGGCCTTCGTCGCGCTCCGGGTGGTTCATGCTCTGGGCGCCGACGAGCACGTCGTCGAAGCCGTCGCCGTTCACGTCGCCCGCCGAGGCAACGGCCGCGAACCCGGAGAAGGTCTGGTTGCCCTCCACGCTCCACACGGGGAGCAGATCGAGACCCGCCGCCGAGCCCAGGTAGAGCAGAGCGCGTCCCTCGGCCTGCTGCCCGTTGGAGTACTGCGCGACGCCGACGAGGACATCGTCATAGCCATCGCCGTTCACGTCGCCGGCGCCGGCGACCGCGGCGCCGAGGTTCACGTTCAGTTCATCGCCCTCCACGCTCCAGGACGGACTCGTCGCGAGCCCACCGGGCGAGCCGTGATAGACCCAGGCCCGGCCCTCGAGGTGCACGTCGTTCGAGTACAGGTAGCTGCTGACGATCACGTCGTCGAAGCCGTCGCCGTTCACGTCGCCGGCCGTCCCCGCGGCACTGGTGGTCGCGAACGCCTGGTTGCTCTCCGCCGTCCAATCCGGCCGCTTCGAGAGGCCGAAGGGCGAGCCGTGGTAGACGAAGGCGCCACCCTCGTCGGTCTGGCCGTGGTCGAAGCGGTCGGCGCACACGATCACGTCGGCGTAGCCGTCGCCGTTCACGTCGCCTGCAGTCGAGACCGCGGTGCCCATTCTCGCGGCCGCCTGGTTCCCCTCCACGCTCCAGACTGGTCCCGCCGCCAGTTGCGCCGCAAGGGCCCGCTCGGCGGCCAACGAGAGCGCGAGGACCAAGAGACCGCTGCGCAATCGACTCATGGCAGTTCGTCCTTCCGAGCAGGGCCGCGTCCAGCGGCTCGGTGCGAAGCCTCCGGGGACAGATGATCCGGAACGAGCGTACACCATCTCGGTCGAAGCGGAGATGCGCGCCCTCGAACGGAAGACGCGGCGCCGCCTCCGGCCCCGCTTCAGAGCTTGCGCGGCCTCACCGTGGGTTTCGGCCGGCAGCCCCACTTGGCGAGGAAGCTGTCGCCCGCGGGGCTGACCGCGAACCAGCCGCCGGCATACAGCGCCGCGCCGTGGCCGTCGTCCCAGCTCATGAGGGTCTGGACGATGTTGTTGATCCCGAGTCCCAGAGTCGACCAGGTCGAGCCATCCCACTTCTCGATCCGCCGGCCGAAATGGCCACCGGCATAGAGCTCCGGGCCACTGCCATCGTCGTGCACGATGAGCGCGTACACGGAAGTACCGCCGATCCCTTTTCCGAGCGCCGACCAGCTTGCCCCGTCCCACTTCGCGATCCGGCTTGCCGCCACGCCTCCCGCGCTCGAGAACTCCCCTGCCGCGTAGAGCGCCGGCCCGGCGCCGTCGTCATGCACTGTCAGGGCCAGGACCAAGCCACTCGTCCCACCCGTCCCGCTGCCCAGCGGCGACCAGCTCGAGCCGTCCCATTTCGCGATGTGGTTCGCCACGACGCCTCCCGCACTCGTGAAGGATCCTCCGGCGTAGAGCGCCGGCCCGCCACCGTCGTCGAACGCCGTCAGGGCATCGACGGAGGAGTTCATCCCGCTGCCGAGAGACGCCCAGGTCGAGCCGTTCCACTTCGCGATATGGTTCGCCGCCACGCCGCCCGCCGTCGTGAATCGTCCTCCCGCGTAGAGGGCCGGGCCGCCGCCGTCGTCGAACGTCGCCAGCTTGCCGACGAACGGCGAGGAGCCACCAATGATCCCACTACCCAGCGCCGACCAGCTCGCCCCGTCCCACTTCGCGATCCGGTTCACGGTCACGCCGCCCGCGGTCGTGAACTTGCCACCCGCGTAGAGCACCGATCCGCTGCCATCGTCGAACACCGTCAGGTCGAGGACGTCGTCGTTCATGTCACCGCCCAGCGGCGACCAGCTCGAACCGTCCCACCTCGCGATATTGTTCGCGGGCACGGCACCTGCGAACGAGAAGTTCCCTCCGACATGGAGCGCCGGCCCGCTGCCGTCGTCGTGAACGGCCAAGGCATAGACCTGGGGTCCACTCAGGCCGCCCCCTCCCAGGGCCGACCAGCTCGAGCCTTGCCACCTCGCGATGTGGTTCGCCGCAGTGTCGCCCGCGGTCGTGAGAAAGCCCCCCGCGTAGAGCTCCGGTCCACTCCCGTCGTCGTACACCGTCAGGGCCTTGACCGAGGCAGACGCACTGCCCGCCGTGACCCCGCTGTCCAGCGCCGACCAGCTCGAGCCGTCCCACTTCGCGATCCGGTTCGCCGCCACCCCGCTCGCGGTCGTGAAGATGCCCCCTGCGTAGAGCGCGGGCGCGGCGCCATCGTCGTACGCCGTCAGGGAATGGACGACGCTGTCCATCCCGCCGCCCAGCGCCGACCAGCTCGCCCCGTCCCACTTCGCGATCCGACTCGCCGCCACGCCGCCCGCGGTGGTGAAAGCCCCGCCTGCGTAGAGCGCGGGCCCGGTGCCATCGTCGTGTGCGGTCAAGGAATAGATGGCATTGGCAGGACTGCCCGTCCCGCTGTCCAGGGCCGACCAGCTCGAGCCGTCCCACTTCGCGATGTTGTTCGCCGCGGTGCCGCCCGCGGTCGTGAAACTCCCTCCCGCATAGAGAGCC
>JANOGB010000688.1:0-11358 GCA_031413955.1 Planctomycetota bacterium | reverse complement strand
GCTCCGTTCTCTCCGGCTCTTCTCGGTTTCTCGGAGAAGAGCAGAGCCGGGCTGGAGCCCGGCGTTCCCGGGGGAAACGACTCGACCTCAGTTCCCGCAGCGGCCGCGCTCGGGTTCGTGCTCTGCCTCGTCCACGCTCGCCACCGGGGCGTGCCGGGGGGAGCCGTGCTCTTCTCCCGGATGCTCGAGCGTGATCGCTCCGGCCGAGAACACCGGACCCTCGACGCAACACTTGGCGTTGGGCCAGCCGCCGAGCTCGCCCTCGGGACGCGTCGCCACGGGGCAGCCGTTGCAGATGCCGACCCCGCAACCCATCAGCGTCTCGAGCGAGAGCCAGCAGGCCAAGCTCCGCGCGCGCGCGAGGCGCTCGACCGCCAGGAGCATCGCGTGCGGCCCGCAGGCCAGCAGGCGCACTTCGCGCGGCAGCTCGCCCGTGCTCCAGAGCAGTTCGAGGAGCTGTAGCACGTTGCCGCGAAAGCCGTCGGAGCCGTCGTCGGTGGCCGTGTGGATCCGCACTCCGAGCGCGCGCAAGCGTTCGAGGTCGTAGAGCAGCCCGCGCCGTGCCGCGCCGAAGAGGTACACGAGTTCTTCCCGTCGCGCCGGCCGCTTGCCGTCCATCCCCGCGAGCGCCTGCTCGATGCCGAGGTAGAACGGCGCCGCGCCGACGCCGCCCGCGAGCATCACCCACGGTGCTCCACCGCCGTCGAGCGCGGGCCACCCGTTGCCGAGCGGCCCGATGAGGGCGAGCTCGTCACCCGGCCGTGACGCCGCCAGCGCGCGCGTCCCCCGCCCCATCACCTTGATCAAGAACTCGAGCACCGCTCCGCGCTGGCGGTAGAGCGAGAACGGTCGCGGGATGAGCGGCGAGAGCGCGTCCCTGCGCCGCAGCATGAAGAAGCGGCTCGCGCGCACGGGCGGGAGCTCGATCTCCGGGCGCACGGCCAGCACCACGCCGTCCTCTCCACAAGGCGTCACGCTCTCGACCTCGGCCGAGAGCGAGCGTGCGTCGGGCGGCGGGGCGGGCATCGCGAGCCGTCGCAGCTTAGCTGCGCCGGTGCGTGCTCTCAACCGGGAGCGCCGGGCTCCAGCCCGGCTCTTGGTTCTCTTCTCCTTCCTTTCTCCGAGTCGGAAGAAGAACGAAGCCGGGCTGGAGCCCGGCGCTCCCAGATGAGCAAGAGGGCTCTGCGATCAGCGCCCGCGGATGAGCCCCACGACGTCGGACGCGAGCTCGTTCGGGATCGGGAAGGTGAGGCTGTAGTGGACGATCTTCCAGTCGCGGCCGTCCGCGCGCAGCACGCCCGTGCCCCGGCATTCGCCGTACTTCTCGTTCCACAGGCGTTCGTCGAACCAGGCCAGCCCACCGGCGACGGACACGTGCCGTTCGCGCGGCTCGTAGGTCCAGCCGACGCCCTTCGAGAAGTACGGCTCGCAGAAGGCACGGAAGGCCGGCAGAGTCCAGCGCTCGCTCGCGTCCGTGCCGAGGTAGACCGCGTCCTCGGCCATGTGCCCGAAGTAGCGCGCGCCGTCGGCCGCGGAGGCGGCCTGGTGCCAGTCGTCGAGGACCTGGGCGATGGTGAGCTCGGTGTCGGCGGCAGGGGCGCCGCCCGCGCTCTTGCAGGCAACGAGCAGAGCGGCACAGAGCGCGAGGCGTGCAGCGAAGAGCGTGAGCATGGAGGTTGGGACGCGAGTTCCTGCGGGAGCTCGCTATCATGCCGAGCTCTCCCCTCCCGACGATGACCGTTCTTTCGATCTCCGGCCTCGGGAAGAGCCACGGCGCGACCGAGATCCTGCGCGGCGTCGAGCTCAACATCGCGCGCGGCGACAAGCTCGGCTGCGTGGGCCGGAACGGGGCCGGCAAGACCACGCTCTTGCGCCTGATCGAAGGAGAGGAACAGCCCGACCACGGCACGGTCCAGCTCGAGCGCGACGCGCGCATCGGCTACGTGGTGCAGCGGCCCCTGTTCGAGCCGGGGCTCAACGTGCGCAACTTCGTCGAGCAGGGCCTGGCGGCGATCCGCGCCATCGAAGGGGAACTCGAGCGGCTCTCGCACGACATGGCGGAGGCGCGGGACCCCGAGCTCGCGTCCCTGACGAAGCGCCATGGCGACTTGACGGCGCACATGGAGCATCTGGGCGGCTGGGAAGCCGAGCGCCAGATCGAGACGGTTCTCTCCGGGATCGGCCTGGACGAGTCGTTCTGGGGGCGCGAGGCGCGCACGCTGTCGGGCGGCGAAAAGAGCCGCGCCTGCCTGGCGCGCGTGCTGGTCAGCGTGCCCGACGTGCTGCTGCTGGATGAACCGACCAACCACCTCGATCTGGTCGGCATCGAATGGCTCGAGGAATTCCTGCGGCACCTGAAGAGCGCAGTCCTGATCGTCAGCCACGACCGGCGCTTGCTCGACCGCCTGGTGGATTCGATCGTCGAGATCGAGCGCGCCCAGCTCACGCGCTATCCCGGCAACTATGCGCGCTACCTCGACATCAAGGCCGAGCGCCACAAGAGCGACCTGCGCGCCTTCGAAGAGCAGCAGGATTTCATCCGCAAGGAGGAGCTCTTCATCCGCACCCACATGGGCAGCCAGCGCACGGGCGAGGCCAAGGGGCGCCTGAAGAAGCTCGAGAACGTCGTGCGCCTGCCGCAGCCCTACCTCGACGTGCGCCGCCCCGTGATCCGCATGCAGAAGATGGAGCGCGGCGGCGAGACCGTGATCGAGGCGCGCGGACTCGAGCTCGCGCACGCTGCGAACGTCGTGCTGTCCGGGGTCGACTTCAAGCTCGCACGCGGCGAGCGTGTCGGCATCGTCGGGCCGAACGGCTCGGGCAAGTCGACCCTGCTGCGCGCGCTCGCCGGACGCTTCCAGCCGCGCGCCGGGACGATCGAGAAGGGCTACAAGGCCGTGTGCGGCTACTTCGACCAGGACACGAGCGACCTGCACGAGGACGGCACGCCGATGAGCGAGATCCGCCGCCTGCAGCCGCTCGCGACCGACCTCGAGATCCGCTCGCACCTGGCGCGCTTCCTGTTCCGCGGCAACGAGGTCGAGGCCTCGATCGCGCGCCTGTCGGGCGGCGAGCGTGCGCGGCTCTCGCTGGCGAAACTGGTGCTGGCCGCACCCTCCTGGCTGGCGCTCGACGAGCCGACCAACCACCTCGACCTGCCCGGCCGGACGGCGCTCGAGGAGATGCTGGGCGAGTTCTCGGGCGCGCTCGTCTTCGTCAGCCACGACCGCGAGTTCATCGACGGCCTCGCCACGCGCATCCTCGCGGTCGGGGATGGCGCCGTACGCTCCTTCCCCGGCAACTACAGCGACTACCGCAAGACCGTCCTGGCCGAGAGAATCGAGACGCGCGAACGGCAGGCGACCGAGAAGGAGCGCAAGGCCACCGCCGCCAAGGTCAAGGCGGCGAAGAGCGGTCCGGCGCGCAAGGAGAAGCCGAAGAACCCGTGGCTCCTGCGGCAAGTCGAGGACACGATCATGGCGCTCGAGTCCGAGCAGGCCCGGCTGCTGGCCGCCCTGGGCGAAGAGCGCGTCTACAAGGACGCCGCGCTGGCGCGAGAGACCCAGCAACGCCTGGCCGAGGTCGAGCGCGAGCTCGAGCAGAAGAACGCCGAGTGGGAAGCGATGATCTGAGCGGCGTTCACGTTGCGTGAGAGCGCACCCGCGCCGAGGTGCGCTCCCTACAGTGAACGGCATGCACACGCTCGGCCTCGCTCTCGTGCCGCTCCTGGCCTTGGTTTCCCAGCAGGCCGAGGACGCTAGCGCACCGCAGCCGACTCCGGTCGCGACGCTGCAGGCCGAGGCCGAGCGCGTGCTCGCGCTGGTCGAGTGCAAGGGCACGAAGGCCTTCCTGGCGGCGACACGGGCGTTGCCCTCGATCGGGGAGCGGGTCGTGCTGTACGACCAGAAGACGCGCGAGGCGTTGACGGCGGAGGAGCACGCGCGGCTCGAGCCAGTGGAACGGGAGCGCTTCCAGGCCACGCCCTACGGCGGCGAGTTCTACTACACGACGCGCTACGGCACGCCCATCGCCTATGCGCGCGCACTCGACGTCATCGGCAAGCTGACGAACGAGCCCGCGCTCGACTCGCTCTCGGGAAGACGACTCCTGGACTTCGGCTACGGCGGCGTCGGGCACCTGAGGTTGCTCGCGAGCCTCGGCTGCGATGCGGTCGGAGTCGACGTCGATCCGCTGCTGCACGCGTACTATCGCTCCGAGGACCAGGGCCCGATCGCGAGCCTCTCCGGCGGACGCGCGGGTCGCTTGACGCTCGTTCACGGACGCTGGCCGGCGGAGGAGCGCGTCAGGACCGCAGTCGGCGGCGGTTATGACCTCGTGCTGTCGAAGAACGTGCTCAAAAAGGGCTACGTGCGCCCGGCCCAGGAGGTCGACGCGCGCATGCTGGTCGATCTCGGCGTGCCGCCCGAGCAGTTCCTGGCGGAGGTGGCCAGGGTCCTGAAGCCGGGCGGGATCTTCGCGCTCTACAACCTCTGTCCGGCGCCGAGCAAGGATCGCTACCTCCCGTGGGCGTACGGCGAGTCGCCCTTCACGAAGGAGGAGTTCGCCGCGGCGGGCTTCGAGCTCTTGGCCTTCGACGTCGACGACCGGGCCGAGGCTCAGGAGCTCGGCTGGGCCCTGAAGTGGGACGAACAAGGCCAGGACGTCGCGAACGATCTCTTCGCCTGGTACACCGTCGCCCGGCGCCGCGAGGAGTGAGCTTTTTTTCAACCGGGAGCGGCGGGCTCCAGCCCGGCTCTTCTCTGCTGGCTCTCTTCTTCCTCTCCCTCGGAGAACGGAAAAGGGGAACAAGCAGAGCCGAGCTGGAGCTCGGCGCTCCCGGGTGAGCCGTCGCCTACGATGGCGTACATGGACTCGCTCGATCGGTCCCTCGATTTCCTGGCGCGCACGCCGCACGTCCTGCGCGCTCTCCTCGCCGGTCTCGGAGACGACTGGATTCGCGCCGACGAGGGCGCGGAGACGTACAGTCCCTACGACGTCGTCGGCCACCTGATCCATGGCGAGGACACGGACTGGGTGACGCGCACCGAGCACATCCTCGCGCACGGCGACGCGCTGCCCTTCGTGCCCTTCGACCGGGACGGCATGCGCGGGCACCACGACGCGCGATCCCTGGCCGAGCTGCTCGATCTCTTCGCGCGCCGGCGCGCGGAGTCGCTGGCACGCCTCCGCGCTCTCGGCCTCACGAGTGCCGACCTCGAGCGCCGCGGCCGCCATCCCGACCTCGGCCCGGTGACCCTCGGTCAACTGCTCTCGACCTGGGTCGTGCACGACCTCGCCCACTTGGCCCAGATCGCCCGCGTCCTCGCCAAGGCCCGCGCGGCCGAGATCGGGCCGTGGAAGGCCTACTTCCGCGTGCTCGGCGACCGGACCTGACCCCGCCTCGGCCTCCGCGGGGAGAAGCTCCCCCTCCGCGCCGTGGTTTGCACGGGCGGAGAGGGAACGGTCTCTCTCTCGGGTCTCCCCGACCGGATCTGCTCCGGCTGGGCCCGGTTCCTCCGGCGTCGGCCATTCCCCCTGCGACCGGCCGAGCGTTCAGGAAATTCAGGAACGCGCGACACGGTTGGACGACTCGCGCACGGAACCGGGCCCGTTCCTGAAAACGTCGGGAGCTGGCGTGACCCGCAACAAAAGTCCGGAAAATCGAACCCGCGCAGGCACCGCCCCCCTCCGGCAGCCGAGTCGAGACCAGTCTCGCGAGAGGAGTCAGAGCGCGACGGCCGGAGCGACCAGTCCGAGCTCCCTGCGCAAGGCCGCCACGTCCGGCTTCAGGGGATCGTCTCGATCCGACGAGCGGAAGGCGAAGTCGTCGAGCAGAACGTCGAGGAGCTCCCGGCCCGCGGGTGTTCGCGCAGCCTCGCGCGGCGAGACGTCCCCCAGAGCCGGAATGGGATGGTCGTACCAGGACTTCCAATGCGCCTCGGCCATCGCGCGCAGCATGGCCGGATCGGGCGCGACGGGCTCGCGCTCGCTTCCTGACGGTCCTGACTGCGCGGGCTCCTTCGGTGCCTTCTCCTGCTCGGCCCTCATCTGCTCGAGGGTCTTCTGCTCGATTCTCTGGAGGCGCGCGCGCTCGCCGAGCCGCCGCTCGACCTCGTGCTGGATGCGCTCGGCGCGTTCGGCGGAGTTCACCTCGATCTTCATCCGGCGTCCGTCGAGCTCGATGCGCCCGAGGGTCGTGTTGGTCCAGCTCGGGTGACTCTTGTTGCCTCGGCCCTGCCAGGAAAAATCGATGGCGGCGAGCGCGCCGCTCGGATCGAGCTTGGACTCCTGGACGAAGTCCTCGTCGTTCCACTCGAAGGCGAGCTCCTGCAAAGCTTCCAGAGCTGCGCGCGGCGAGCATCCGAGCTCGTAGTGCACGGAGTGGAACAGCAGCGCCTCGCCGTCCGTGTTCGACATCTGGGGCGGCGGTGGGAAGCGGATCCGGCTCGCGATCTCGCAGAACTTCACGCGCAGCGAGCCCTCGAGCAGGCGCAGCCAGCGCTCGGTCAGCGGGAGGAGGTCAGGCCCGAGGTACTCCTCGAGCCCCGTGCGGCGCTCGAGCAGCTCGAAGCGGAACGAGGGCGGGAGGACGTAGGATCCGCAGCCCACCAGGATCGCCGTTCCGTCGATGGGGATGATACGCGCGTAGAGGACGACCCCTTCGGCGACCTGCATGCTCAACGAGCGTTCGTGCACCGCGTACTCGTCGCCCGTGAAGACGTCGCGCAGGCCCATCCCCTCGCCGGGGGTCACGCTGCGGACGACGTAGAAGCTGAACGGGCGCTCCTCGAAAGCGTCCAGCACGCGCCGCTCGAACTCCGGCAGCCGGGCTCCGTTTTCCTCCAGGAGGATCTCGACGGCCGAACGTTCTTCCTCCTCACGTGCCGGCCGGCCGAGCGGGCGGAACCCGGGGATCCTGCGCGAGAGGGCCCAGGAATCGAGGACGCCCTGTACGCCATCCTCGACCTCGTCGCGCTCGTGGTCGGGCGCGAACTCGTCGAGCGCGCGCTCGAAGAAGCGCTTGCCGAAGTGGACCGCCGCAGTCTTCATCAGGGCCGTGGTGAGCCAGCCCTCGGCTCGTCGCAGCCGGCCCCAGGCGCGCACGGCCGGGTCCGGGTGCTCGTCGCCGGGGAGCTCCTTCGAGTACTCGACTTCGCCCGGCAGGAGGAGGTACTGGAAACCCTGCGGTCCGAGGCGCTCCTCGAGCTTCGTGAGGACGAGGCGCACGTCGTCGTCGGGCCCGGGATCGTAGTAGGGTTTGCCCTCGGCGCCACACACGAATTCCTCGGGGCAAGTCGCCGGGTCGGTGTCGCCGAAGAGCGCGCGCACGGCCGCGAAGTCCGCATGCGGGCGGAACCCCAGCTTGGAAGCGTACTGGACCGCCGTCGCGATCAGCTTCAGGGCGCGCGCCGGGGAGCAGCGCTCGAGTTCCAGGTTCTCCTGGAGCGACTCGAACACGTCGTCGTACTCGCCCGGCGTGAGCCCCTCGCGCACCAGACACTTCTTGACGCCGAGACAGCCGAGATCGACCTCGAGCAACGCCATGGTGATCCCGCCTCGGCCTTCGCGGGCGATGAGCACGTGGGCGAGATGCCCGCCCCTGCGCTGCTGGTCGAGGCGACAGGCGTGGAGCGGCCCGCGTCCGTCGCGCTCGAGGCGACCCGCGAGCGAGCGCAGCTCCTCGCGCAGGGCGGCTTGACGGTGCTCGTCGCGCTGCTGGCGCTTGCGCCGGCGCTCCTGCGCCTTCTTCCTGCGCCCCGGATCTGCACCCACGGGTGCATCTTGTGCGGGTAAGGCTGGATCGTCAAGGTCGCCGGAGCAAGGCTCGGGAAGCGACGCTGCATCCTCAGGAATGTCGGGCGGCGGGGCGGCATGTCATCATCCTCGTCCCATGGCGCCGACCTTCGCTATCGCTCTCTTCGCCTGCTCGCTGTCGCAGGCACCTCCTCCGGCAGAGCCCGTTCGCGGGCTGCGAATCTCGGAGCCCGGCACAGCCGACGGCTTCGTGCTCTTCTCGCCGCTGCGCTCGCGCAAGACGTTCCTGATCGACGGCAAGGGCGAGGTCCTGCACACCTGGGACAGCCCGCATCCGCCGCTCGCGGTGTACCTGCTGGACGACGGCACGCTGCTGCGCGTCGGGCGGATCGACGACAACCCGACCTTTCACGGCGGCGGACTCGGCGGGCGCATCCAGCAGCTCGCGCAGGACGGGACGGTGCTGTGGGAGTACGTGCTCTCCGACGCGAAGAACAGCCTGCACCACGACATCGAGCCGCTCGCGAACGGCAACGTGCTCGCCATCGCCTGGGAGTACCTGAACAAGGACGAGGCGGTCGCGCTCGGCCGGGATCCGGCGGCGACGCACGAAAAGGGCTGGTGGCCGTGCTGGGTGCTCGAGCTCCAGCCCACGCGGCCGTCTCCTGATCCGGGCCAGGGCGGCGGCAAGATCGTGTGGGAGTGGCACGCCAAGGATCACCTGATCCAGGACCTCGATCCGACCAAGCCGAACCATGGCACGGTGCGAGAGCATCCGGAGCGCATCGACATCAACGCCGATCACAGGGGCGAGCCGCCGCTGAGCGCGGAAGAGCGCGAGCTGCGCGAGAAACAAGCGGCCGAGATGCGCGCGCTCGGCTACGCGGGCGGCGACGAGGAAGACGAGGAAAAGGACGGCGCGCCACCAGCCGCCGGCCCTCCGCCGCCAGAGAGCGGCGACTGGCTGCACCTGAACAGCATCGACTACGAGCCGGCGAACGATCTGATCCTGCTCTCGACGCCGGAGCTGTGCGAGATCTGGATCCTCGACCACTCGACCACGACCGCTGAGGCCAAGGGCTCGAGCGGCGGGCGCTGGAAGAAGGGCGGCGACCTGCTCTATCGCTGGGGCAACCCGCGCATGTACGGCCTCGGCACGCAGGCCGACCAGCAACTCTTCTACCAGCACCAGGCCGACTGGGTACGAGCCGGATTGCCGGGCGCGGGCCGCGTGACGCTCTTCAACAACGGCAAGCAGCGCCCCGGGAAGGAATACAGCTCGATCGACGAGCTCGTCCTGCCCTTCGATCCAGCCAAGGGTTTCCTGCGCGAGCCGGGGAAGCCCTTCGGTCCCGCCAAGCCAGCGTGGAGCTATTCCGATCCGGAGCACTTCTACTCCTTCTTCATCTCGGGCTGCCATCGGCTCGCGAACGGCAACACGTTCGTGTGCTCGGGCAAGCAGGGACGCTTCTTCGAGGTCACGCCCGCCGGGAAGATCGTGTGGGAGTACTGGAACCCGCACGGCGGCGAGCTCGAGATGGGCATGGGCCGCGCGGGCGGGCCACCGCCGGGCGGACCTCCCGCCGGTGGTCCGCCGGAGAAGCCGTCGGCCGGCGCTCCTCTCGCGGATGGTCCGCCAGAGGGACCCGCGGGTCGGCCGCCGGGCGGGGTAAGTCCGGTCGAGCCGACCTCGTGTTTCCGCGCGACGAAACTCCCGCCGGACCACGCCGGGCTGCGCGCGCTCGGGATCGTGCGCTAGCGCGGACTACGCGAGCACGAAGGCGGCTGCACCGCTCGCCAGGACGAGCCCCGTGGCCACGATCACTCGCCAGCGCAGGGCCGGGGATCCGAGCGCGGCCACGAGTCCGCACTTCACGAGCGTGTTCGCCAGCGCCGCGGTCAGGATCGCGCCGGCGGCGATGTCGGCAGCTCCCCCGCTCTTCGCGAACTCGGCCATCGAGAGTGTGATCGCGTCCACGTCGGTCAGGCCGGCCAGCGCGGCCAGAGGGTAGAGCCCGCTCGCGCTCGTGTTACGGCGTATGAGCTCGACCACCAGCAACACGGCCGCGAAGAGCAGCGCGAAGCGGATCGAGGCCAGCAGGCGAAACGGGTTCTTCAGGTGCACGTCCGGCGCATGGCCAGCGCCGCTCGCGCGCGGCGTGCGCCAGACGAAGACTAGCGCCACCGCGAGCACCGTCCCACCCATCGCGCACAGCGGAACGAGCAGCGTGGCGAGCAGCGGACGGTGGACGAGCGCCACGGCCACGCCGACGCGCGCGAACATGATCGCCCAGGCGAGCAAGAGCCCCGCAGCCAGGGCCGCGGGCGGCTCGTGTGTGCGTTCGCGGCTCTGGCGCGCGAAGCCGAGCGTGACGGCCGTGGAAGAGACGAGCCCGCCGGCGAGCCCGGTGACGACGAGCCCGCGCTCGGCCCCGAGCAGGCGCGTGGCGACGTAGCCGAGGAACGACATGGCCGAGATCAGGATCACCAGCCACCACATCGTGTAGGGATTCAGGACGCCCCACGGATCGACGGCGCGGTCGGGCAGCACCGGCAGGACCACGAAGGTCGCGAGCAGGAGCTTCAGACCCGCCTCGAGATCCTCGCGCCCGATGCGCTCGACCAGACCGTGCAGCGGCTCCTTGAAGGCGAGGATCGCCGTGGTGGCGATGGCCAGCGCCGCGGCCAGCTCGGGCTCGCCGAACAGCACCGCGCCGCCGAGCAGGTACGTGACCAGGCCCGCGATCTCGGTCGTGAGCCCGATCGACTCGGGCCGCGCGCGCACCTCCATGAAGTAGCCCGCGATCACGATGGCCGTCACCAGCGCGCCGCCGGCGGCGAAGATCCAGGGCGAACCGGTGAGCTGCGCCAGCCAGGCCGCGATCGCGCCCGCCTCGGCCAGCAGCGCGAAGGTGCGCAGGCCGCCGGTTCCGAGCTCGCCCGCGCGCTTCTTGCGCTCGCGCTCGACCCCGATCAGCGCGCCGAGCGCGAGCGCGATGCCGAAGCCGAGGAGCGGACTCGGATCCTCCATGAGCGCGACCCTACCCCGTGGCGCGGCCCCCGGAAAGTCTTCCCGCTCGCGGCGCGACCGTGTTCGCCTCCCGTTCGGCGGCGTAAGCCTCCCGTCGCCGAGCCCGCGCGGCGCGCACGAGCGGCGGGCTTACAGGACCCGTAAGGGCGCGCTCTCCTCGCGCAGGCTCCCGCGCACCGAACTCCTCCCCCGACGCGAGCGCCGCAACGCGGCCGTCAGCAAGGAAAAAAAATGAAACACGTTCCCGACAACGAGATCCGCGCCGAGGTCCGCTCCCTGCTCGTGCGTCAGCGCGTCGACCAGTGGCGTCTGCAAGTGCGCGTGACCAATGGCATGGTGCGCATCACTGGCGAGCTCATCTTCCTGCGCGGCTCCGACCCGACGCCGCCCTCGCTGGTCGAGGGTCTCGAGCGCAGCCTGAACACGAGCGCGGGCGTCAAGCACGCCATGCTGGAAGTCTCCAACTGGAAGAAGCCGAGCGGCGGCGAGTGGAAGCTGGTCGAGGAGCGCGTGACCGTGCTGGCCGCAGTGGCCGTGGCGGCGTAGCCGCTCACCTGGGAGCGCCGGGCTCC
>JANOGB010000687.1:0-8886 GCA_031413955.1 Planctomycetota bacterium | reverse complement strand
CCACACGTCTCGAAGATCGCACGCGCCACGGCTTCGCAGCAGACGGGACAGAACGGCTGGCTAGAGTCGCTCATCCTGCAGCTGGGCCATGGCCGGAAGACGTTCTTTGCGTAATAGCTCCCACTCTCGTGATGCCACGTGAAGCGTTCCGCTCCGGGAAGCGCGAGAAAGTGGCTCCATCCGGCGGACTCAGGGTTGCGAGCGAGGGTGAGGTTGGGGGCGCGCACGCTCGAGGGGGAATCATCCTTCGCGCGCTCCGGATCCTCGTACTCGTCTCCGAGGCCGGCGAAGCTGTGGCCCGCCTCGTGCGCGGCCGTCTGGTGCACGCGGGGGCAACCGACCGTAAAGACCGCCACCGCCCGCCGCCCGCCGCGTGCCGAGGGCTCGCCGAGGATGTCCTCGTAGCCCGCGCAGCGATCCGAGTTGACCATCACGAAGACGATGTCCGCCTCGCCGCAGCCCTGGAGCAGATCCTTCAGCTTGAATAGTTTCCGGATCCCGAGGGTGTTTCCTTGCTCGAGAAAGCACGCGTCGAGCGCGGTGTCGACCTCGTCGATCCCGGCGTCGTAATCGCAGCCGGACTCCCTGGACTCGAGGAACAGGGCCCTCACGTTGAACCAATCGCGGTACCACGAGAACGGGGCCTCCTCGAAGAGCCCGTGGGAAACCAGGCAGACGTCGCTCCAGTACTTGCCAGCCGGGCTCAGCTCCTCGGCCGTGTAGCCCTCGCCGATGAAGAGCACGTCGATCGAACTCTCCGGTGGACCGTTCTCCACCCAGGTGCGCAAGACAGCTCGAGAGGGCGGCAGCGGATCCTCGAGGCGCCACAACCGATGCAACGCCGGGCGCGCCCCCTGCCAGGCCCAGTACTCCGGCCACCTCATTCCGAAGTCGGCGGCAGCCGAGTTCGTTGCGGTCAGGATCTGGACCCGCCGCGCCATGGGAAGCAGCGGCCAGATCGCGCGCCATTCGGCCGTCTCCGACTCCCGTACTTCCTCGCTCAGCTCGGGCCAGAGCAGGGCGGCCCAGGACTGCAGGGCGGAGGGCAATTCCTCGGAGTGTAAACCAGCGGGAGGGTTCGAGATAGGCGCCGACCAGTCGAAAACGTAGCGGCTTTCGTGCTCCACGACGCGCACGACGTCCGACGCGTTGCGCGCCCAGGTCCAGCGGCTCCACGAGCGCACGTCGATCGGCCGCAGACCATCGCGCAGGAGCTCGGCCTCGATGACGCGCTCCAGCTCGCAACCAATCTCCTCCGCGGCCGGGATCGGGCAGTCGAGACCCTTGCTCGGAGTTCTTGCGGCGACGCGCGGGCGGAGTGTACGGTACTGGAGCCGCGTGCGCTCGGGGGTCTGGCTCTCGCAGCGGATCCACGCCCCCGCGTTTGCGTTGTCGACTGGCATGGTCAGCCTCTCGCCGGGCCGGAGGGCGACGCCGATCCAACGCTCTACCCAGTCCGGCCAGCGCTCAGCGAGCGGCTCCGGCACCCGCGCGTCGCCACGATGGTCCGCGCAGTGGCTCCAGGCCTGGCGCAGGTCGTCCAGCCGCGGCGTGCAGACGAAACGCCCGTCCAAGGAGATGACCGCCTGCACCGGCGTCATCACCGTGCCGCTGGTGCACCTCAGGCTGCGAGGAGCGGATTCCGAATCCCACGGCCAGGGGAAGCTCTCCACGACCAAGCCCACGCCATCGAGCGGACGCCAGTGCAGCTCAAACTCCTCGCGCGAGCTCCGTCCGTCGTGGCGATGCTCCGCCCGGACCCGCACTCTTCCCTCGGCCGGCCAGCCAAAGCGCAGCGGGGCCAGCCGGTCGACCGCTGCTGGCTCGGTCTCCGCCCCGAGCGATCGGGGCGGGGACGGACCTCGCAGAGCAGCTGTCAGGGACCAGAGGGAAACCACTAGGACGATCGCAGCCAAGGCGAGCACGAAGATCGACCTCCAGATCCGCTCCAGCATCGGCAAGCGCCTTCGTGGGCATCGTTACTCGGGGTCTTGCCGGCTCTAGTCCGGCCAGCGAGTGAAGTTTCCGCCGCCGGCAATCGCAACCACAGGTCGGCCGGGCTTCCAGCCTACACCATGTTGGCGCCGACGCGCATCCCCCGGATTCTGCCGCCGACCAGCGGCGGCTTTTCTTGGGGAGCCGACCGCGCCGGTTCGATCGCCAGGCATCTGCGGGTGAGCGGATGAGCCGCCACGCGATCCGGGGCCTACCGGGGCGCTCTCCTCGGCCGGCCTCCTCGACGGACCGGCCGAGGTCCTGCCCGAGGCCGAGCTTCGTTCGCCGGACGCTGAGCGTGCGAGCGTGCAACTGCCCACTCGCCCGCACCGCAGCAGGTCTCCTCGACTCGACTCATCCAGGGATTTTGAGTACGACTTCCGCGCCATCATGGCGATCACATCACATCGCCAGCAGCCTCGATCTTGCCCTTCTTCTCCGGCGAGCGTCCATGAATCGATAAATCCCCATGTCATTCTCGCTGCATGCCGCGCGCACCACACGTCTCCGCATTGCCCGGAGCGAACTCTTAAGCGACAGCTCGACGAGTCCCGTGCACCGGGCCATTGATTAGACACCTGCACGGTACGCAACGAGTTTTGCAACGCCCCAGGCCCGTTGATGGCGCACGCGGCATAAACATTGCCGGCCAGCCAAACAAACCGTGTCTGACACCACAAACCGCCAGTTAATCAGCGGCGTCACCTCGGCATCTCCCGAAGCACACACGGGGGCCTAGCGGCCTGTGCAAGAGGATGTTCATCTGGGCCCATTGTTTATCTCTTCGGCCGGGGGAATACCGTATTTTCCAGGCATTCCCGGGTTTTCGGCCGGACAGTCTTTAGGGCATGTATCCCTGTTATGCTCGGATACGGGGCCGAGGGGTACCGTAGTACCGCCCGGGTCGTACTTTCCATCGGGTCGGTGCTTGCTAGGTTTAGACTTGGGATTCCTCACCTTCGTCACCTTCTCTTGCTTTTTCCGTATCTCTTTATTACGCCGCTGTTTGTCTCGCTGTGCTCGCTCAAAGGCCTTACTCCTTGCAAGCTCCTTCTGTTCTGCCAGACTGAATCTGGACGTAGGATTGGCAACTCCGGCGCGACCCCCCCGGGGACGTTGTGCCCCGGTTCGGTCTCGTCCTTCCACGCCCGTTGGGTCGAATGGGTTCACCCCTTGAAGACCCAATGGGTCGATCCAGTTGACTGGGTTAGATCCGCAATACGTCTTGGAATTTCCAACGTTGACTCTGTCTCCCCAGATTCCAATGGGATCCCGCTGCATAAACGTGCCATCGTTAGGGTCCTGAAATCGAGCCCGAACGTAATACAGCGGGTTAAAGTGTGCCTCATATCTCAGCCCCTTGAAGAGATACGGATTGCCGAAATCGGACTTCCCTACGCTCTTCTCAACGCTGAGCGGGGTTTCAAAGGTTGGAAACCCAAAGGCTCCGTAGCTGTATCTTTCCACTACTATGCCCGCGACATCATGAATAGCGATCACATCGCTAGCGGAGTCCTGCTCGTAGAAATAGGTTCCTGTGCCCGGATAGAATGCCAAGTTCTCGTAGCCAACAAGCTCATCGAGGTTGTCGCCATAATAGAAACGTCGCAGGCACGCCCCTGATCCGTCGAGCTCCTCAATGACGTGCTGTCCATCGTGCATGAATTCAGTGATCGCCGGGTACCCCCCAAGCCCAGTAACTCTCGTGCGAACGCGCTTGCCCTCCGCGTCGTACTCAAATTCCACCTTTTTGGATTCCTTTTCGATCACTCGTAGCCTGTTCAAGAAATCGTACTTGTATACCGAGTGAGCACCTTGATCTGTAAACGCGGTCTTGTTACCGTTCAAATCGAAGGCTTGGTTCGTGATTGTATAGAAGGGCCCAAACCCCTTCTTCTTGCTCACGTAGTTGTGGACGTTGTTGACCGTTATTACCGTCGGGACTGGAACCTCGTCATCTGCAGTGGCTTTGGTAAATCGACGGCGGCTCTGCGCGCCATCCAACTCAAAGGTAGTGCGGCTGTCGAAGCTGGTGCCGCCTGGTGTGCCCACCCACGTCGCAGCAACATCTTCTTCCCAGAGCGTAAGGCGATACATGCTGTCATAGACAAAGTTATCGCCGCGCGATCCATGGTGGAGACGGCGAGTGTAGAGCCGGTTGTTGGCACGGTCGAATCCGTGCTCGATCCCCGTGAGCAATACTGCGCCCTTCTTGAAGTCGACCTTCGTTGGCCTGCGAGCACCGTCGTAGTATGACGTGTCATTCCACGTGCCGTCATGGTATCGCTGGGCCACTCCCGAGTTGTCTGTCCTCTCCAGGAGTCGGTCCTTGCCCGCGTACGAGTAGGAAGCGAGCTGCTGCGCTCCTTGAGTGACGGACGTCGCGCGCTCGAGCGCGTCGTAGGCGTACTGAATGGTCACCCCGCTCGTGTATCCTATCGAGGTTTTCTTGGATTCCTCCCGCCACGCCGTTGTGACTGCCCGATTGTTCTGGCTCTGGATCTTCTTCCGGTTCAGAGCGTCCCAGGTGTACTCGTTGACCCAGTCATTGCCGTTTCCAAGCTGGTTGTCGACGCTGTCGATTGACTTTGTCAGGCGATCGAGGCCATCATACTCGTAGCGAATCTTTGTGGTTCCTACGACAGAGGAGGGGATCGTCGCATCGCCCGCTGTCGGGCGGTTCTTGTCGTCGTATGTAATGTAGACCTGGCTTCCGACAGCATCCTGCCAAAAAACCACATTGTCGTTGCCGTCGTAATTCCGCGTCAACTGTGTGCCATTTGCATAGATGGCTGTCTGGAGTCGATCCAAAGTGTCGTACTGATACTCGGTGGCGTTGCCTTTATCGTCTGTTGCGAAGCAAACGCGACTATTCTTGTCGTAAGTAAACGTGCGCGTTGAGCGACCGTCTGGGTTATAGGCAGGAGAGTCTAAGGCGCCATCGCCCGTTCCACCAACACGAAGTTCGGATTCTTCCTTCACGACCCGGCCAAGACCATCCACCTTGATGGTAGTTGTATTGCCGGGGTTGTTGACCTGCCGTTCGTTGATGGACTGGCTTGAAAGTGAGGCCACGGCGTCGGATCGATTGATCAGATTGTCTCGAGAGTCATAACCGAAGCGATCCGTCCTGCCGATATTGTCTGTGGTGGATTTGATTCTATTAAGCGCGTCAACTACGTTGAAGTACTCGAACTGGCGGTAAGAAGCATTCGGATAGATGTCCTTTTCGACAGTCTTGACGAGGTTATCATTGTCGTCGTAGCCGAACTCGACGATGTTCTCAACTGGATCCGTCTCCTTGATCTTCCGCGTGGCCCCGTCATAGAGTCGTTCCGTCCTGCTCATGTCGTCATCAATGATGTAGATCGTTCGGCTGAGCCTGTCGTGATTCAGTACGGTTGAGACCTTACCATCATTGGGCGTCAAGGATCCGTCGGTCAGGGCGGCTTGAGGATCCTGCCGGTCGATCTGGATCAACCTATTCCGCTGGTCATATTTATTTTCGCGTTTTTGTAGTTCGATGTTTTGGCTTGTATCGTTGCCAACTGGCGAAGGACCTCCGATCCGCCCCCATATTGACATGCTCGTCACATTGGATTCCGCATCGTACACGAGCTTCCTTTCGGTCCCTGCGGGTTCAAGGACTCTCTTGACTCGGTCAAAACCGTCGTAGTCATAAATGGTATGCTTTACCCGGCCGTCGGTGTATTGTCGGAGGTTGCCATTCGAGTCTCTCGTAAAGGTCTCCTGGGAGAACTCCGGCCCCGATCCTCTCGTGATTGACGCGACCTGATCGCGGAAATCCCATGTGGTGAACTCGCCGTTTTCCTCAGGGAAGGTCACTGATATCTGGTTCTCGTTGGTGTCGTAGCCGAAGGTCCAGGTTGCCAACGGTTCTCCCGCGAACCCGTATTCCCTAGCCTCCGTTCTCTCGTTGTCGAGGATGTCGTAAGTCCAGTATTCTTCGAAGTGTCCGCTCGGGGCGCCTGCCACTGCAACGTCGTCTGACCATCCCCCGGCGTTCTGAACGAAGTGGGCTATCACGTTGCCATTGCTATCCATGCGCCAGAGCTTCGAATACGAGAATGCCGGCCCAGAGAGGTCCTCGTTCGAGCCGGCAAGACCGCCCCCGCGCGTCAAAGCAGCGGAGACGTCCGTGGCCCGGCGCTCCTTCCACACCTCGTCGAGCTCGGTAACCGAGTACTCGTAGCGGACACCTCTGGGATCAAGGACGGCCGTGACGTTCCCGCTCGGATCGTAGAAGTAGTCCGTGGTTTTGTTCACGGGGGGAGGGTTCGTGCCGGAGTTGCGAACGACGTCCCAGGTACGCGCCGTGACGCCAGTAAGCTGGGAATCCGCGTATGGCAGAGAGGTGTCCTCCACGATCCGCTTGAGGTATCCGCCCATCGTCGTGTTCAGGCCTCCGCCCGGAGTCGGGTTGCCGTCCCCGTCGGGGTCGCTCTCCGGATAGTACAGGTACACCGTGACGTTCACTTCCTCGTTGGTCTCGGACGTGACCTGGCCATAGGAGTTGTAGGTTCGCGTGAGCCAGGACTCCTGGGTGGCGTCCCCTTCGAGGACAGCGAGAGGGCTCCCACCAAGGCCCGAGATCGTCGCGGCAGGGTTCTCGGTGACGATCACGTTTCCCCGCGCGACTGGCTGCAGTCCGTCACCGTTCAGGTCGAAGTTCTCGAAAGTGACTGAACTCCCGGCGAACATGTCGAGGATCTGCTGTCTTTGCGTGAAGATGTTCAGCAGCTCGGCCTGCAGTAGTGGAACGACGTCGTTCGGATGCTCCAGGAGGGTCTCACCCTCCTGGTAATCAGTGAAGTACCGCGTCTCGTATCCACGGAAGTCAGTGACCTTGCTCAGGTTGTTGAAGATGGGCTCGTATTCCAGCAACATCGTTCGCGTCGTCTGATCGCTTGGAATGGAACCGCTGTGATGCGTGATGGATGCGATGTTGCCGGCGACGTGGCGTATCCCGGTTGCGTAGGTCGGGGTCGTGTAGTTGCCGTTGGGCTGAGTGATCTTAGTCAACTCTCCGTCAGCGTTGTACTCGTTGGCCGTTGTGAACGGCGTCGAGCCGTTGAAGTCCACGACCTTGATGACGTGGCCATTCTGATTCGTCGTATACTCGGTGACGAAACCCTTGCGGTTGGTAACTTGGGTCTTCAGCCGTCCGATGTTCAGTGCGTTGCTATCCGAAATGGCAGTCGTGAAGTCCAGCACACTGTAGTCGTAGGTGATGGTTCCACCGGCGGTCCCGGCGGCGTTCGTGCCGCCCAGAGTTTGGGACGTGCACCAGCCGAAGAAGACGGCGTCGGGGTCAGTTTCGTAGGCAAACTGGACGGCGGGAGTCCCATAGGGCGGAACGGCCTGGGTGACGTCATTCGGACGAACGATCGAGGTCAGCTTGTGATCGAGGGAATTGCCGAGGCCGCTGAGGTACGTGTATCGCTCCGCTCGTCCATTCGGAAAGTCATTGAATCCGGCTGTCGACGTGACTGTGGGTGTGCGTACGCCCGCAAGGTTTCCCTCGGCGTCATAGGAGTACTCGACCTGCCTGCCACGAAAGTCAGTTATCCACCAAAGGCGGCCGTCGCCGTTGTAACTGAAGGTAATCGTGCGTCCCATCGTGTCTATTACGTGGTCAAGATGACCGCTAAGCTCGTCGTAATAAAAAGTTAGGGCATTGCCCGCTGGATCCTCGATCTTCGTCAGCTGCGAAGTGCTCTGGCTAAAGTACGTGCGAATGCCCTCACGATTGCGAAGGACAAAGATGCTAGGAGCCTGGAACCGGGCGAGTGTGTAGACCCCGGGCGGACTATTGTAGTCAAAGGCCGAGGGGCCTGATTGGACGTATTGATCCTGGCCGCCATTGCCGTCGTGCACGGTGACCAGCGAACCGCCCCCCTGAATCCGAGCATTGTAGCAGTGGTCCCATCCGAATCCGAGGGGGCCGTCCGTGTCGGACCGCTTCGAATTGTAGCGGCGTTCGAACGAGAAGTCCAACCCCCTTCCTTCGATGTAGAGGTCCACGGCCCGGTGGCTGACAAGGCCGATTGTGGGGAGTACGGGGTCGCCGGTGTCCTGAGAAGTCTGGTCGTCGTGGATGCGCGCAAGACGCCTTAGCTCTTCTTGGAATGCGTTGTCGCTCCCGTTGTCCGTTGCCAGCGCCGGGTCGTCCTTGGCTGGGACGGCGTTCCGCGAAGGAGCCTGGTTGGGCACGAGGTCGTTCGCCCACAAGGGCTGCTGTGCGCAGAGGCGGCCCGCTGATGAGGCGCCAGCGGCGAAAACGAGTGCGTTGAAGGGGACCAGCAGGAAAGCGAGGGCCTTGACCTTCATGTCTTCCTCCTCAGGAAGCGAAGCGACTGGGATTCTGGGTTCTTCGACTTCGGCGGCGGATGCTAGTCGTTCGTTGGAGCGATCGTTGGAGAATCTCGCGATGCACACGGAAGCCTTTGCGGGCCTTGGGCTTAACCCGCCGGCGAATCCGGCGGATCAGTGTTTGCCGCGTCGAGCCTCGTCGCCGGCTCCGGCGTCCGGACGCACTCGGAAGGGCGGCGCGGTGATCGCGACGTGTTGCGCGGTGCCACGTTCGAGGACCTGAGGTACATCACTGCACCGGTGTGGCGACGCCGATATCGAGGGTTGATCTGCCCGTGGTCGAGCCGAGGATCATTCGATGAGGGCGTGGGCGCTCGCGCTGGCGCTGGTCGCATGCCGGAGCGCGGGAAGCGGACCCTACGAGACCCACGGGGAGAACGAGCGCAACACCTTCCGCGCCCAGGAGCTCAACGCCGAGGCCGCCGACCTGATTACGTCGGAGCCAGACAAGGCAGAGGAGCTGCTCCGAGCGGCGCTGACCGCCGACATCTTCTTCGG
>JANOGB010000686.1:0-1744 GCA_031413955.1 Planctomycetota bacterium | reverse complement strand
CCTCAGCCCGCCGACCCGGACCAGCATCTTTTGAGTGCAGAGCGCGGACACGCGCTGAAGCAGAAAAGATGCACCCGGCGGAGCGTGTCAACGACTTTGAGACACCGACCGTTGGCATTTAGTGAGCAACCTCGATGAGTTCCGGTGCCGGAGACGACGGCGCGTCGGGCATCGGATCGGGGGGTACCCAGACATCGTCCGGGGTCGCGCTCGCCGATCCTGAGACATCCTGGAGCGTCGTGTGCCTCGCCGGAGGGTTGATCCAAGCCGCCTCGGGCAGAACCGGGGCTCGATGCGGCTTCCGCACGAAGCGCTCGGGATGGCGGGCGTAGGCGGCGAGGAGCGTGTCTTGCCGCGCTGCGGTGATCTGCGGCGCGAGCCCGTGGTGAACCGCGTACGGCGTCATCAGCCCGATGCCCGAGTGCCGGTGTTCGTGGTTGTAGTACCGGAAGAACGCGTGGCAGAACGCGAGGCCGTCCTTGTAGGTGCCGAACCGATCCGGGAACCCCGGGCAGTACTTGATCGTCTTGAACTGGGCCTCGGAGTAGGGGTTGTCGTTCGAGACGTGGGGCCGGCTGTGCGTCTTGGTGATCCCCAGCGAGGCCAGGAGCACGGCGACGCCCTGGCTCTTCATCGAGGAGCCGCGGTCCGCGTGGATGGTGAGCTGATCGGGCGCGATGCGTTGCTTGGCCGTGGTCTCGGCGATCAGACGCTTGGCGAGCCGGGCCGACTCGTGCAGGGCGAGCATCCAGCCCACGACGTAGCGGCTGAAGAGGTCGAGGATCACGTACAGGTAGTAGTAGGTCCACTTGACCGGCCCGAGGAGCTTCGTGATGTCCCAGGTCCAGACCTGGTTCGGGGCGGTGGCGAGCAGCTCGGGCTTCTGGTAGTTCGGGTGCCGCAGCTGGTTGCGGCGCTCGCGGACCTCCTGGCGGGCGGCGAGGATGCGATACATCGTCCGGATCGAGCAGTGGTAGACGTCTTCGTCGAGCAGGGTGGCGTAGACTTGGGCCGGTGCTTTGTCCACGAAGCGCTCGTCGTGCAAGACGTCGCAGACGACCTGGCGTTCGGCGGCGTTCAGGGCCCGAGTTGGGGTCGTGCTCCGACGAGCGGTCTCAGGCTGCCCCCGACGGCGCCGGTACAGGGACGCCCGGCTCACCGGGAACGCCGCGCAGGCCGCTGCCGTGCCGACCACTCGGGCCAGGTCCTCGGTGGCGTCCATCAGCCGTTCTCGTCGCTGTCGGGGGAGCTCAGGGGGATCCCCAGGAGCGCAGCTACTTTTTTTTGGAACGCGATGATGATCTCCGCCTGCTGGAGTTTGCGTTCCAGCCGGGCCTTCTCCCGCTCGAGCTGCTTGATCCTCGGGTCCTGGACCCGGCGCTTGGGCCCGCGCTGGCGCGCGGCGAGTCCAGCCTTCGCGACGCGGTCCCGATCGCGACGCCACTGCGTCAGCTGGGAGGAGTACAGCCCCTCCCGCCGAAGAATGGCTCCGACCTCGCCCGGCTCCCTGGCCCGATCCACCTCGCGCAGCAGGCGCAGCTTGTACTCGGCCGTGAACCGCCGTCTCGTGGGCTTCGCCTCGACGCCCGGGTCCGGCACCCCGGCCGGCGGCCCCGCGGGGGAAACTCCAGTCGCCCTACGGGCTCCTTCCGTTTCCCCCGCGAACTCCATCTCACGCATCGGATCCATTCGTCCTCTCCTCCCCGCCCTCTACACTAAACTCGAAGAGGCAAGTGTCTCAAGC
>JANOGB010000685.1:0-6387 GCA_031413955.1 Planctomycetota bacterium | reverse complement strand
GAAGGCAGCGAGGTCTTCGCGGGAACCGTCAACGAGGAGGGGGCCGTCGAGGTCGCGACCGTCAAGCCCTTCGCCGACAGCACCCTGTCCCAGATCGCCAAGATGGTCGGCGAGGCGCACGCGCGCCGCTCGCCGAGCGAGCAGTGGGTAGTGCGCTTCGCGCGGGTGTACACGCCGGCCGTGATGGTGTGCGCCATCCTGCTCGCGCTCGTCCCGCCGCTCTTCGGGGCTTCGTGGCAGCAGTGGTTCTACGAGGCGCTCGTGCTGCTCGTGATCGCCTGTCCATGCGCGCTCGTGATCTCGACGCCGGTCAGCATCGTCGCCGCGCTGGTCGCCGCGGCGCGCCAAGGGGTCCTGGTCAAGGGCGGCGTGCACATGGAGGTTCCGGCGCGTTTGAAGGCCGTCGCGCTCGACAAGACCGGCACGCTGACGGAAGGCCGCCCGCGCGTCCGCGCCGTCGTGCCGCGCGCCGGCCATGATGAGACCGAGCTGCTCGCGATCGCAGCGGCGGTCGAAGCGCGCTCGACGCACCCGCTTGCGCGCGCGATCGTCGAGTACGCCGCAGAGAAAGGGATCCGCCCGGCTCCCGCGACCGACTTCCAGATGCTCTCCGGGAAAGGCGCGCATGCCAAGGTCGAGGGAGTCGACCACTGGCTCGGCTCGCACCGCTATCTCGAGGAGCGCGGCCAGGAGAGCGGAGAAGCCCATCGTGAGCTGGAGGCACTCTCGGCCTCCGGCTCCAGCGTGGTCGTCGTCGGGCGCGAGGACCACGTGTGCGGGTACATCGCCCTCGCCGATCGGCTTCGTCCCGGAACGCGCGAGGTTCTCGACGATCTGCGCCGTGCGGGCATCGGACGAATCGTGATGCTGACCGGCGACAACCGCGGCACGGGCGAGGCGATCGGCCGCGAGGCCGGCGTCGACGAGGTGCGCGCCGAGCTGCTGCCGCAGGACAAGGTCCGCGCGATCGAGGAGCTCGTGCGCGAGCACGGTACGGTCGCGATGGTGGGCGACGGCGTCAACGATGCGCCCGCGCTGGCGCGCTCGAGCCTGGGTATCGCGATGGGCGTCGCGGGTACCGATGCGGCGCTCGAGACCGCGGACGTCGCGCTGATGGGGGACGACCTTTCGCGTGTCGCCTGGCTCGTCCGCCATTCGCGCCGCACCCTGCGCGTCATCCGCCAGAACGTCGTCGTCTCGCTCGCCGTCAAGGCGGTCTTCCTCGTCCTCTCTTTCGCCGGTCATGCCTCGCTATGGGGCGCGATCGCCGCGGACATGGGCGTCTCTCTGCTCGTCGTGCTCAACGCGCTCCGGCTGCTCCAGCCAGGTCGCATGGCCTCCAGGTGATCCATGCTCCAACGCATCCTCCGTTTTTCGATCTACCACCCCGGGTTCATCGTCCTGATGACGCTGACCGCAGCCGCCGTGGGCGTCTTCTCCCTCATGCGGCTGCCGATCGACGCCGTGCCGGACATCACCAACAACCAGGTCCAGATCAACGCCCTGGCGCCCTCCCTTTCGCCTTTCGAGGTCGAGAAGCAGGTCACGTTCCTGGTCGAGACGTCGTTGGCGGGTATTCCGGGTCTGCAGTACACGCGCTCGCTCTCGCGTAACGGCTTCTCGCAGGTGACGGCCGTCTTCGACGACGACGTCGACATCTATTTCGCGCGCAACCAGGTCAACGAGCGACTCGGAGAGGTGCGCGAGAGCCTGCCGCCCGACGCCGAGCCCACCATGGGCCCGATCGCGACCGGCCTCGGCGAGATCTACATGTGGACGGTCGGTTTCGACCACCCGGACGGCAAGGGCGCGCCGATCCACGACGGCCAAGCCGGTTGGCAATCCGACGGTTCCTACCTCACGCTCGAAGGGGAGCGCCTGCGGAGCGAGGTCGAACGCGCCGCCTACTTGCGCACGGTCCAAGATTGGATCATCCGCCCCCAGCTCAAGAGCGTTCGCGACGTCGCGGGCGTGGATTCGATCGGTGGGTACGTCAAGCAGTACCAGGTCCGCCCCGACCCGCATGCGCTCGTCGGCTATGGTCTGACCTTCCATGACGTGATCGAGGCGCTCGAGCGCAACAACGTCAGCACGGGCGCTGGCTTCGTGGAGCACCTGGGCGAAGCCTACGTCGTCCGGGCCTCGGGCCGCATCGAGACGCTGGAGCAGATCGACAAGATCGTGATCGCGACCCGCAACGGGATCCCGATCCACATCCACGATGTCGCCGAAGTCGGCATCGGCGGCGAGCTGCGTACGGGCAGCGCCAGCGAGGACGGCGCGGAGGCGGTCGTCGGCACGGCCCTGATGCTCATCGGAGCGAACAGCCGCACGGTCTCCTCGGCCGTCGACGACCGGATGCGCGAGGTCGTGAAGACGCTGCCGCCCGACATCCACGCCAAGACGGTCCTCAACCGCACCAAGCTCGTCAACGCTACGATCCAGACCGTCGAGAAGAACTTGGCCGAGGGCGCGATCCTGGTGATCGCCGTGCTCTTCTTCCTGCTCGGGAACATCCGCGCGGCGCTCCTGACCGCGCTGGCGATCCCGTTCTCCATGCTGATGACCGCGACCGGGATGGTGCAGGGACGGATCAGCGGAAACCTGATGAGCCTGGGCGCGATCGACTTCGGGCTGGTCGTCGACGGCGCCGTGATCATCGTGGAGAACTCCCTGCGTATCCTGGCCGCGCGCCAGCACGCGCTCGGTCGGATCCTGGGCGTGACCGAGCGGCGCGAGGCCGTGCTCGAGGCGAGCCGCCAGGTCCTGAGCCCGGCCGTGTTCGGGGCGGCGATCATCATCATCGTCTATGTGCCGATCCTGGCCCTGACCGGCGTCGAGGGGAAGATGTTCCGCCCCATGGCGCTGACGGTGATCTTCGCGCTCACCGCCGCTTTCGTGCTCTCGTTGACCTTTGTTCCGGCCATGGTCGCGCTCGTGATCCGCGGCAAAGTCGCCGAGCACGAGAACGTGCTCATCCGCGCCGCCAAGAGGGTCTACGAACCCGTCGTCAACGTAGCCGTTCGCCGGCGCTGGTGGATCGTCGCCGGCGCGCTGGCCGCCTTCGCGGGCTCGCTGCTCCTGTTCCGTCGTCTGGGTGAGGAGTTCGTGCCCACGCTCGACGAGAAGGACATCGCCATGCACGCGATGCGCATTCCCAGTACGGGCATCACGCAATCGACGGCGATGCAGCTCGAGGTGGAGTCGATCATCAGCGCATTCCCCGAGGTCGCGTTCGTGTTTTCCAAGACGGGTACGGCCGAGATGGCGTCGGACCCGATGCCGCCGAACGTCTCGGACACGTTCATCATCTTCGAGCCGCGCGAGAAGTGGCCCGATCCCGACCTCGCGAAGCCCGACCTGCAGGCGCGGATCGAAGCGGCCGTCGCGGGCGCGGTCGGAAACAACTACGAGTTCACTCAGCCGATCCAGATGCGCTTCAACGAGCTGATCTCGGGCGTGCGCGGCGACGTCGCCGTCAAGGTCTATGGCGACGACTTCCCGTCGATGGAGGGCGTCGCGCAGCGCATCGCCGGCGTGCTGAGGCAGATCCCCGGCGCCGCTGACATCCGCGTCGAGCAGACCACGGGCCTGCCGGTCATGGACGTGCGCATCGATCGGGCGGCCATCGCGCGCGTGGGGCTCGGCGTTTCGGACGTGCAGGACGTCGTCGCGGCCGCGATCGGCGGGCGGCAGGCGGGCCTCGTCTTCGAGGGCGACCGGCGCTTCGACCTGGTCGTGCGCCTGCCCGACGCAGTGCGCGAGGACATCCACCGGCTCGAGGACCTCCCGATCCCGCTGCCGCCGGGAGACGCCATGGCCGACGAGCTCACGCCCGTCTCGGACGGACACGTCCGCGTCGGTCCCGGCTTCGTGCCGCTCGGCTCGGTTGCCGAGGTCGACGTGGCGGAGGGCCCGAACCAGGTCAGCCGGGAGAACGGCAAACGACGGGTCGTCGTCCAGACGAACGTCCGCGAACGCGACCTGGGCTCGTTCGCCGCCGAGGCGCAGGAAAGAGTAGGTGCGCTCGAATTGCCCCCGGGGTGCTGGCTCGAGTGGGGAGGCCAGTTCGAGAACCTCGTCGCCGCGCGCAAGCGCCTCTCGGTCGTCGTGCCGGCCTGCTTCGCCCTGATCTTCCTGCTCCTCTTCACGACCTTCCAGTCGGTCCGCCAGGCCGTGCTGGTGTTCACCGGCGTGCCGCTCGGTCTGACCGGCGGCATCATCGCCCTGTGGCTGCGCGACTTGCCCTTCTCGATCTCGGCCGCGGTCGGCTTCATCGCGCTCTCCGGCGTGGCGGTGCTGAACGGGCTGGTGCTCGTCACGTTCATCAACGAGCTGCGCGCCGGCGCCGCCGAGCTCACGGAAGCCATCGTGCGCGGCGCGCTGGTGCGCCTGCGCCCGGTCTTGATGACAGCGCTGGTGGCCTCGCTCGGCTTTGTGCCGATGGCGCTGGCGAGCGGCACGGGCGCGGAGGTACAGAAGCCGCTCGCTACGGTGGTCATCGGCGGGCTCGTGTCGAGCACGCTGCTCACGCTGCTCGTCCTGCCGGCTCTGTACCGGATCTTCGAGGGCCGCAAGGGACACACCGTCATGCAACCCATGCTCGTGGCCGAACGACCGGAAGTGGTTCCGGAAGCCTAGAACTCATCCAAACTAGAGAAACTACCCCCATGAACCTCTCCCAACTCTCCATCTCCCTCCTGTGTGCCGCGGCGCCGGTCCTGTGCGGTTGCTCGAAGGAGAAGGAGCACTCCGCGACGGACGGGCACGACCACGGCGCCCATGCCCAACCCGGTGTTACCCCCGGCTCCTACGACGATTGGTGCGCGGAGCACGACGTGCCCGAGTCCAGGTGCGCGCGTTGCGACACGAGCCTGGTGGCGGCCTTCAAGGCCACCGATGACTGGTGTGCGGAGCACGGCCTGCCCGAATCGCAATGCATCCAGTGCGATCCCAAGCGCAAGATGACGCGGCCTCCCAAGCCGGCAGGCAAGTGATGCGCTTCGCCGCGTTACTCGCGCTCTGCGCGCTCGCTCTCTCGGCCTGCGATCGGGGTGCTCCCGAGAGCGAGGCACCGAGCGCGGCGCGAGCCGCCCCCGCGCCCGATGCATTCTGCAGCGAGCACGGCGTCGCCGAGGCGGTCTGCACCAAGTGCAATCCCAAGCTCGTGCCCATCTTCCAGGAGAAGGGTGACTGGTGCCCCGAGCACGGCTTTCCCGAGTCGTTCTGTCCGAGCTGTCACCCGGAACTCGGCGGGAGGCCGGCGGTCGAGATCGGCTCCGGCGCTCCCGCCACGGGGACGAAGGTGGTGCTCGCGACGCCGGAGACGGCGCGTCTCGCCGGCATCGAGACCGCCCTGGCCGAGGAGCACGCGAGCGCGGAGCACCTCGACGTCCTGGGTATGATCACGTACGACGCGGCCCGGCACGCGGAGGTCAACGCCCGTGTGCGCGGCGTCGTGCGCGAGATCCTGGTGGACGTGGGAACGCGAGTCGAACAAGGCGCGGCGCTCGTGCGCATCGAGAGTGCCGAGGTGGGCGCGGAGCAGGCGCGGCTGCTCGCCACGGGCTCGCGGATCGCGGTCGCGTCGGCCGCGCACGAGCGCATCCAGGCTCTCTTCGAGAAGGGCATGGCGGCGCAGAAGGATCTCCTCGCAGCGCAGCTCGAGCTGGACACGGCGCGGGCCGAGAAGGCCGCCGCCGAGGCCGCGCTCGGCATCGTCGGAGTCGACGGGACGAGCGGGAATCTCTACACGCTGACCGCGCCGATCGCCGGGACGTGCATCCACCGCGCCACGGCCATCGGGCGCCTGGTCGAGGCCGGGGAGATGCTGTGCGAGATCGTCGACACGAGTGTGATGTGGGCCGAGCTCGACGTGCCCGAGACCGAGCTCGCGCGCGTTCGCAACGGTCTCGAGGTCGAGATCGCTGCCGATTCCCTGGGCGCGCGCGAGTTCCGTGGCCAGATCGACTCCGTCGCACCCGCGATCGACCGGCACACGCGCACGGCCACGGTTCGCGTGCGTCTGGAGAACCCGGACGGAGCCTTGCGCGCCAACCTGTTCGTGCGAGCGCGGATCGCGCTCGGAGCGAAGCAGGCCCGCGTGCTCGTGCCGCGCGAGTCCGTCCAGATCGTCAAGGGCACGGAGCTCGCGTTCGTCGAGCTCGCTCCCGGACGCTACGAAGTCCGGCGCGTGCGCACGGATGCGGTGCTCGGGGACCTGGTCGAGCTCTTGCAGGGCGTCGAGCCGGGTGAGCGCGTCGTCACGAAGGGCAGCTTCCTCCTCAGGACAGAGACCCTGAAGGGCGAAATCGGCGCCGGCTGCTGCGCCGAGGAATAGATTGAGCCCTCGCCTGCAACGTCGCTGCTGCTTTTCTTCTGCCGGGA
>JANOGB010000684.1:0-2748 GCA_031413955.1 Planctomycetota bacterium | reverse complement strand
GGACCGGGTGGAGATTCACGGCGCGCTCATCTTCTTCGCTCTCCTCGGCGGCCTGGGCCAGGCGCCAGCCTGGCTCTCTTCTTCCCGCACCGCGGCTCGAAGAAAAAGCGAAGACAACGGAGCCAGGCTGGAGCCTGGCGTTCCCGGCGGACGATAGGCACGACGCCGGGCTCCCTTCCCGGCGTTCTGCATGTCCAGTCCCCAAGGCCAACCGGCTGCCGCCGCTCCGTCGAAGAAGAGCGGCGCGAAATGGCTCGCCCTCGTCGCCGGCGCGCTGCTCCTCGCCGGCGGCGGCGTGGTCGCGTTCCAGCGCAAGGCGGCGACGGACAAGCCCGCGGGTGTCGAGACGAAGCCGGTCCCGCTCGATCCCGGGGTGGTGGAGTTCGAGCCCTTCATCCTCAACCTCGCCGATCCGGTCGAGGACCGCTACTTCCGGCTCGATCTCCGGCTGGTGCTCGACCAGCGCGTGATCGCCGAGCGCGCCGCGAGCGGCCTGTCCCAGGCCCGGCTGCGCGATCGGATCCTCTCGATCCTGTCGAAGAAGCGCGCCGGGGAGATGACGACGGTCGAGGGCCGCGAGAACCTGCGCGCCGAGCTGCTGGCCGCGAGCGAAGCGCTCCTCGCCCAGCCGCCGCTGCACGCTGAGGGCGACCCCGCGCCGGCGCGCGTCATCGACGTGTACTTCATGGAGTTCCTGGTGCAATGATCCGCGTCACGCGTCTCGACAAGCACGAAGTCGTGCTCAACTGCGACATGATCGAGTCCATCGAGGCGCGCCCGGACACGACCATCCGCCTCGTCACCGGCCACAGCCAGGTCGTGCGCGAGAACGTGAGCGAAGTGCTCGAGCGCATCCGCGTCTGGCGTGTCAGCGTGCTGGAACGCTGCGGGCTCGGCGGCCTCCTGGCCCATCCGTTCTCGCCCGCACCCTTGCCGCGCACGGAACCCGACGGCAGCTCCGACTACGCGCCCCTGGAGATCCCCGCATGAAGAAGCTCGACATCGGCACGATCGCAGGACTGGGCTGCGCCTTCGGATTGATCCTGCTCGGCAACCACCTGGAAGGCGGCCACATGTCGGCCATCATCCAGCCCACGGCCGCGCTGATCGTTTTCGGCGGGACGTTCGGCGCCACGATGGTCGGCTTCCCGCTGGAAGTGTTCATCCGTGCGCTGAAGTCGATCACGCTCTTCTTCGGCAACAAGAACCAGGACGGCCAGGCGTTGCTGGACGAGATCGTGCGCTACGCCCAGATCGCGCGACGTGAGGGCATCATCGCGCTCGAAGAGCACGTGCAGAAGGCCACCAACCCCTTCTTCAAGAAGGCCTTCCTGATGGTGATCGACGGCCTCGACTCGAAGGCCATCGCCGAGACGCTCGAGCTCGAGCTGCACGAGCTCGACGAGCAGGGCGAGCTGCCGGCCAAGGTCTACGAGGCCGCCGGCGGCTATTGTCCGACGGTCGGGATCCTGGGGGCCGTGCTCGGCCTGATCCACGTCATGTCGAACCTTTCCGACATCGGCAAGGTCGGCGCGGGCATCTCCGTGGCCTTCGTGGCCACGATCTACGGCGTGGGCGCGGCCAACATCGTCCTCTTGCCGGCGGCCACCAAGCTCAAGCTGAAGCACCGCCAGGACATGATCCTGAACGAGATGATCATGCACGGTGCGATCGCCATCCAGCAGGGCGAGAACCCGAAGCTGATCGAGGGCAAGCTCTCGGTCTTCGCCGGCCACGGCAAGAAGCACGCGCCCGAGGGCGCGAAGGCCAAGGCGGCGGCGTGAGCGGCTCACCTGGGAGCGCCGGGCTCCAGCCCGTGTCTGCTCTGTGGGGTTCCACTTTCTCCAAGGGCCGCGGAGAGAGCGGCGGAGAAAAAAAAAGAGCCGGGCTGGAGCCCGGCGCTCCCAGGTGACCCATGGCCAAGAAGCACAAGAAGCACGAGCACGTGAACCACGAGCGCTGGCTCGTGTCCTACGCCGACTTCATCACGCTGCTGTTCGCCTTCTTCGTGGTCATGTTCGCCGTCTCGCAGGTGGACTCGAAGAAGCTCGGACGCTTCACCGAATCCGTCAACGTGGCCTTCAATACTCAGGGGATCTTTGCCCCCAACTCGGGTTCGCCGCTCGAGCGCGGCGGCAGCGCCGGCTCCGCGCTCATCCCCGCGGTCGTCTCCGACAAGCCCTCGCTCTTCCGCTACACGGCCTCCTCGCCGCACGCCCAGGCCGTCAAGGAGTCGCTGGAAGAGAGCATCGACGCGGCCGGCCTCGGCTCGTCGGTCGGGCTGCGCTACGACGAGCGCGGCGTGGTCGTGTCGCTGCCCGAGAGCCTGTATTTCCGCACGGGCACGGCCAACCTGCGCACCGAGGCGCTCGAGAACATGGCCGAGATCGCCAAGGGCCTCGCAGCACAGCGCGGGGAGATCGTGGTCGAGGGTCACACCGACGATCTCCCCGTGCGCTCGCCGCTGTTCCCGTCCAACTGGGAGCTCTCCGCCGCGCGCGCCGCACGAGTCGTGCGCTACTTGATCGAGGAGGCGGGCTTCGATGGCGCTCGCCTCTCGGCGGTGGGGCTGGCCGACACTCGTCCTCTGGTCGAGAACTCCGACGAAGCCACGCGCGAGGCCAACCGCCGCGTGCAGCTCGTGATCGTGACGGAAGAGGACGAGGAGTAGTCACCTGGGAGCGCCGGGCTCCAGCCCGGCTCCGTTTCTTCTGTTCTTCCCTTCCACTTCGGAGAGAGCAACGGAGC
>JANOGB010000683.1:0-5855 GCA_031413955.1 Planctomycetota bacterium | reverse complement strand
GTTCGCGATGTCGAGCGGCTTCAGGAAGATGCCCGAGCCGATCACGCCGCCGACCACGATCGAGATCGCGCTGGTGAGTCCCAGCGAGCGCTTCAGCTCCGGAGCAGCCATCAGACGGGCGTCACGCCCAGCCCCGGCGCGTCCAGCGTGCGCAGGATCCCGTCCTGCACGCTGAAGCCGCCGCTCACCACGTCGCGCTCGAGATCGAAGCTGCCGTCGAGGGCGAGGTAGCGCGTGGCGGGCGAGGCCAGGGCCGCGTGCAGCGCGGCGGCGATGCTGATGCGGCTCTCGTCCATGCAGCCCCACATCAGGCGCACGCCGGCCAGCTCGGCGATACGCGCGATGCCGCGCGCGGGCGCGATGCCGCCGCACTTCATCAGCTTGATGTTGAAGATGCCGCAGGCGGGGGAGGGGCGCACGAGCTCGAGGGCGTCGCGCTCGTCCAGCAAGCTCTCGTCGGCGGCCACGCGCGCGCGCAGCTCGGCCGGCAGGGCGCGCAAAGCGGCCACGTCGCGGGCGGGCAGGGGTTGCTCGAGGAACTCGATGTCGAGCCTGGCGGTACGTTCCACGAAGCGCATCAGGCTCGCGGGGTCATAGCCCTGGTTCGGGTCGACGCGCAGGGTCACGCCGGGCCCCACGAGCTCGCGCAGCTTGGTGACGCGCTCGATGTCCTCCTCGAGCGAGTGCCCGAGCTTGACCTTGAGCACGCGAAAGCCGCGCCCGAGGTACTCGCGCGCCTCGGCCAGCGCCTCCGTGGTCGGCTTGATACCGATCGTGATCGAGGTGGGGAGCGCGTCGTGCGCGCGGCCGAGCATCTCGACCAGCGGCACGCCGAGCTTCTGGGCCAGGAGATCGTGCAGCGCGATGTCGAGCGCGGCGCGCGCGGCCGGCGTGGCCGGCATGCGTCGCGCGAGCTCGCGACCGAGCTGGGGCAGTGTGCGCGCGTCGCGGCCCACCAGCCACTCGAGGTCTTCCAGCGCGGCTCGACAGGCCGCGTCGCTCTCGCCGGTCACGAACTCCGCGGGCGAGGCGGCGCCGAGGCCGTGGAGACCGCCTGCCTGCAGCTCGACGATCGAGATCTCGACGGCCGAGATCGTCGCGGTTGCGATCGTGTAGGGGCGCGTGAGTGCGAGCGCCTCGGTCCGGGCCCGGGCCGACTGGATCTTCATCGTCTGGCCTGCGCGAGGAACTCGCGCACGACAGGGACAAGCCGACCCAGACCCTCCTCGAGCGGACGGATCACCGGGATGTCGAGCGCGCGCTCGAGCGCGCGCGCTGCTCCTGCACCAGGCCCGCGGCGTCCAGGCCCTCGCCGTTCAGCGTGATCGCCAGCGTGCGCGCGCCATAGAAGGCGATGAGCTCGATCTCGCTCGCGACCGAGGGGATCGCGTGCCCCTCGTGGCCGTCGAACCATTTTCGGCCCGGCACGTGCTGCAGCACGACGCCCTTCGCGCCGCCGGCGAGCAACAGCTCGGCCCCGCACGGCCCACCCGGATTGCGCAGCGCCGACTGGCCCTCGAGCACCATGAGGTCGGGCCCGAGCTCGGCCTCGCACTGCACGATCGCGTGCTCCAGCTCGCCGCACACGAAGTCGTTCACGACCGAATCGAGCACCAGCCCGAAGCGCCCGCCCTGCATCCAGCCTGTCTGGCCGGTGTAGATCATCTCGGCCCGGATGCCGTGCTGGTTACAGGCTTCGACCAGCATGCGCGCCGTCGTGCGCTTGCCGACGGCGCAGTCCATGCCCAGCACGGCCATGCGCGGCGCCCGCACGTGCTCGATCGCGCCGCTGAAGAAGTGCAGCTCGCTCTTCGGCTTCGGCTTGCGCACGTCGACGATCGTGGCGCCCATGCGCGCGGCCGTGGCGGAGAGTCTCGGGTCCTCGCTGGCGTACTCGTGCAGCCCGTTCACGATCGAGAGTCGCGCCTCGAGCGCCTCGCCGAGCTGAGCGCGCAGCTCCACCCCGAGCTTGCCGCCGTGCGTCGCGATCCCGACCACACACCACTCGGGCCTGGGCTGCGATCTCGAGATCGCCTCGGCCACGCTGGCCCAGATCGGGATGCCGCGCGCCACGCCGTCGAGCAGCCTGCCCGCGTCTTCACCCGCGCAGCTCGCGTCCACGACCGCCAGCACCTGGAAGCGCGCGCTGCCGCGCACGAGACCATGCGCCGTCTTGCCGGACGGTGTGCGGTATGCGCCGTTCGCGAGGACGATGGCCGGGCTGGCCATGCGCCTTCTTTGACCAAATGGAGCGCGCGAAGGGAAGGGTGGAACGAACAGCGACCCGTGGCGCCACGGCCACGCTGCCCTCTCGCGGAGCCGTCAGCGGCGCGGAGTGCGCCTGCCGTAGCGTTCCTCGAGCGCTTCCATCTCGCCTTCACGCCCGAGCTTCTCCAGCGCCTGGCGTAGCGCGTCGAGGTACCTCGGGCGGCCCTCGGTGAGCTCGACGGCGCGCGTGAGCGGTGCCAGCGCCTCCTCGAAGCGCCGTGCCGCGACCAGCGCGAGCCCGAGCTTGAGGTAATACTTCCCGCGCTGCGGGCCCTCGTGGGCGAGCCGGGTCAGCACGGGAATGGCCTCGTCGGCGCGGCCGAGCTTCAGGTAGGACGTGGCGAGCTCTTCCAGCGCGAAGAAGTTGTTCGGCGAGGTGCGCAGCACCTCGGCATAGATCGCCGCCGCCTCGGCTTCCTTGCCCGCCGCCGCGAGCTCCTGGGCGCGGGCCTGCTGTGCGAAAAAAGATGCCTGCGAGCGCGGACTCGGCAGCGTGTTCGGCGCCAGCGGGTGCGGCAGTTCGCCCGCGCCTTCGCCGGAGCTGGCGTAGCCGAGGGCCTGGATCTCGGCCAGCGTCGAGCCGTCGCCGCCGATCTCGAGCACGTCGAGCGCCGGGGCCTCGGCCAGGCGCCCGATCGCGCCCTGGTAGTTCACGAGCTCGCGGGCGCGCTCGGCGACCAGGTCCTGCGTTTCGAGCGGATCGGCGCGCCAGTCGTAGAACTCGGGCTCGGAGCTGTGGATGTACTTGCCGCGCTCGTCCATCCAGCCGGCGAGCGGGCTCCAGCCGCAGGCGAGGTAGGCGTAGTAGGACTCGAAATAGACCCCACGCTCGGCCGGCAGCGCACGCGCGAAGAAGCTCTGGCCGTCGATCTCCTCGAACGGCGCGAGCCCGAGCGCTTCCGCCAGGGTCGGAGCGACGTCGACGGCGCTGACGAGCTCGCGCGAGCGCGTGCCCGCGGCTCTCGTGCCCGTGTCCGGCGGCCAGCGCGCGATCAGCGGGATGCGCAGCGTGGTCTCGTAGCAGTACGTGCCGTGCGTGATCTCGCCGTGCTCGCCGAAGGCCTCGCCGTGATCGGCGAGCGCCAGCACGAAGGTCTGCTCATACAGGCCGCGCGCGCGCAGGTCGTCGAGCAGGCGCCCGAGCTCGTGGTCCGTGGCCGCCACCTCGGCCAGGTAGGGGGTCGAGAAGCGCTCGGCGAAGGGCGCGCTCGGCGTGTAGGGATGGTGCGGATCGTAGAGGTGGACCCACAGGAAGAACGGCCGCGAGGAATCGCGCTCGGCAAGCCACGCCAGCGCCGCATCGATGGTCGCCTGCGCCGAACGCTCGGCGCCGTGCGCGCGCTCCGTGGCCCCGCGCCGCACCGGGACGGAATACACGTCGAAGCCCTGGTCGAGGCCGAAATCGTCGTCCAGCACGACCGAGCTGACGAAGGCGGCCGTGTCGAGGCCGGCCGCGCGCGCCCGGCCGGCGATCGTCTGCGCCGTTTCCGGCAGCGCGGCCACGCCGTTGTCGCGCAGTCCATGGCGCAGGGGAGCCAGGCCGGTGAGCATCGAGGTGTGCGCCGGCAGCGTGAGAGCCATCACCGTGTGCGCCGCGTCGAAGGCCACGCCCTCGGTCGCCAGGGCATCCAGCACGGGCGTGGTCGGCTCCTGGTTGCCGTAGCACGAGAGCGCGTCCGCGCGCGTCGTGTCGAGTGTCACGAGCAGCGCAGAGCGCTGCTCGTGACGTTCCGAGTCCGAGCAGGCCGAGCACGAGCCGGCGGCCGCCAGCACCGCGACGACCAGGAACCGCCTCACTCGTCCTCGCCCTCTTCGACGTCGGTGCCCGTCGCGCCGCTGCGGACCTGCGCCAGCTTCTCGCGGTAGCGTGCCTCGTCCGGCGCGAGCTCGAGCGCGCGCTCGAGGTACCGCTGCGCCTCTTCGCGCCGCCCGACCTTCAGCGCGCACACACCGAGCTTGTAGAGGACCTGAGGCTGCACGCGCGCAGCATCCAGCAAGGGCAGGAGCACGTCCAGCGCCTCCTGGTGCCCCTTGAGCCGCATCAGCGCGGTCGCGAGGAGCCCGCGCAGGAAGCCGTTGCCGGGATCGGAGGCCAGCAGCTTGCGCAGGATCTCGGCGGCGTCGTCGAAGCGCCCGCGGTTCATGCGCTCCTGGGCGAGCATCGACTCGCGCCAGGCTGCGACCATCGCGTGCGGGCTCGGACGCTGGCCGGGCTCGAGCGGATGGGGGAACGCGCCCCCGCTCGAATCGAAGGCGGCGTAGCCGAGGTCCTGGATGCTCGCGCGCAGCTCGTCGTCGAGCTCGCCGGTCCCGCCTGCGAGCGCCGGCCTCGCCGCGACTGCCGCGATCGCGCTCCGGAAGTGCTCCAGCACTTCCGGAGCGCGTTCTCGCACCAGATCGTGCTCCTCCCCTGGATCCCGCGCGAGGTCGTAGTACTCCGGCCGCGAGCCGTGCAGGTACTTGCCTTGCTCGTCGATCCAGCCCGCGAGCGGGCTCCAGCCGAAGGCCAGGTATCCGGCGTAGGACTCGAAGTACAGCCCGTGCCCGCCCTCCGCGCGCGGCGCGAGCAGCGAACGACCGTCGATGCCCGGATCGAGCCTTGCGCCGAGCGCCTCCGCCAGGGTCGGCGCGACGTCCACCACGCTGACGAGCTCCGTTGCGCGCGTGCCGGCCCGGCTCCCGTCCGGGTGCCGGATCAGGAGCGGCACGCGCAGCGTCGTGTTCCAGCAGAAGGCCCCGTGCGTCAGCTCCTGGTGCTCGCCGAAGGCCTCGCCGTGGTCGGCGGTCACGCACACGAGCGTCTCGTCGAAGAGCTTTTCCGCCCGGAGGTTTGCGAACAGCCGCCCGAGCTCCGCGTCCATCTCGGACACCTCGGCCAGATAACGCTCGAGCTCGGAGCTTCCCTCCGGGAGCGCACGCCGCGGCGTGTACGGGTGATGGGCGTCGTAGAGATGGACCCACAGGAAGAACGGCCGCGCGCGGTCGCGCCCGGCGAGCCAGGCGAGCGCCGCGTCGATCACGCTGCGCGCCGGACGCTCGGTGGGATGACCGCTCTGGCTCCGGCGCGCGGGCGGGCCGTCGTAGACGTCGAAGCCCTGGTCGAGCCCGAGGGCGCGATCGAGCACCACCGCGCCGACGAAGGCCGCGGTCTGTACGCCGGCGGCGCGCGCGGCTTCGGCCAGCGTGTTGGCCGACGGGTCCAGCGCCGCCAGGCCGTTGTCGCGCAAGCCGTGGCGGAGAGGCGTGAGGCCGGTGAGCAGCGAGGCGTGCGCGGTCAACGTGATCGGCGCGCTGGTGAAGGCGCGCTCGTAGAGCACGCTCTCGCGCGCCAGCGCGTCCAGCTCGGGTGTCGTGCCGGTGCGCTCGCCGTAGCACGACAGCGCGTCCGCGCGCGTGGTGTCGAGCGTCACGAGCAGTACGGAGTGCTGCCCGTGGCGTTCGGGTTCTCCCGGATCCGAGCAAGCCGCCAGGAGCAGCGCGCCGATCACCTGGGAGCGCCGGGCTCCAGCCCGGCTCCGTTTCTCGTCTTCTTCCCTTCCTTCGGAGAACGGAAACAAGCCAGGAAGAAGAGCCGGGCTGGAGCCCGG
>JANOGB010000682.1:0-10908 GCA_031413955.1 Planctomycetota bacterium | reverse complement strand
GGATCGCAGCAGACATTTAAGACGATAGAAAATCATAGCAGCAGATTACAGAATCCGAGCTAAAGAAGTCTAAGAATATAACAGTCCTCCGCTCTTCCTCGCTCACGCCGCTCGCGAGCCGGGAGGAAGAGAACGAAAACGAAGAGGAAGAGCCGGGCTGGAGCCCGGCGCTCCCAGTTGAGAAGAGCAGCACGGGCCGACCGGGCTGTTTTCTTTCGGATACGATCCCACGGCCGCGGCTGCGATTCCGCCTTGGGGAGCATGAGCTCAACGCACGAACATGGAGCGTTCCTGGATCGGGAGTCCTGCGAGCGCAGCACCCGAAGGCTGCGGCTGGGAGTAGCTCTGCTCCTCGGCGCGGCCGGCTCGAGCTGCCTGAACCCCCGCAGCGCACCCCGCGCGCTGGACCTCAGCTTGGTGGAGGATCTCCGCCGGACCGAGCCCGGGCTCGTGGAAGCGCCGGCGCGCTCTCCGCGCCAGGAGGCCGACCCCGACGCGAACTACCGCGCCGGGTTCTTCGCAGCCGACGGCCTGTACCTCGGCGCCCGTACCCACTGGTCCGTGCTCGGCGGCGACTTCGACGGGAACACGGCCCTGGCCGGCCCCGACACGATCTTCGTTCCCGACGCGGACGACGGCCGGGGGTACGAGTTCGTCCTGGGCTGGATGAACAAGGGTTGGGCGACGGAGCTCTCCTACACCCGGATCACCTACGACGGCTCGATCGGCGCGGCCCCGGCCGACATCGAGTACCAGGCCATCACCTGGAACGGCATGCGCTACCTGCGCGCGAACGAGCCGCTGCAGCCCTACTTCCTGGTGGGGCTCGTCTTCCCCTGGATGGACCTCGAGGATGCCTCCACGAATGGCGGTCCCTTCGGGGACGCCGAGCTCTCGAACGGGCTCGGGCTCAACGCCGGCCTGGGCCTCGCCTGGTGGTTCGGTCCTCACCTTGCGCTCGACGTGCGCTCGCTGTTCACCTACCAGTTCTTCGAAGAGGCCGAGGGCGTGAGCGGAAACTCCGGGACGATCGACGACGGCGTGGACGGGCCGAGCTTCGGCCTCAGCTTCGGACTGACATGGGCCCTCGGCAAGGCCAACCAGGATGGTGGATCATGAAACTCGCGTTCTGCCTCGTGCTGTCCGTCCTCGCGCTCGCAGCCTGCGCCGCCCACAACTCGCACCGCGTCGACGTCGATCTCGCGACCGAGTTCGACCCGCTGGTCGACGAGGCCTACGCGCAACTGATGACGCAGTGGCCGCCCGACGAGCCGGGCGGCAGCATCGCGACCAAGGTCGTGGTCGAGCCCGTCTCGGTGCGCTGGTTGCCGATGGTGGCCGACCCCGCCGAGCCCGCGCTCCCCATCCAGCAAGCCGCCATGGCGCAGCGCGTCGAGCAACGGCTGCGGCAACTCATGGGTGGCCCGCCCGATCCGTCGCAACCGCCCGCCTACCTGATCGAGGCCGAGCTCGAGACCGATCTACACGATCCACAGACGATCACCTTCGGACTCTCGTGCGCGCTGGTGAGCGCGGCGAAACCCGGCGACGTCCTGGCCCGCGGCTACTCGAAGCTCCTGCGCTTCGAGCGCCTCTTCTGCCACGGCTGCAACGAACGCTGGTCGGGCCGCGGGACGCGCCTCATCCACCCTGAGGGCGGCAGCGACCACGGTTACGTGGGCGTGGGCTTCTGGACGGAAATCTACTGTTCGCCGAGCACGAGCTCGGGCTCCAGCTACACGAAGATCCGCTGAGTCTCGGCCTGTCAAACGCCTTTCCCGTAGGCGCGCGAACGATTCACGGCGCGAGCACCGAACGCAGTTCGCCCGCTCCCGTGACGGTCAGTTGCAGACCGTTCGACTTCGTCGTGTAGGGCTCGGTCACGTGGGGAACCACGACGAAGTTCCGCCCCTTCGGATGCAGGGCTCGAAACGCGGCGAGGTTCCGTCCGTCGTGAGTCGAGGGGCTCCACTTGCATTCCAGTGCGTCGCAGACGTCCCGGCCTCGCGGCAGCACGAAATCGACCTCGCGCTGCGAGCGATCGCGCCAGAAGTGGATCTTCAGCGGTGAGGGAAGCGCGAGCAGCGTGTCGAGGACCAGGTGCTCCCACAGCCGCCCGCAATCCTCGGGGCGGAGGTCCGTCCAGCCGCGCGCGTGCGCGACGAAGCCCGTGTCGAAGCCGTAGACCTTGGGTTGAGCGAGCAGCTCACGCTTCCTGCCGCCATGGAACGGGTGCAGCACGTGGACGACGTGCGTCACCTGCAGGGCATCGAGATAGGTCATGACCGTTGGCCGGCTCAGCCCCACCAACTTCGAGAGCTTCGTGACGTCGAGCAGACCACCGCTCTGGCGCAGCATGGTCTCCACCAGCAGCAGGAAGGCGCTGCGCTTCTCGACGCGAAAGAGCTCCTGGACGTCGCGCGCGAAGTACGAGTCCAGCCACTCGGAGTAGAACTCCGGCTCGATACGTCCGGCCAGCAGGACCTCGGGCAACCCGCCCAAGAGCAACCGGTCCTCGACCTGGCTCACACCGAAGGCCTGCGCCTCCTCCGCCAACACGGGCACGAGGTGCACGCTGCGCTTGCGCCCCGTCAGGCTGTCGCGGAACTTCCGCGTCGCCGCCAGCGTGGACGACCCCGTAGCCAGGATCCGCAGGTCGGGGCGCGTGTCGGCGCCGATCTTGAGCAGACGGCTCGGATCGGGGAGCTGATGGACCTCGTCGAGGACGACCGTCTTCGTCCTCAGCCCCGCATAGAACGACTCCGGATCGGCCAGGCGAGCCGCCGAGCTCGGCAGGTCGCAGTTCAGGTAGGTGGCCTCCGGCAGGGCACGAATCAGCGTGGTCTTGCCCGCGCGCCGGACGCCGGTCAGCCACACCACCGAGGCAGACTTCCAGGCCTGCGCCAGGCGCTCCTGCCAGAGGGGTCGAGGAATCATGCAGTTACTTTTTACGTTTATCCGATTAAACGTCAAGTCTGTCTGCCATCGAAAGGGCCGCGGAAGCAGCCCATGACCCCCGACAGAGGTATTCTTCCTGTCGCCGCAAGATATCCAGTATAATTTACAACTCGATGTTCTTCCGCCGCAGCCTGTTGACCGCCCTCGAGTCCGTGGTTTCGCGGGGCAAGGTGCGCCTGCTCTTCGGAGCGCGGCAGACGGGCAAGACCCTGCTGCTCCGGCACTTGCTCGCGGACCAGGACCCAGAGATCTTCGACCTCCAGGACGCCTCGCTGCGCCGCCGGTTCGAGGCGGAGCCCGCCCGGTTCGGGCGCGAGGTGCGAGCATTGCCGCGTGCGAAGCGCGCGATCCTGGTAGACGAGATCCAGAAGGTCCCAGCGTTGCTCGACGAGATCCAGGCGCTCTACGACGCGGATCGCGGCGCGCGCGAGTTCTACTTGACCGGCAGCTCGGCGCGCCGGCTGCGGCGCGGGGCGGCGAACTTGCTCCCCGGCCGGTGCCACGTCTACCACCTCGGCCCGGTCACGCGCTGGGAGCAAGGCGTCGTCGCGACCGAGAAGCTGCTCGCGGAGCCGACCACCGCGCGCTCGAAAGCTCCCCCTCCCTTTCCGCCCCAGGACCTGGAGCGCGCCCTCCTCTTCGGCAGCCTCCCCGGCGTGATGCAAGAGCCACCGCCGACGGCCGCGGCCACGCTCTCCGCCTACGTCGAGACGTACCTGGAGGAAGAGCTGCGCCGCGAGGCCCTCGTGCGCGACCTCGGCGGTTTCAGCACCTTCCTGCGGCTGGCGGCGATCGAATCGGGCAAGACGATCAACCTCTCCTCGCTCTCGCGCGAGAGCGGGATCGCCGTGTCGACGCTGAAGAACTTCTACCAGGTCCTCGAGGACACGTTCGCCGGCCACCGGATGGGTTCTTACGGACGACAGAGCCGCAAGCGCCTGCTCACCACTCCGCGCTTCTACCTCTTCGACTGCGGCGTGCGCACGGCCGCGGCCGGGACGCCCTTCGACGAGCGCGTGCTCGAGGCGAGCGGCGGAGACCTGCTCGAGCAATGGGTCGGACTCGAGCTCCTCGGCCGCGCGCGCATCCTCGGCCGCGGCCACGGCGTGAGCTTCTGGCGCACGACGAGCGGCGCCGAGGTCGACTTCGTCTGGGAGACTCCGCGCGAGGACATCCCCATCGAGGTGAAGTGGACGCGTCGGCCGACGCCCTCCGATGCACGCCATGTCGAGGCCTTCCTGGACCTCTTCCCGCGCGCCAAACGCGGGCTCGTGGTCTGCCGCACGGAAGCCGCCGAGCAGCTCACCGAACGAGTGCGAGCAATCCCGTGGTCGGAACTGTGAAGCTCTGCGACCCGCTCAAACTGATCCGACAGTCAGGACTCGCACGCCACAGCGGCGGCAGCCAGTACCTCGAAAATCGAACGGGCAGTGTTCGATTTTCAAGGATGAGGCCGAGGCCTTCACGCGTGACCCGAGAGCGCTCGGGCGAGGTCGAGTCGGGGCCGCCATCGAGGCGGCCGGTTGCTGTACAGACCCGCCCGGCGTCTCCCGGTTTCAGGGGTTCTTCGAAAGAGACGCGCAGAGGAAGAAAGGAAGATTGGGGGAGACTTCCGAGTCGTCGAGTTCCGGGGGCCGGAAGCCCCGGAGGCCCCACGTTTTCCTTCTTCCTTTTCTCCCTCTGTGTTCCTCCGTGTCCACTGCGCCTCCGTGGTTGGCTCGGGCTGCGGGCGTCGCATCGGCGAGGGGACCTCGGAAGACGATCTGCTCGAGTCCTATCCGAACATGACGCGCGAGGACATCCGCGCCGAGGTGGCCTTCGCCGGGCCCGATCAGGAATGAAGCCGATCGTCCACCTCGTCGGTCTGTGTCGACATGGCAAGTGTCGGCTTCCACGCGCGCCTTCCGCGGTACGAGGAAGCGCTCATCCCCGTCTCCAAGTTGCGTGACTACCTGCTGGATCCGGATCACCCGGTCGGCCGGCCCAAGGCCATCTTCTTCGCGCGACTCGGCTTCGCTCCGCAGCGTTGGAGACTGTTCGAAGAGGAGCTTCGCGAGCTCCTCTCCCGCGAACCTGCGTGGGCGTTTCCGATCGGCCCTCATGGGCAGAAGTTCCAGGTCCGGGGTACGATTCGCGGGCCCTGGAAGCGCAGTGCCAGCATCGTCACCTACTGGATCGTTCGCGTCCCGAAGTCTCCTCCACGCTTCGTGACGGGCCATCCGAGATCCCAGCCATGAACTTCAAGCTCCTGGATACCGCGGTCTTGAACAAGAACCTGCCCGATCTCGGGCTCAAGCGGGGTGATGTCGGCGCCGTGGTGGAGATCTACGCCTCCGATGCGCTCGAAGTCGAGTTCGTACGCGGCTCGGGCGAGACGCAGGCGCTGGTGACCCTGAAGAAGCGCGACGTCCGCCGCATCGGAAAGGACGAGCTCCTGGCCGTGCGCCCGCTCGGACGTGGCCGGCCGCGCCGGCCGGAGCCCGGGAAGAAGCCTCGGCGCTGAACGGTCATCCGCGCGCGCAAACCTTGCAGCCGGCGGGAACGCATCTGCGACACGTGACCCGCGCGCACGCCGGGCAGGGGGCGGCGCAGGCGGAGCACGTCAGGTGGCCGGCCTCGTCGCAGGCATGGAAGGCGAACGTCGGCTCGCCGCACGCCAGGCACAGCAGCGGCAGGGCTGCGCGCAGGAACGGGTCGCGCACGAGCGTGAGCGGGATCTCGCGCTTGCGGCGCAGCAGGACGGCGTCGCACGCGGGGGCGGAGTAGGAGAACGCGAGGGACGAGGCGAGCTCGAGGCGCACCTCGACGGCGTAGCGAAAAGCGAGCTCGCGCAGCTTCTCCTCGCACTGACGGCGGATCGCGGCGAGCTTTTCGCTGCTGGCCGCGAGCCCTTTGGCAGCCCGGCGCCGGCGCGTGGCCTCGGAGAGCAACGTGTCGTAGTACGCGCCGAGACGCGCGGCGTCGCAGGCCATGCGCACGGACAGGCGCTGGCGCAGCGGCTCGAGCCGGCGCTCGAGCAGGCGTTGCACGTGCCGTTCGACGGCCCGCGACGAGCGCGCGAGGGAGACCACCGCGGGAGCGTCGCGCGCGACCTCGGCCGACGCGAGGCGCCGCAGGAGCTCCGCGGCCAGCGCCGCGGACAGGAGCCCGAGCGCGGGCTCGAAGGCAATAAAAACGCTGCCTTCTTCGCGCTCCTCGCCGACCGCCTCGTAGCGGAACTCGAGGAGCTCGAGCGCCAGCGGCACGAGGCGCGTGCCGCGCGCACGCAGGCTGCCGTTCAGGGCCGTGAAGCGCGCGGCCAGGCTCTCCGCGAGGCCGAGCGCCTTGCCGCCGGCGGGCGCGTCGATGCGCACCGCGGCGCGCCGGCCGCGGGCCAGGGCGCGCTCCAGGCACGTGCGCAGGGCCGGCGCCTCGAGCGCCAGCGACGTCTCGCCCGTCCGGGCAGGCGCGAGCAGACGCAGGAGCGGCGCCTCCGCGAGGCCCGTCGCCGCGCAGAGCTCTGGGGGCAGCACGCACTCGAGGGCGCCGTCGGCGCGCTGCTCGGCCAGCCCGCCCTCGCGCCGCACGAAGCGCGCCAGGAACGCGCCTGGCTCGAGGGACATGTCGTCGAGAGACACGTCGAGCATGCTGGCCTTCTCGCTCACGCCTCGAGATCGCGCCCGAAGGCCGCCTCCTCGAGCGCTTTCACGGCCTCGTGCTCGCCGCGCGACGCGAGCATCCTCTCGCCCAGGGCATCGAAGCGGCGGCGCACCTCGTCCGGGTCGGACGCGCCCGCGTACAGCTCCAGCACCAGCTCCTGGAACTCCTGCTCGTCGTCGCCGAGGCGCCCGAGGATGGCCTCGACCTCGCCGACGACGAGCTCGAACATGGCGATCTTCTCGTCGAGCACGCGCAGGATCTCCTCCTCGATCGTGCCCGCGGTCACGAGGTTGAAGATGAACACCTCGCGCGTCTGGCCGATGCGGTGCACGCGCCCGATGCGCTGCTCGATGCGCATCGGGTTCCAGGGCAGGTCGTAGTTCACGATCGTGCGCGCGAACTGCAGGTTGAAGCCCTCGCCGCCCGACTCGGAGCTCACGAGCACGTCGGCGCGCTCACGGAACTCCTCGATCGCGGCCTCCTTCTCGGCCGCGCTGAGTTGCCCGTGGAAGAGCACCACCGCTCGCCCGCAGCGACGCGCGACCTCGGCCACGTGCTCGAGGGTCACGAGGTGCGCGGCGAAGAGCAGGATCTTCTCGCCGCTCCTGCGCGCGAGGAGTTCGGCGAGGAGCGCATCCTTGGCCGGACTCGTGAGCGCGCGGGCGAGCTCGGCCAGCGCGGGCTCGAGGCTCGCGAGGCGGGCCGCCGCGGCGCGCGGCGAGGACCCGGCGGCGCGCAGGATCTCGCCCGCCTGACCGCGCGCGAGGCGCCCCTCCGCGAGCGCCGTGCGCACGGCCCCCGCCACGCGCGCAAGAAACTCGGCCTCGCTCGCGCCGGGGACCGCACGCAGCGTGGTGGCGTAGCGCGGCGGCAACTTGGCCTCGGCCAGCGCCCGCGTGTTACGGATCATGACCTCGCGCAGCAGGCTGCGCAGGCGCACGGGATCCTTCACGGCGCGGCTCTTGCCCGGGGCCAGGAAGGCGCGCTTGAACTCGGCCTCGGTCGAGAACAGGCCGGGCTTCAGCAGCGACAGCATGTTGTGGATCTCGAGCAGGTCGTTCTCCACCGGCGTGGCCGAGAGCAACAAGAGGAAGCGTGCGCGCAGCCGGTCGACGAGCTGCCACGAGCGCGAGCGGCGATTCTTGAGCCGGTGCGCCTCGTCGACGATCAGGAGATCGAACTGGCTCTTGGCGATGTGGCTCGCGTGCGGCTCGAGCCGCGCCAGGCCGAGCGAGGCCAGCAGGACTCCCTTGCGCATCCACAGCGCCGGATCCTCGCGCGCCGCGTCGCCCTCGATCACGAACGCCTCGATGCCGAACTTGTTGGCGAGCTCGTCGCGCCACTGCGCGCGCAGCGCGGGCGGGACGAGGATGAGCACGCGGCTCACCAGGCCGCGCAGCAGGTATTCCTTCAGGCACAGGCAGGCCTCGACCGTCTTCCCCAGACCCACCTCGTCGGCCAGCAGCGCCCGGCCGTGGAACTCGCCCAGCACGCGCTTCACGGTGCGGAGCTGGTACTCGTAGTGATCGACGCCGCGCACGACCGCCAGCGCGAGCAAGGTATCGAAGCTCGAGAGGCGCGCGACCGCCTGCGCGTCGAGGCGCAAGCGGTAGTCGTCGAGGGCCAGGGTGGGGTCGGAGGGGAGATGAAACTCGGCGGGCGCCGTCGCCGGGCGGAACACGAGCTCGACCCGCGCGGCTTCGGGCGCGGCACGCTGCGCAAGGCTCGCCGCCCCTCCCGGCAGCCCGGCGCTGGGCTGGGCGACGTGCGTGCGTTGCGTGCGTTGCGTGCGCGCTTCGCGGCGCTTCTTCGGCGGCGCCGCCCGCGCGTGCGTCTGCGCTGCCAGGACGAGCGCGAACTCCTCGAGCTGTTGGCGCAGCCGCGGATGCACGCGCGCGGTCATCATCAGCCGCGCGCGCTGCAAGGCTTCGCGCGCCTCCGCGTCGCGGCCCAGGCGCAGGAGCGCCTCCACGGTCACGACCTGGGCCGCGGGGATGCGCGGGAACCGCCGCGCGGCCGAGACCTGGAGCTCGAGCGCTTCGGGGTGCCTCGTCCTCCACAGCGCCTGGACCCTGACCAGCAAGTCTTCGAACTCGGTGAAGCGCTCCTCGATCGTACGCGCATCCCTCGCCGTGGAAGCGGGCGGCCTCGCCGGAGATTCCGCGCCCTCACCGGAGCCGCTGTCCATCCGTTCCTTCACCTCTGGCGCGGGAGTGTACAGGTGGAGATCGTCCGCGTGAGCCAGAGAGAGGGGAACCTTTCGCTCCCTCCCGCGAGCGCCCTGTCGCGCTGACGCAGATCTCGGGGTGCCCAGCGGAGTATGGGCCGCCGGGACCGAGCTGTCTGGCGCATCCAGCGCAGGTCGTGCGGACCGTCGCGCAGGACCCGCCTCAGATGCTCGAACCCCCGAACCGCGTTACAATCGAGAAGACGAGACCGGGAGCCTATCCATGGACTACCGCAAGATCATCACGATCGAGCCGGGGAAGCGCGCGGGCAAGCCGTGCATCCGTGGCCTACGAATCACCGTCTACGATGTCCTGGAATACCTGGCCTCGGGCATGACGGAAGCCGAGATCCTCTTGGACTTCCCTGACCTGACGAGCGAGGACATCCGGGCCTGCTTGGCCTTCGCCGCGGATCGCGAGCGCCGGCTGTTCGAACTCCCGGCGTGAAGCTCCTGCTGGATCAGAACCTCTCGCCCCGTCTCGTCACGGCCCTGTCGGACGAATACCCGGGGTCCGTTCACGTGCGCGAGTTCGGGATGCAGAGCTCGGAGGACGGAGAGATCTGGGACATTGCCGCGCAACGAGGCTACGCCATCCTCCAAGGACGCGGACTTCCATCAGCGCAGCCTCCTCTACGGTCATCCCCCGAAGGTCGTGTGGGTGCGGCTCGGGAACTGCTCGACCGAGCAGATCCTCCAAGTGCTCCGGCGCAGCAAGAAGAGGATCGCTGCATTCGGAGACGATCAGGAGGCTTCCTTGCTGGTCCTGCCCTGAACCAAGCGGGCGCGCCACGGAGACGAGAGTGGCGTCGGCTCGGATTGGCGGAGCTGCCGAGCTAGACCGGGAAGCTGGACCCCGCTCCTGCGCACCCTTGTGTCAGGTGCCGCGCACCGGACGTTCCGTCCTGGAACTGGCCAGGACGACCGACAGGACCCTCTCGTCAATCGGCCACCAGCCTGATCTCCAGACTGCGATTCAGGGCCCGCGCGATCCTGCGCAACATGCGCAGCGAGTGGCCCTCGTAGTCGGCGTCTTCGAGGCGCGCGATCACGGGTTGGGTGGTTCTGGCGAGGTCCGCGAGCTCCTGCTGCGTGAGTCCCGCGGCGGTGCGCGCCTCGAGCACCATGCGCGCGACCTGGGCGTTGAACTTTTCCTCTTCCACGCGAGCGCGGAAGCCGGGCTCGGGTCCCACGTCGCGGGCAATCAGCTCGAGCGCGTTCCTGGTCTTCTTCCGAGGCATGGTGACCCTAGTCTTCGTGGAGGTAGGTTCGGGAATCCTCGAACACGCGTCGCATGCGTTGGAGCGCCCGCTCGAGGTCCGCCTGCGGGCCGGCATCGCCTTTGGCCAAGGCATGGGCGCATCTCTCCGGCGCAGCTCGCGGAGCCATTCCCGCACAGGCGCGCGGCCATCCGCGTCCTGATAGAAGACGACCTGTGTGATCGGCAAGGCATGCCCCTCCAGTTTATTGCAACATTGGTATGAGGGCAACCGCTCCCTGGGCGGGTCGCGCGGCCAGGTGCCTCCATCCCCGCTCCCCGGTCCGACGCGGGCCGGGAGCCCACACAGACCGCTCGGGCGTCCTGGAGGTTTCACCCGAACTCCCCAGGCCAGGTCAATCGCGGCGGCGGACTTCGACGGCGAGGGCGACGTGGATCTCGCCTCGGCGCGCTTCGCTCTGGGCCGTCGGACCCCAGGCGGCTATCCGCCGCCGACCAGCTCGACCCCCAACCGGCGGGCAGCCTTGCTAATCGCACCGTCGAGCGGGGCCAAGGGCAGCTCGAGTCGGTGGGCAAGCTCCAGGAACGTCGCATCGTAGGCATTCAGATTGGTGCGCAACGCGAGCGGACGCACCTCATGCGGGACATGCTCGGGCGCCGAAGCCTCGGCTTCGATGGGCAAGAACAGCAGCGGCCCGACGAAGGCTTCCGCCTGCCCAGGAGAGATGACCCTCCGGCGCACGGACCGGACCAGGACCTTGGCGACCTCGGTGGCCCAGAGGGACGGAACGAGAGCCACGCTCCCCTAGAGCAAGTCCTCCAGGAGTGCTTCCGACAGACCCGTTCTCTCGCTCCGGAAACACCA
>JANOGB010000681.1:0-6798 GCA_031413955.1 Planctomycetota bacterium | reverse complement strand
CCGCGCTGCTGCTCGAGCTGCGAGATCCGTCGCTTCAGCCGCGTGATCTCCTCGTCCACGGGACCCTGCTCCGCGACGAGCGGTGCCCGAGAGTTCGAGGTGCCCTCGCCACCTCCCTCCGCACTCGCTGCTCCCGAGATGTGGCGAATGATCGGATCGCCCGGCTGGTTGCGTTCCGGCAAATCATCGAACCAGTTGGCCTTGGAATGCGTGACCCGATCCTCCGTCCAATACACCCCGGAAAACATCGACGTCTTGCATGTGGCCCAGTGCTGGTGTCCCTGACTGTCGTAATAGACGACCTCGTAGATGCGGTCGTTCTGCTCGCCGAACCAGCCCTTGCCGAACGGGGCCCAGCCGATGCTCACGATGCGGCCGCTGCGCTCGCGCACGTACTCCTCGATCCGCTTCTTGTCGTACGACATCGAGGCCATCCAGAGTCCGACTCCGAGCGCCACGAACAGGAAGATTCCGAAGCCCCCCACTGGGGCAATCCTACACATTCGGGGCCGGGCGAAACCTGGTCCGGTGATCGCATCAGTCGACTCGGGTGAAGGCTACACCCGCCCCTGACGGAGCGTCGGCACCACCACGACGGGGAACTGGCGGACCGACTGGTTCCCCGCCGCATCCGTGGCCGTGCACGTGACCAGCGTCGTGCCCCGCGGGAAGAAGCTGCCCGAGGCGAAAGTACGGAGCCTGGCACGGTTTCGCGCGAGTCCAAGTTCGCGCAGGAGTGACGGGCGGTTCCGGCGGACTCGTGCAAAACCGAGCCAGGCACTCCCTTTCGCCGTTTCGGCGCCACGAAGCGCTTCTGGGGCTAACCTGGCGTCGTCACTCGGATAGTCACACCGGTGCGTCTCCTCCGCTCGATCTCGCTCGCCGGAGCACTCGTCGTGCTCGGCGCCTGTCACCGGAGCTCCTCCGGAGGCACGAGCACGCTCCCGGCGCTCACGAACCTCGGTGTCAGCGCCGTCGCCCTGCACGGCCAGGGCGAGCTGTGGGCGCTCGAGGTCTCGGAGCTCGCTCAGGGCGCGGACGACCGGAACGGTGATGGCGACACGGGCGACAGCGTGCTCTTCGTCTACGACCTCGCCGACGGCTCGCTCACGGAGCTGGGGCTCGCGCTCGGCGGGTTCCCGATCCTCGCGGTCGGCGACGTGCTGGTCGCCTTCGGCGTGCTGGAAGCGGACCAGGGCGACAGCGACCTGAACGGCGACGGCGACACGGACGATCTGGTGCTGCACGTGCACGACGTCCGTTCGGGCGTCACGACCAATTCTGGGTTCGCCATGGTCGGGCTGGCGCCCGCGATCGGAGCGGGCAGCGTGGCCTTCGCCGTGCACGAAGTGGCCCACGACGACCAGGACCTGGACGGCGACGGCACCACGAACGGTTTCGTGCTGCACATCTACGACGCGCGCACCCTGCTCTCGACCAACGCGCAACGCAACGTCACTTCGGACATCGTCTTCCACGACCACGCCTTCGGCTTCACGACCGACGAGGCCTCGGCCGGCACGGACCTGAACGGCGACGGCGACGAGACGGACACGCAAGTCTTCGAGATGTTCGACCTCGCTCTGGGCGGGATCGAGCAGGTCCCGCTCGCCATCCGCGGGCGTCCGCTGGCGGTCGATGCCGACGACTGGTTCCTGCTGGCCGACGAGGCCGAGATGGGCCTCGACCTGAACGGCGACGGCGACCGGGACGAGGGCGTGCTCCACGAAATCCACCCGCACCTGCACACGCAGCAATCGCTCGGACTCACGAGCACGGGCTCGTTCGGCTCGAACGCGAACGGCGCCGACCTAGCCTTCGTCGCGCAGGAGGCCGACGGCGTCGATCGCAATGGCGACGGCGATGCCCTGGACTGGCTGGCAGTGCTGTACTCGTCTGCGAACGATCAGGCCTTCGACCCTGGGCTCGCGGTCGAGCCGGACAGCGCACTGGTGTTCGTCCCTGGGCGCCTGGGGTTCCTGGTCAACGAGTTCGCCCAGGCTCAGGACCGGAACGGCGACGGCGACCAGGAAGACAGGGTGCTGCACACCCTCGATCGAAGCTCGGGCTTCGCCAGCAACCTGGGCCTCGACGCCACCTCGCTGCAGAGCGGCGGCGACCGGCTGCTCTTCCTGCGCCTGGAGGAATCAGCCGCCGAGGACTGGAACGGCGACGGCGATCAGGAAGACGCGGTCCTGTTCTACTGGGACCCGCTACTGGCCATCACGACCAACACCCGCATCGCCAGCGTCGCCGCGGCCCCCGTCGCCGCAGCCACGGCTGACTCGATCCTGCTGATCGTACTCGAGAGCTCCGAGGGCGATCTGAACGGCGACGGCGACACGGCCGACCTCGTGTACGTGCTGCACGACGTGGGCACGCAGACGAACACGAGTCTGGGTGTCGCGGTCACGCACCCGGACGCGAGCCTCACCGCGGACGGCCGCGGCGTGCTGCTCGTCTCCGAGAGCGGCCAGGGCGCGGACCTGAACGGCGACGGCGACTTCTTCGACTCGGTGCTGCACGCCCTGGTCGTGCCCTGAAGTCGGCTGATAGGGACCGCTCGGTTCGCTTCCCGCGAGCTCTCCCCTCCCCTCCGGCGCGCCGCGGGCGCGCGAGTTCGAGGCCGGCGGGCGCGCGAGCCGCGACGTCTTCGGCGTCCGACCTCGCCGCCAACGGCGACTTTTTCGAGCAGGTTCTCCATTCCAGCGGGTAGCCCGGGCGCCCGCTCGCCTTCTTCTCGCGCCGAAGTCCGGCCTCCGGCCCGACTCCGGGTTCGGCCGGGGACGAAGTACCCCTCGATGGAACCGGCGGGAAAGCCCCCGATCCGCCTGCCCCCCCTCCCGCCCCTGCCCCCTATACCCGCCAACCGCAAAGACGGGGCCGGCCTCCAGGGGACAGGGAACGACCCGTCGCTCTGCCCGTGATCACGCCCTTGGCGCGCGAAAGACCAGATTGACGCCGGGTGCCAGGCATGCGACCTTGCAATGGTCACGAGGCCGCGCGCGAGACGTGTCAGCTCGCCCGCTTTCTTACAAAACCTAGGAGGACACATGAGCCACCGAGTTCGACGACTTTGTTGTGCGTTCGCGTTCAGTCTGGCCGCCACCTTCCTCACCGGAAGCGTCAGCCAGGCCCAGCTCGTCACCAAGAGTGACGCCAATGTGATGGCGCTGGACGGGGACGGAGATCCGATTCCCTCCAGCATGTTCACGGTCCGCGACTCGGAGGGACACGTGCTGCTGCCCTCGGGCGAGAACGATGGGATGCTCGAGTTCAGCAACGTGGGCCGCAAGCTCGTGTTCGAGTTCGCCTCGCGCGGACCGAAGGCGCGCCCGATCGAGCTCCTGCTCATCGATGCGCCCAGAGTGTTCATCAGCGTGCGCGCCGATCCGTTCACCGGGCACGTCAAGGAAATCGTCCAGAAGCCCATGACCGTCGACACGGGTCGCACGAACAAGACGCGCCGCTTCCCGGGTGGCGGGCAGCAGAGCTTGGTCCCGCCGAGCAACGATGCCTGCGCGACTCCGTTGCCGGTCATCAACGGCGCGAACGCCTTCACGACCGTGGACGCCACGACGGACGGCATTGCACCGGGTTGCACTGGCACGGCCAACATCCACAAGGACGTCTGGTTCGACTACATCGCCACGGGCACGGGTGTCGCGACGTTCGAGACGTGCAGTGCGGCGACCTTCGACACCAAGATCGCGATCTACCTCGGTCTGGGCTGCCCGGCCGGCGCGCCCATCGGTTGCAACGACGACTTCTCTGGATGCTCCGGATTCACCTCGAAGGCCACGGCTTCGGTCACGGCGGGGATCCACTATCTGGTGCGCGTCGGCGGCTTCAGCTCTTCGACCCCCGCGGGCACGGGCACTCTCACGATCACGCCCCCGGCTCCTCCGCCGGTTTTCGACTCGTGCGCCACGGCGCCGACCGTGGTCTGCGGCAGCTCGACGATGTTCAACAACTCCGGTGGCACGACCGTGGCCAGCGACCCGGCCTTCAGCTGCCGCTTCGGCGGTCCTGGACAAGGGTTCGGCACGTCGTGGTTCAAGTTCGTGGCCATCGGCCCGAGCGCCACGATCGACACGAACGGGAGCCTGACCGGCGACACGATGCTGGCCGTCTACTCCGGCACGTGCGGGGCCTTTACCGAGCTCGCCTGCGACGACGACAGCGGCTCGGGCCTGCTCTCCATGCTGACGGTCACGGGCCTGACGGTCAGCACGACCTACTACATCCAGGTCGCAGGCTTCGGGGCCGGCAACGTCGGCGCCAACACGCTGAACGTGGCGTGCGCCGCCGGGCCTCCGCCGGGTGACGACTGCGCCGATGCGCTCATGGGCGCCTGCGACAGCTCGGTCACGGTCGACCTCTCGACCATGTCCACCGACCCGACGGATCCGGTCTACAGCTGCAGCTTCGGCGGCCCCGCCCAGGGCGTCGGCACGGCGTGGATCACGTTCGTGGCGACGGACACGTCGGCGAAGGTAAGCACGAACGCCAGCACGAGTGCGAGCGACACGTTGCTCGCCCTCTACGACGGAACCTGCGGTTCGTTCGTCGAGCTGTGCTGCAGCGACGACGACGGCATCGGCCTGCTCTCGGAGTTCTGCTGCGAGGGCCTGACGCCGGGCAACACCTACTACATCCAGGTGTCCTCGTTCGACGCCTTCTCGCTGGGCGAAGCCACGGTCACGATCGAGTGCCCGTGCCCCGCTCCGCCGGCCAACGACGAATGCGAAGACGCGATCGCCCTCGGCCTGCCGCCCGCGTCGGTGACCTTCGACACGACGCTCTCGACGGACGACATCGGCATGCCCTGCGGCGTGTTCAGCGGTCCGTTCAGCAACGTCTGGTACTCGGTGACCGGAACGGGCAACACCATCACGGCCACGACCTGCACGGCCGGCACCTCGCACCCGGACACCAAGATCAGCGTGTTCTGCGGCGAGTGCCTGGCGCCGGTGTGCGTCACGGGCAACGACGATGATGGTTCCTGCGGCTTCGACACGTTCTTCTCGACCGTGAGCTGGTGCTCCCAGCCTGGGGTCAGCTACCTCGTGACGGTGGGCGGCTTCGCCCCCGGCCAGGTGGGCGTGGTCGAGCTGGACGTCAGCGACGACGGCGTGCCGTGCGATAACGGCGTGCAGTGTCTCCCGGTTGGCGCTTGCTGCCTGCCGGACGGGAGCTGCGTGGTGGTCACGGGTGGGGATTGCGCGGCCGCGGACGGCACCTACCAGGGTGACGGCACGGAGTGCGATGCCAACGCCGTGGTCGATGGCGGCTTCGAGGCTGGCCTCTTCTCGGGTAACTGGGCCGAGTCCTCCACGAACTTCGGCACGCCGCTGTGCGACGGCGCCTGCGGCTTCGGCGGCGGGACGGGTCCGAACACGGGCTCGTTCTGGGCCTGGTTCGGGGGCATCCCCGCTTTCGAGGAAGGCGCGGTCGAGCAGCTCGTGACGATCCCCGTCACGGCCACGACGATCGACTTCTTCCTGGAGATCCCGGCTGCCAGCAACAACGGAACCGACTTCATGGAAGTCACGATCGACGGCAGCCAGATCTATCTGGCGCTGGAGAGCGATGGTCCGTACGTCGGCTACCTGCCCGTCTCCGTTCCGCTGGGAGCCTTCGCCGACGGCGGCTCCCACAGCGTCGAGTTCCACTCGATCTGCACGGCGCTCACGAACTTCTTCGTGGACGATGTCTCCATCAACTCCGTGTCGATCCCTTGCCCGCAACCGCCGGGCGCCTGCTGCCTGGTGGACGGCTCGTGTGTAGAAGTCACCGAGGAAGAATGTGACGCCATGGGCGGCATGTTCAACGGCGACGGAGTCACCTGCATGCAGGTGACTTGCGTGCAGCCCGATGGGGCTTGCTGCCTCGCGGATGGCTCGTGTGTCGAGCTCACCGAGGAAGAATGCGACGACATGGGCGGCATGTACAACGGGGACTTCTCGTTGTGCGTCGACGTCACCTGCGAGCAGCCCTGCCATGTCCTCACTCTCGACGACGGCGGTTTCTCGCACGGCGACAGCGCCGAGAGCATCGTCGGTCCGGGTTCCCTGGTGGGCGTCGACGGCGTTTCCTTCAACGCCGCCAACTGCAACCCCGGGACGCCTGGAACGGCGCTGGTCTTCAACTCGGACGTGGGTCCCTTCAACCAGGACCCGGACCTGGACGTCGACAGCGGGAACATCCTGATCCTGCAGACGAACGAAGCGGCCTCCAACCCCAACGACGACGAGGACGGCGGCACGCTGACCTTCTCGTTCAGCGGCGGAGTCGATCCGATGAGCATCGACCTGATCGACATCGACGGTTCCTTCTTCGAGACGGTGATCGTCACCCTGACCGACGGCTCCGGCGACACGCGGGTGTACACGGTGCCGGCGAACTGGACCGGCGACGTCCTGGCGGCGCAACCCGGCATCGGAACGTTGTTCCTCAACGTGACCACGCCGCAAGCCGGCCCCAACGCGGGCTCGGCGACGGCCGTCACGGGTGCTAACTACGACCCGCTCGGCGTCGTCTCGATCGTCGTGTACCGCGGGGCCTGCGGGTCCGGCGCGAGCGGCGGATCGGGAGGCGTCGACAACCTCAACTGGTGCGAGTAGCCGCCTGAGCGGCTGATCCTTCCGAGGAGCCGGGGCTCAGCCCCGGCTCCTCGTGTTTTAAGGGGGATCGCTGGGCGCGAGTCGGCGCCCGAACCCAAGAGGCGGTCAACTGGGAGCGCCGGGCTCCAGCCCGGCCCTTCCTCTCCTGCTTGGTCGTGCCAAGGGCAAACGG
>JANOGB010000680.1:0-1521 GCA_031413955.1 Planctomycetota bacterium | reverse complement strand
GGTCTCCGGTGCCTGCGGCGTACGTCAGCAGCCCCCGAGGCTTGCCGATGCCATTGCCCAGGAGAAATGCCGTGTTCTCCGACACGGCAAAGTCCATCTGGGCGTCCTGCATGATCTCGCTCTCGATGTCCACGTCCAGGTCGTCGAGGGCGGTCTGCGTCACGGGCACGTTGGAGTAGATCTCCCCCGGCTCGATCCGCGCGACACCCCACGTCGGCGAGGCCGTCGCAGCACGCGATCCCTGCTCGCTCACCCAGCCGCCCGAGGCTGCCCGGTTCGTGCGACGCAGCAGCTCGTAGACGCCCTTCGACGTCCCCACCACGCGCGCCGCTTGGCGCATCCCCACGGACTCCGTGAGGAAGGCCACGACCTCGGACTGCCGATCGGGCGTCGCCGCGTAGCCACCATCCGAAAGGACGATCGTCTGCACGGTCTTCGTTCCGAGACCCTTCTGCGCGACGCACAGAACCAGGTCGTTCTTCATGCCATCGAGCGCGGCTGCCTCCCCCTTGCGGAGGTACGCGTCGAGCCCCTCGGCGTGCGCCTTCGCCTTCGGATCGAGCGAGAGGGCCGCCCCTGCGCCCGTCCGGCTCATGGCCGTCTCGATCCCGTCGAGCCGCTCGGTGGCCTTCTCGGCCTTCGCCTTCGCGTCCTCGGCCTTGTCGATCGCCGCGTTGATCTTCTCGTACTTCTCCAGGGTATCCGCGGTCACGAAGCCCTTCTCGCGGATCTCCTTCAGTTCCGCCGTCTGGGTCTCCCGCAGTGCGGTGACGGCGCGACTGAGCTCGTCGATCGCTCCCTTGACTTCCACGTCCATGGCTGGACTCCTTCTACTGACGGATGGAGTTGGTGATCGCCCTGATGCGAGCCACCACTTCCGCGCCGCCCTCGTCCCGAGGACTCAGCCCGGAGAACCCGCAAGCTGCGAGCGCTTTCGCGTCTCGCCACGAGTAGCCGCCCACGTCCCGCAGGAAGCCCTCGTACTCGCGGATCGATCGAATCTCGGAGGCGCTCTTGACCGACGAGACCCGCGCCATCGGATTGGCGGGCTCGGTCACGAGCGAAACCTCGACGAGCTTCAGACGCTTCAGGTGCCGGACGCCCGTGTCGGCGTTCCGGTTGTAGTCGAGCACCCGGTATCCGATGGACAGCCCATCGACCACCTTCGCCTTCGCGAGCGCGTAGGCCTCGCGCGCCTGCTGCACGTCGTCGATCAGCGGCAGGCCGGACACGAAGAGACCGCGGGCATCCTCGGCAACTTCCGTCCACGGACCGATCGGGTCGTAGTGCTGCCAGAGCATCTTGAGCGGACGACCCGAGGCCTTCAGCTCCGCGATCGAATCAGCAAAGGCCCCAGCCTCCACGACGTCGTTCTGCAGGTCCACGTTTCCGAAGACGGAGCCGTAGCCGGAGATCGCCTTCTCGTCGGCCTTCATGTCGCTGCAGAGGAAGTCGAAGGTCTTCCACTCGACGGTCTGGGGACTACCCACGGAGCACCTCCTCGAATGTCGGGGGCACGTA
>JANOGB010000679.1:0-1690 GCA_031413955.1 Planctomycetota bacterium | reverse complement strand
CCACTTCGGCACCGTTACGCCCTTCGCGCTGTCGAACGCGCGGGACCTGACGGTCGGCTTCTGATCCCTGACGGGACGCGGGGACGGACGTCGCGCGACGCCTATCCCCGCCGGGCACGCCATGGATCGGCGGCGGCCAACCGACCTGGACACGGCGGGTTCCGCGTCCTGCGCCGGTAGCCGGGGCTCCGTCGCTCGGTAGTCCCGGGCGGAGGCGACGCGCGCTCGGCGCACGCCCGCACCGTCCCTGGAGCGCGATGGTGGTCCATGACATCTGGAATCGTCCGCTGGTTCGTGAACCTGACCAAGAGCTCGCCCTGGCTGATGATCGCCGTCGGCCTGCACGTGATCGTCGCGGCCGTGATGAGCGTGATGGTCCTGCGCGAGGAGCTGCAGAGGTCCAGGCCCGCGGCGACGGAGATCGCAGTCCGCGCCGTGCGCCCCGCACCCGCGGCGCCGATCCAGCCGCCCGAGGACTTCGACCGCAGGAAGATCCCCGTGCTCGAGGCGCCCGTCGAGCTCGTGCCCCTCGAGCAGGAGCGCACCTTCGTCCCCACGGAGGAGGAAGCGCCCGAGGACCTGCACGACGACCTCGGCGATCCGACCGGAACGGAGAGCGGCTCGGAGGCCTTCGGGGGTGGCACCTCGATCGGCGTCGGCCAGGGCGGTCACCACGGAACGGGCACGCCTTCGTCGCTCCTGAGCGGGCGGCCTGGCTCCGGCAGGTCCCCCGGCAAGGGCCGTCCGCAGAAGGGCCCGACGGTCGGCACGGAGGAGGCCGTGCTCGAGGGTCTGCGCTGGCTCCTGCGCCACCAGAACGAGGACGGCGCGTGGAGCGCCGCCAGCCTGCACACGCACTGCTCGAGGACGCCCTGCATTCCGCCCGATCCGTCGCTCGACGCCTCCTACGACGTGGGCATGAGCGCCCTGGCGCTGCTCGCCTTCCTCGGCCAGGGCATCTCGGTCGGCTCGAGGATCGAGATCGTCGACCAGGCGATGGGCAAGCGTCACCAGGCGGGCGACGCCGTGAAGCGCGGCGTGCGCTGGCTGCTGGACCACCAGCAGGAAGACGGGTCCTTCTCGGGCGCGCGAGCGCGACGCGGATCTTCGGCACGATGATCGAGAGCCACCTGGTCGAGGGCCGGCAGACCTACGTGCCGGGCGGCACGGCGGTGTACGGGCAGAGCATCACCGACGCCTGCATCTCGCTCGAACAGACCGAGCCGCTGCTGGAATTGCTGGCAAAAGCGCAGCAGCAGCGGCGCTGATCGAGCCCGAAGCCTGGAGCCCGAAGCCCGGAGCCTGTACAATTCGTCAGCATGATTGGCGAAACGGTCGCGCATTACCGGATCACGCAGAAGATCGGCGCCGGTGGAATGGGCGAGGTCTACCGGGCGACCGACTCCAAGCTCCACCGCGAGGTGGCCATCAAGGTGATCGCGGCCAGCTACGCCAACGACCCCGAGCGCATGGCCCGCTTCGAACGCGAGGCCCACGTGCTTGCCTCGCTCAGCCATGGCTCCATTGCCGCGGTGTACGGGCTGGAAGATTCCCACGGCAGCAAGGCGTTGGTGATGGAACTGGTGGAGGGGGTCGACCTCTCCGACCGCCTCAAGCAGGGCCCGCTGCCCGTCACCGAGGCGTTGCGGACCGCCTCACAGATTGCCGAAGCGCTGGAAGCCGCACACGA
>JANOGB010000678.1:0-10329 GCA_031413955.1 Planctomycetota bacterium | reverse complement strand
GGCAGCACCTCGACGCTCCCGAGCCCGCTCCACAGCTACACCACGAGCGGCGTCTTCACCGTCACGCTCACCGTGACCGGTCCCGGCGGCTCGAACTCGCTCAGCAAGCTGGACCTCATCATCGCCAACCAGCCCGGCGCGCTGGACGTCGACTTCACTGCAACCCCGACGACGGGTGCGGCGCCTCTGACCGTGCGTTTTCGCGCCTTCAACGTCTCGGGCCAGGCCCTGACCGGGACCTTCGATTTCGGCGACGGTGGCACGGGCTCGATCGCCCAGGGCAACGGCCGCGCGCAGCACACCTACACGGCGCCCGGTGTCTACACCGTGACGCTCACGGCGAGCGGCGCGAACGGCACCGACATCGAGCAGAAGGTCGACTTCATCAGCGTCAACGCGCCGCTCCTGGTGCGCTGATCGGGATCCTTCGTCGGGGTGGTTCGCCGTTCCGTCCTCCGGCGGGCCACTCCGATCGTCCTCGTCACAGCTCGCGGATCCAGAGGTCCTTGGCCTCGATCACCGAGCCCCCGTGGTGCTGCTGGAGCGCGATGTGGCCCCGCAGGTGCTTGCGCTCGGCGTCCACGTGGTCGACGAAGGTCACGCCGTCGACCTGGATCGTGACGTGCACTCCGCCCGGCTCGTCCACGCAGCGCACCAGGTAGTCGAACCAGGTGTCGGGCGGCACGAGCGTGGTGCCGTTCGGCACGAGCGCGTAGAGCGAGCCGGTCTTCTGCGGGTCGCTGAAGGTCGAGTTGATCTGCGCCTCGTAGCCCGCCGGCCAGCCGGGGCCGAAGGTCGTGCGGAAGTAGAAGCCCGAGTTGCCGCCGTCGGAGATCTTGAAGCGCCCACGCACCTCGAAGTTCGTGTAGTCGCCGCGCGGGCTGAAGAGGTGGCTGGTCTTGCCTTGGCCGAGGATGACGCCGTCCTCGACGGTCCAGTTGCCCTCGTCGGAGATCTGCCAGCCATCGAGCGTGGAACCATCGAAGATCGGCGTCCAGCCCTCGGGCTCGAGCTTCGGCACCTTCGGGAACACGCGCACGTCGCCGATCGCGACCTGCGTGTGGTCGCCCTGGATCATCAGCGGGCCGAACGGGGCCTCCTCGGCGAAGAGCGCGCCCAGCGTCGGCTCGGGCACCTCGACGTTCTCGTGCAGCAGCACGTCGTCGATGCGCACGCGCAGGAAGCGCGCGTTCTCCGTTTTCGTGCCCGTGGCGTCGAAGCGCGGCGCCTGGAACTCGAGGTCGAGCTCGTGCCACTGCCCGGCCTCGCGGAAGGCGTTGAAATCCGGCGCGCGTCCGGGCCAGTGCTCGCCGCGGTAGATGCCGCCGCAGTCGCCCATCGCGAGGTCGGCTTCCTTGCCGGCGCTGTCCAGGAGCTGCACCTCGTACCGGCCCATCACGTACACGCCCGAGTTGCCCTTCTCCGGGAGCTGGAACTGCAGGTGGATCTTGCAGTCACCGAACTGCTCCTTGGACACGAAGGGGGACGGCGACGGACCGACATTGACCAGCGCGCCGGTGCCGTCCTTGGTCAAGAACTTCGCGCGATCCGCCGTGTCGAGCTCGGCATCGCACAGGATCCAGCCGCTCGAGTTCCAGCGCCCGAGCGCGTCGCCCCAGGTCAGGAAGAGCCAGCCTTCGCTGCCCGACTCGCGCGCCGGCGGGGGCGGGACCAGCTTGGCGACGAGCTCGCTCGTGCGCGGCGCGCCAGGGAACTGGTTCAGGGTGTAGGCGAACTCGTCGTGGAGCAGCGGCGTGCCGTCGCTCGCGCTCAAGCCCGTGAAGCGAACGCGCGCCATCCGCCCGGGTTGGAGGCCAGGCGTGACGACCACGAGCGTGCGGCCGTCGCCGTCCGCATCCGCGCGCAGCGTCGCGGGGAGCTCGGTCAGGTGGCGTTCCGGCGAGCCATACTCCCACCAGTAGTCGTAGTCGTACTGCGTCACCCGCACGCTCGCGCCCGCATCCGGGCGCACGGGCATCGTGAATTCCACGGTGAGCTGCGCGATGCCCAGCGCCGTGCCCGGTCGGACGCGCGCGACCTCCATTGGCGTCTTCCCCGTCCAGCGCACGCGCGCCACGCCGTCGGCCGGCGAATAGCCGCCCCAGCCGCGGTTGGTGAGTCCGCACAAGAGGGTTCCGTCGCTCGCGAACAGCACGCGCACTGCCGAGCCGACGTGCAGGCGCAGCGGCACGACCCAGCCCTGGTACTCGCCGTCGACCTGCTCCATGTCGCCGCGCAGCACCATGCCGTTCGTCATCTCGGCCAGCACGAACTGGCTCGCGAACGGTCCGAACTTCCCGCCCGTCTGGTCCCACGCCATGTTGCCGGGCGAGCGCGACCACTTGTACGGCAGCCAGATCGCGGCCGGCGCGCGGTCGCTGGCCGCGCGCGCCGGCGGAACGGTGTCGCTCGCGTGCGTGTCGGTCTTCTTGTACTCGTCGGTCCAGTCGAGCGACGCAGGGTGGCCATAGAAGCCGCCCGGCTTCACGTGGAAGATCGGTGAAGCCGGCATCCAGTCGCCCTGGTTGTCGGTGACGAAGAGCTCGACCTTCGGGCTGAGCGAGATCCCGCACGGGCTGCGAAAACCGCTGGCGAGCGGCGTGAGCTTGCCGGTGGGGGAGACCTTCAGCGCCCAGCCGCGGTAGGGCACGGGCGACTTCCCATGCCACCACTTCGGGCTGAAGAACGAGACGTTGAGCGCGATGTAGTAGTTGCCCTGCGCGTCGACCGGGAGCCCGTAGCCGAACTCGTGGTAGTTGTCGGACACGCCCCAGGCGTCGCACAGGGTGTCGACGCGGTCGCAGGTGCCGTCGTGGTCGTCGTCGATCAGGCGCGAGAGCTCCTGACGTTGCAGCACGAGGATGTCCGCGTCGTGACCCGGCATGGTCGAAGGCATGACCGCGAGCCCTAGCCCCTCCCACAGTCCTTCACAGAAGAGCGAGAAGCGTGCGTCCTCGGGCTCCTGCGCGAGCGGGTTCTCGACGATCCACACCTGGCCGCGGCGCGTGCTCAAGACCAGGCGCCCATCCGGCAGGAATGCCATCCCTCCGACCTCGACGCGCGCGTCCTCGGGCGGCATGAGGTAGTCGACCGAGTAGTATTCGGCTTCCTGTTGCGCGGTCTGAGCGTGGACGGCGAGAACGTAGGCCAGCAGGTTGAGCTTCATCGGCCGAGGCTCGCTTCGAATGCTTGTCGCACCGTTTCGCTCCATTCCGTGAGAACCACGGTGGAGAATTCGAGCTTCCAGCGTGCGCCCGCGGCCAGCTGGAAGGGGACTTCCAGCGTTCCCTGGCCGTGGCCCGCCTGCGCCGGCTGCTGCTCGAAGCGCAGGGCGATGAGAACCGGTGGCCCACTCTCCGGTTGGTGGACGCCCCAGAATGCCTTCGGTCCGCTGGAGGTATGGCGGTTCTGCCCAGGGCTGCTCGGCTGTGTCCGGATCGACAGTTCGACCGGTGTTCGACCCGCCACGACCTCGAATTCGCGCCGGAATCCCGTGCCGTACTGGGTTGTCAGCACGTGCGGGCTCTCGCGCACGTGAGCGACTTCCCGGCCTGCGTTCACGAGGTGGTACTCGAGCACGACGCTCGCACCCTCGACGATGGTCCCGCTCAGGCGCGCGACGAGCGGAGTCGACACTCGTGCGAGCTTGAACATGGGTTCGGGCTGCCCACCCGCCTCGAGGTGCACGACCTTCCCCAGGGGATTCAGCGGCGTCCCGCCGCGCCCGCTCCAGTCCGTGCGCTCGACGAATCCGCCCTGGCGCAAGGCGAGCAGGCGCACGTCGTCCACGCGATACTCGAAGGTGATGCCCGAGGGATCGCCGATCAGCAGCCCGCGCGGGTGCGTCGGCAGGCCCTCGCCGAGAGACGGCAGGAGTCCGCGCACGACCAGTGGCCGGTCATGGACCGCGAGCACCATGTCCTCCGCTTTCACCTCCTCGATCGGCGGCCCGAGCGTCACGACGTGGCTCGCCACGAGCCTGCGCTCCTCCTCCGAGAGCGACGAGTCGAACCCGGGCATCGGCGTGCCCGGGATGCCGGTCGAGATCGTGCGAAAGAGCGCCTCGGGCGTGTTGCCGAAGGAGAACCCGCCGTCCATGAAGCTGCGCGCCGGGCGGTCGAGCTGGGTCGTGCCCTGGCCGTCGCCGCGTTCGCCGTGGCAGGTCGCGCAGTTCGTCACGAACAGCTTGCGCGCCCGCTCGACGGAATCCTGCGCAGTTCGCGGCGCCGCGAGGACGAAGAGGGCGAGACTCGTGAGCGGAAACGAGGTCGAAGCGATCATCGCGCGGACTCCAGAGACGCGAACTCCTGAGACAGGGGCGAGCAGGGTACGGCCGCACGTCCGGCGCGAACAGGCTGCGCGCTACAATCCCACGCTCAGCACGGCATCCATGCACCGCTCCAGCTCCGCGCGCGCGCTCAGTCTGTTCCTGTCCGCGGCGCTGGGTGCGTGCGGAACCGGACAGGGCGAGCCCGCTGCTCCCGCGCCCGGTGGCTGGCCGGTGACGGTCGAGCCGGTGCAAGGCGGAGAGCGTCGAGAGTACGACCGAGTCGTACTCGTGACGCTCGACACGCTGCGCGCCGACCACGTCTCCTGCTACGGCTACCCGCGCCAGACCACGCCCTTCCTGGACTCCCTGGCGGCGCGCGGCGCACGCTTCACGCGCGCCATGGCCTCGTTCTCGTGCACCGCGCCGAGCCACGCGACGATGCTGACCGGGCTGGTGCCCGCGGTCCACGGGGTGCTGCGGAACGGTGCGCAGCTCGACCCCGCGGCCGTCGATCTGGCCGAGGTCTTCGCCGGTGCGGGTTTCGAGAGCGCGGCCTTCCTCAACGTGCGCTTCCTGAGCGCGATCGCCGGCTCCTTCGGGCACCTGGAGGTGCGCGCCGTCGGGCGCGAGAAACGAGCCGCGAGCGGCGCAGACGTGGTCGATGCGGCCATCGTCTGGCTGGAGAGCGTGCGCAAGCGCGAGCGCTTCTTCCTGTGGGTGCACCTGTACGACGCGCACGAATGGCAACGAGCGGTGCGAGAGCACGGCGACGATCCCGGCCCGATCTGGAGCGGCACGACGCCGGACGGATTTCTCGCGCGCGTGGCGGAGCTGCACGGCCTACCTGCTCCGGAGCCGGGCAAGCCCTACGCCGTCCAGTGGGACGCGAAGCAGGCCCGCGAGCCGACCGGATTCTGGAAGCCCGAGCGCTATCCGAGCTGCATCGACGCCTACGACGAGCGGATCCTGTTCGCCGATCGCCAGCTCGAGCGGCTGTACGCGCGCATCGAGGCCCTCGACCTCCCCGGACGGACCCTGTGGGTCGTGACCTCCGACCACGGCGAGGGGCTCGCCAGCCACGGCGTGGCCGGACACGGTCCGCGCATCTACCAGGAGCAGCTCCACGTGCCGCTCGTCCTGCACGCCTCCGACGGTTCGCTCTCTGCGCGGGTCGTGGACGATCTCGTCACGCACGTCGACCTCTTCCCGACTCTTGCCGAGACGCTCGGCCTGGGCGTGAGCGGGCATCCGCAACTCTACGAGGGGCGCTCGCTGTGGCCGCTCGTGCGCGGCGAGTCCGGGGCGTTGACGGAGCGGCCCGCCTTCTCCCAGCGCTGCCCGGTGGAGGATCCGGCCGCCAAGGATCAGGACGAGGTCTACGCGCTACAGGACGGGCGCAAGAAGTTCATCCTGCACGTGCCGGGTCCCGGTGCGGTCAGGCACGCGGCGGACGAGTTCTACGATCTGGCCTCCGACCCGCGCGAGCTCGTCGATCTCGGTGCCGGGGAGGCCGCGGCGGTCGAGCTGCGGGCGGCCCTGGGGGAGAGGTTGCGCCTGTACCGCGGGCTCGCCCGCTCGCAGCCCGAGACCGAGCTGTCCGAGGAATCGATGCAGGAGCTGCGCGACCTGGGGTACGCTCGCTGAACCATGCGGGCACTCCTTGTCGCGGCGCTATGCCTGCACTCCGCTTGCGGGGGGAGTGAGCCGCGCCAGGCGCTCACGGTCGCCGGCCAGTGGCCCGTGGCGGTCGAGTTCCCGCGCGGTCCGGAGCCGCGTTACGAGCGCGTCGTGCTCGTGACCATCGATACCCTGCGCGCCGATCACGTCTCGGCCTACGGCTACCGGCGCAAGACCACGCCCTTCCTCGACTCGCTGGCGGAGCGGGGCGTGCTGTTCACGCGCGCCAACGCCACGGTCGCACACACCGCGCCGAGCCATTCCAGCATGCTCACGGGCTTGCCGACCCTCGTGCACGGCGTGCGGCACAACGGCTACAAGCTGGACGACGACGCGATCGATCTCGCGCGTGTCTTCGGCGCGGCCGGTTTCGAGACCGCGGCCTGCGTGAACGAGAGGTTCCTGGAGCGCATCGCGCACTCGTTCGGGAGCGTCCACTGGTCGCGGAAGCGCGGCTGGGAAGTCGTGCAGCTGGCCGAGACCTGGCTGACCGAGGAGCGTCGCGGAGGACGGTTCTTCCTGTGGTTCCACCTGTTCGATCCGCACCGCTGGAAGGACTTTGCGGTCGAGATCCAGGCCGATCCGCCCCTCGCGGACGAGGATCCCGAGGAGTTCGCGGCGTACCTGATGGAGCACCACGGGCTGCAGAAGATGGGCGTCGAGGGCCTGCTCGCGCAGCGCATCGAGATGAAGGACGGCAAGGCCTTGCAGCTCCAGAGCCTGGCGCAGTACGTGCGCTTCATCGACGCCTACGACAAGCTCATTCGCTACGCCGACGAGCAGGTCGAGCAGCTCTACCAGGCCGTCGAGGCTCTGGGCCTCGGGCCGACGCTGTGGATCGTCACCGCCGACCACGGCGAGGGTCTGGCCAGCCACGGTCACGACACGCACATCTGGAACATCTACCAGGAGCAGCTGCACGTGCCGCTGCTCTTCCATGCGAGCGACGGCAGTCTCGGGCCAGGACGCGTGGATGCGGTCGTGAGCCACCTGGACCTCTTCCCGACCCTGGTCGAGTCGCTGGGGGGCAGGGTGCAGGCTCCGGAGGGGCTGCTCGACGGCCGCTCCCTGTGGCCGTTCCTGCGCGGCGAGGAGGTCGACTGGGCGCAGCGCGCCGTCTTCGCCCAGCGCAAGCCCCTGGGTGACACGCTGTATTCGCTGCAGAGCCGGCGCTTCAAGCTGCTCGACAAGCAGAACGATGGAGACGAGTTCTACGACCTCTCCGTCGATCCGTACGAGCTCGAGAACCGCTACGAGGAGCTGGCCGTGGAGCGCGCAGCGCTCGCGCGCGATCTCGAGCAACGCCTGCGGCTCTTCGAGGCCCACGACCAGGGCATGGACGAGCAGGCGGTCCCCGAGGACATGCTGGAAGAGCTGCGCGACCTCGGGTATGTGCGCTAGGAAGCCTATTCTCGTCCTTTCGGCGTTGTGCCTGATCTGTGCCTGCACCGGCGGCGAGCTGGCCGCGCCCCGCACGGATGCCGGCCAATGGCCGGTGACCGTGGAACGGGTGCAAGGAGGAGAACGTCACGAGTACGACCGAGTCGTACTCGTGACGCTCGACACCCTGCGCGCCGACCACGTCTCGTGCTACGGCTACCCGCGTGCGACCACGCCGTTCCTCGACTCCCTGGCGGCGCGCGGCGTGCGCTTCACGCGTGCCATGGCGGCCGCGTCGCAGACGGCGGCGAGCCACGCCACCATGCTGACCGGGCTGGTGCCGGCCGTGCACGGCGTGCTGGAGAATGGCGAGGAGCTCACACCCGCGGCCATGGACCTGGCCAAGCTGTACGCGGCCAGCGGCTTCGAGACCGCGGCGTTCGTCAACGTGAAGTTCCTGGAAGGCATCGCCGCCTCCTTCGGGACGATCGCCGTGCGGGCGGTCTCGAAGGATCGCCATCTACAGACCGGCGCCGACGTGGTCGACGCGGCGCTGGCCTGGCTGGGCATGCCGCGCACGAACGCGCGCTTCTTCCTGTGGGTGCACCTCTACGACCCGCACAAGTGGAAGGACAGGGTGCTCGAGCTCGGCGCGCACACGGAGCCGATCTGGAGCGGTGCCAGTCCGCCGGGCTTCCTGGCGCACGTGGCCGAACTGCACGGGCTGCCTGCGCCCCGCGACGGCGCGCCCTACACCGTCGCATGGCGCGTCAAGCGCAGCGACGAGCGGCTCGATTTCGAGAGCGCCGAGGGCTTCCTGCGCTGCATCGACGCCTACGACGAGCTGACGCTCTTCGCCGACCGCCAGATCGCGCGGCTCTACCAGGCCATCGAGGCCCTGGCGCCCGCGGGCCGCACGCTGTGGGTCGTGACCGCCGACCACGGCGAGGGGCTCGCGAGCCACGGCGTGGCCGGACACGGCGGGCGCATCTACCAGGAGCAGCTCTCTGTTCCGCTCGTGCTGCACGCCAGCGACGGCTCGATCTCGCCGCGAGTCGTGGACGAGCTCGTCTCGCACGTCGATCTCTTGCCGACCCTGGCCGAGAATCTCGGCGCGCGCGTGGTCGGGCGTGCTCCGCTCTACGAGGGGCGCTCGCTGTGGCCGCTCCTGAGCGGCGCGAACGTGGAGTGGACGGCGCGCGTGGCCTTCGCGCAGCGGCGCCCGGCGCTGGATGGCAACGATCCGGACGGCGGCGCTTCCGAGCGGGCCGAGGCCTACGCCCTGCAGACAGCGCGCGTGAAGTACATCCTGCACGAACCCGGTGCGGACGAGTTCTTCGATCTCGTGGCCGATCCGAAGGAGCTCGTGAATCTGGGACCGGAAGCGGCCGCGGCGGCCGAACTGCGCGCGGAGCTCGAGCGGCGCATGGAACTGTTTCGCGCGCTCCCGCGGACGGAGGCGAGCGTGCCCGAGGAATGGCAAGAGGAGCTGCGCAAGCTCGGCTACGCGCGCTGACCCATGCGCACCCCGCCACACGCCTGCGCTCTGCTCCTCGCGCTCGCAGCCGCCTGCGGTGAGAAGCCGCGCACACCCACGCGCGTGGCGGACGAATGGCCGCTGGCGGTCGAGTTCCCGCACGGGCCCGAACCGCGCTACGAGCGCGTCGTGCTCGTCACCATCGATACCCTGCGCGCCGACCACGTCTCGGGCCTCGGCTACCCGCGCCAGACGACGCCCTTCCTCGACTCGCTCGCGCAGCGGGGCGTGCTCTTCACGCGCGCGAACGCAACCATCTCGCACACGGCGCCGAGCCACGCCAGCATGCTGACCGGGCTGCCGCCGCTGGTGCACGGCGTGCTGCACAACGGCTACCAGATGGACGCACAGGCCGTCGACCTCGCGCGCGTGTTCGCCGCCGCCGGGTTCGAGACGGCGGCCTGTGTCAACACGGAGTTCCTGGAAGGCGTGGCGCGTTCGTTCCAGAGCGTGTACCCGACCACCGAGCGGGGCGAGGAGGTCGTGCGGCTCGCGCGGGCCTGGCTGACCGAGACGCGCCGCGGATCGCGCTTCTTCCTGTGGTTGCATCTCTTCGATCCCCACCGCTGGAAGGACTTCGCGGTCGAGATCCAGGCCGAACGGATCTTCCGCGGCAAGACGCCCGAGGGTTTCCGCGAGTACCTGATGGAGCTGCACGGGCTCGAGCGCATGGGCACGGAGGGCTTGCTCGCCCAGCGCTGGGAGACGGTGCTCGGCAAGTCCGTCCAGCTCGAGAGCGTGGAGCAGTACCTGCGCTTCGTCGATGCCTACGACACCCTGATCCAGTACGCGGATCGGCAGCTTCGCGACATCTACCAGGCCGTGGCGGAGCTGCGCTTCTCCGGGCCGACGCTGTGGATCGTGACCTCCGACCACGGCGAGGGTCTCGCGAGCCACGGCATCGACGGGCACGGCGGGCACATCTACCAGGAGCAGCTCGCCGTGCCGCTGGTGCTGCACGCTACCGACGGCAGCCTGGCGCCGCGCCGGATCGAAGCGCTCACGTCGCACCTCGACCTCTATCCGACCCTGGTCGAGGCGCTGGGCGGCAGCGTGAGCGCGCCTGCCGGGCTGCTCGAGGGCCGCTCGCTGTGGCCGCTCCTCGGCGGCGAGCGTGTCGACTGGTCGGAGCGCGCGCTCTTCGCGCAGCGCAAGCCCACCGGCGAGGCGCTCTATTCCCTGCGCAGCGAACGCTTCAAGTTGCTGGACAGCCAGTCGAAGGCCGACGAGTTCTACGACCTGGCCGCCGATCCGCGCGAGCTCGAGAACCGCTTCGAGGTCCAGCCCGAGGAGCGCGCCGCGCTGGCGCGCGAGCTCGAGTTGCGCCTGCGTCTGTTCGAGGCCTACGCCCAGGGCGGGGAAGAACAGGAGATTCCCGAGGAGTGGATGGGGGAGCTGCGCGACCTGGGCTACGTGCGCTGATTCGATTCACCCTGGGAGCGCCGGGCTCCAGCCCGGCTCCGTT
>JANOGB010000677.1:0-3541 GCA_031413955.1 Planctomycetota bacterium | reverse complement strand
CCGGGCTCCAGCCCGGCTCCGTTCCTTCTCTTCTTCCGTTTCCCCTCGGAGAAAGGAACGAGCCATGGACAAGAGCCGGGCTGGAGCCCGGCGCTCCCGGTTATCCCAACCGACCGAGCGCCAGCGCGAAATCGCCGGGCTCGTCCGTGATCCAGCGCTCGAGCACGAGTCCCGCGCCCTTGAAGCCTTCGGCCACGGTCTCGCGCCGGAACTTGCACGAGATCTCGGTGTGCAGCTCCTCGCCGAGGTCGAACTCGAGCGCGAGCCCCAGCCGCGCGAGGCGCGCCTCGACGCGCTGCAGCGCCACCAGGCGCATCTCGATGCGCTCTTGCAGCGGATCGTAGAAAGCGCGGTGGGCGAAGGCCGCCGGATCGAGGTCGCCGTCCAGCTCGCGGTTCAGGACCAGCAGCACGTTCTTGTTGAACTCCGCGGTGACGCCGCGCGCGTCGTTGTAGGCGGCGTGCAGGCGTGGCTGCGACTTGACCAGGTCGACGCCGAGCAAGAAGCGGTCCTGGCCCTCGAGCATGGCGCGCACGTTGCGCAGGAAGGGCACGCGCTCGCTGGCCTCCAGGTTGCCGATGGTCGAGCCCAGGAAGCACACCAGGCGCGTGCCGGAGCGCGGCACCTGGCCGAGGTGGCGCTCGAAGTCGCCCACCACGCCCAGGAACTCGAGCCGCGGATCCTGCGCGGTGAGGCGCGCGCCGGCCGAACGCAGCGCGACGGGGGAGACGTCGATCGGGACGAAACGCTTGCCGCCGTGCTTGCGCAGGGCCGCGAGCAGGAGCTGGGTCTTGTGCGAGAAACCCGCGCCGATCTCGACGATCTCGCGCGGCCGTGCCAGGGCCACGATCTCGTCGGCCACGCGCTCGAGGATCGAAGTCTCGGCGCGCGTCAGGTAGTACTCGGGGAGCTGCGTGATCTCCTCGAACAGCTCCGAGCCGCGCGCATCGTAGAAGTACTTGGGTGGCAGGCTCTTCGGCCGCTGCGTGAGCCCGGCGCGCGCGTCCAGGGCGAGCTGGCGCGAAGACTCCTCCGCTCCGCTCAGGGACAGGATCTCGACGGTCATGGGGAGCGCGCGCGGCGTCCGCAGTCTAACCGGGAATCCTCTCCGAGAGTGGAGCCGCACGCTCCGGCGCGCCACACTGCACGCCGTGCAGGAGTTCCCGTCTTGAGAGGTCTTTTCGTGGCCATCGCTCTTTCCGCGCTCGCTTGCGCCACCGTCCAGGACCGTCCGGAGAGCCTGCCCTTCGTCACGCGCTCGGAGGTGATCGCGCGCCACGGCATGGTCGCCACCGGCCAGCCGCTCGCGACCCAGGCCGGCCTCGCGATCTTGCGTCGCGGTGGGAGCGCGGTCGACGCCGCCATCGCCGTCAACGCCGTGCTGGGCGTGGTCGAGCCCACGGGCTGCGGGATCGGCGGCGATCTGTTCGCTTTCGTGTGGGACGGCAAGGAGAAGAAGCTCGCCGGCTTGAACGCCAGCGGGCGCTCGCCGGCGAAGCTCACGCTGGAGACGCTGCGCGCCCTGGCGGGCAACTCGATCCCGAGTCGTGGCCCCTTACCCGTGACGGTGCCGGGCTGCGTGGACGGCTGGTTCGAGCTCCACGCGCGCTTCGGGAGACTGCCCATGGCCGAGGTGCTCGCGCCCGCCATCCACTATGCGCGCGAGGGCTTTCCGGCCAGCGAGCTGATCGCGCGCGCCTGGCGCGAGAACGCGAAGCTGCTGGCGGAATACCCGGGCTTCGCCGAGCAGTTCCTGCTCGCGCCCGAGAAGGGCCAGATCGTCAAGCGCGAGAACCTGGCGCGCACGCTGGAGCGCATCGCCGCCGAGGGGCGGGACGTCTTCTACCGCGGTGACCTCGCGCGCACGATGGCCGAGTACCTGCAGGCGCACGGCGGCTTCCTGGCCTTCGAGGACTTCGCCGCGCACCAGAGCGAATGGGTCACGCCGCTCTCCACTCGCTACCGCGGCTTCGACGTGTGGGAGCTGCCGCCCAACGGCCAGGGCCTGGCCGCGCTGCAGATGCTGAATCTGCTGGAGGGCTTCGACCTGGCTGCGCTCGGCTTCGGCAGCGCCGGAGCCCTGCACCTCCTGGCCGAGGCGAAGAAACTCGCCTTCGAGGATCGCGCGCGCTACTACGCCGATCCGGCCTTCTTCGAGGCGCCGCTCGCGCGCCTGGTCTCCAAGGAGTACGCCGCCGAGCGCGTGAGGCTCATCGATCCGGAGCGCGCGGCCCAGCGCGTCGAGGCCGGCCAGCTCGCACGGTCGGGCCACGACACGGTCACGCTCGCGACGGCCGACGAGGACGGCAACATGGTCGCGCTGATCCAGAGCAACTTCCGCGGCATGGGTTCCGGGATGAGCCCCACGGGACTCGGCTTCGTCTTCCAGGACCGCGGCGAGCTCTTCGATCTCACGCCGGGGCGGCCAAACAGCTACGCGCCGGCAAAACGCCCGTTCCACACCATCATCCCGGGCTTCGTGACCAAGGACGGCGAGGCCTGGCTCGCCTTCGGCGTGATGGGCGGCGGCTTCCAGCCCCAGGGTCACGTGCAGGTGCTCTGCAACCTGATCGACTTCGGCATGAACCTGCAGGAAGCCTGCGACGCGCCGCGCCTCGCGCACGAGGGTTCGTCGGATCCGACCGGAACCCCGCTCGCCGCGGGCGGCGGCACGCTCTCGGTCGAGGGCGGCTTCGCGCCGGAAGTGCTGGCGGAACTGCGCCGGCGCGGCCACGTCTTCGCCGACCACAAGGGCATCTTCGGCGGCTTCCAGGGCATCCTGCGCGACGCCAAGAACGGCGTGTACGTCGGCGCGAGCGACTCGCGCAAGGACGGGCAAGCGGCGGGTTGGTGAGCGGGCGCCAGTCCGAGAGTCGACTCCTACCGCGGGCTGACACCTGCCGGCCGAACGCACCGCTTGGGAAGCATTGGGCACCGCCGAGGAGAAGGCCAACTTCGCCACCACGGCCTTCAGCGTTACATGGGTCTCGTCCCCGAACCACTCGTGCCGTCGGTCACAAGGACACTTTGGAGGGGCTTCAGGAGGTTGTGTGGGTCGAGGTCATGGAGGGGAGGAGGCTGGCGAGAGGGTGTGGTGCTCGCTCGTCGGGGCCCCGCCTTCGCGCGGGAGCGAGGTGGCCGGCCCGTGGCGCCTTTCGAGCTCGACTGCACGGGTGACCCGGACGTCTCCCGCGCGCGACAACCCCAACGAGCTCGCGGAAGTTGGAGTTGGCGAAGGTGCGGAATCGAGAAGGCGCGAAAAAAACCAGATCGCGCGAGCGAGTTGGATGAGGCGCGCTCCTTGTCCGCATGAAGACCAAGACACGTCAGCGTGAGTTCGGGTTCAGCAACTGGGGCGGTAAACGGCGCGGGGCAGGGCGCAAGCCGAAGGGAGAGCGCGCGGGCGTGTCGCACGCGCCGAGAGCGAAGCTCGCGGCGCGTTTTCCGGTGCTGGTAACGATGCGGCTCGTGGCTGGGCTCGAGTCTCTGCGAGCCAGGGACTCGCACGCGGCGTTGCAGGAGGCGTTCACGGCGAGCTCGA
>JANOGB010000676.1:0-3629 GCA_031413955.1 Planctomycetota bacterium | reverse complement strand
GCGGGGGTGGGGGTTTTTTTGGTGCTGGCCTGCACTGGGCCAGGGGCGGGCCACCTCGCTCCCGCGCCCGGCGGGGCCCCGACGAGCGAGCCGACCCACCACGACCACATCACCCACCAGGCACCACTCCAAGACAGGCGCCCACACGACTTCCTGAAGCCCCAAAAAAGGACGGAGAGCGGCTCCCGTTCGCTGTCAGCGCAGGGCATCGCCCCCGTACTCCTCCAGCCGCGCGGCCAGGCGTTGCCTGAGCTCGGCGTCTCCCGGTGGCAGGAGGGCGACGGCGCGCTCGAGGGTCTCGCGAGCGCGGGCGAGGTCTCCGGTCGCGGCGTAGGCGGAGGCGAGGGTCTCGAGCACCCTGGGCCGCGCCTGCTGTGTGAGCCGCGCGGCTTCGAGCGCCGCCGCCAGGGCTTCGGAGCGCTCCTCCGCGGTTCCCTCCGGCTTGGCGAGCAGGGTGCGCGCCAGGAGCTCGAGCATCTGTGGCTTGCCTGCTGCGAGCGCCACGGCCCGGCGGAGCTCGCCCACGGCCTCGTCGTGCCGCGCGAGAGCGCCGAGCGCGCGGCCGAGGTTGAAGTGCTCTTCGGCGGCGTCGGGCAGGATCTCGAGGGCGCGTCGATAGTGCGCCAGCGCTTCCTGCGGGCGCTCGAGCGCCGACAGGCAGGCTCCGATCAGCGTGTGCAGGTCCTGATCGTCGGGCGCGGCGCGCAGGGCCGCCTCGAGCTCGCTGAGCGCCTGCGCGTGGCGCTGCTGCTGGGCCAGGGCTCGCCCGAGCCCGCCGCGCGCGCGCGCGCTGTCCGGATCCAGCTCGAGGGCCGCGCGAAAGTGGGACTCGGCCTCGTTCCAGGTTTCGCGCTGCAGGTCGGCGATGCCGAGCTGGATCTGGACCAGGCTCGTCGGCTCGAGCGCGAACGCACGCTCGAGATCGGCGTGCGCGCGGTCGGTCGCGCCGTTCTTGAGGTGCGCGATCCCGCGCTGCTGGAGCGTCTCGGCATGCTCCGGTCGGAGTACGTCCGCCCCGTCGTAGGCGGCGAGCGCGAGGTCGAGACGCTGTCGCCGCTCCTGCACGACGGCGAGCTGGAGGTACGAGTTGGGACGCGCAGAGATCGCGAGCGAGCGCTCCAGGGCCGCGACCGACTCGTCGAGACGGCCGGCCTCCATCAGGACGATGCCGAGGGCAAGGTGCCCGCGCCAGTTGTGTGGTGCGCGTTCCACCACGTCCTGCCACATGGTGACGGCCGAACGATACAGCTCGTTGCGGCGGATCGTGACGAGCCCGAGGACGGCGGCCAGGACGAGGCTTGCCGCCAGCGGCACGAGCTGGCGTGCCGCGCCCGCGCGGCGCCCGCCCGCGCTCGCGAGTCGCCACGCTCCGGCCAGGACCAGCACGACCACGGCCGCGAGTGGCAGGTACATGCGCCGGTCGCAGGCCGGGTCCTGCTGCGGCACGAAGCTGGAAGTCGGCGCGAGGATTACGAAGAACCAGGCCCCGAGGAAGGCCAGCCGCGAGCTGCGCAGCAGGCCCCCACAGCGTCGCGCCGAGCAAGGCAAGCACGGCGATGGACTGCGGCACGAACTCGCGCGCCTCGCGGGCGATCGGCCACTGGTAATCGAGGCACAGGTCGCTCGGCCAGAAGCCGAGGGCGAGATAGTGCAGCAGCACTCCCGACTGGGTCCGGAGGTATTCCCACGCCCCGCAGGACGCGACTCCGAAGCCGGCCACCGAGTTCTGCTCGAAGAGCTGCGGCACGATCAGCACGGAGGAGAGGGCGAGATCGACCAGGAACAGCGCTGCGTAGAAGACCGGCTGGCGCCGCCACGCCTCTCTGAAGGAAGCGGACAGGAAGGTGCGATCGTAGATCAGGATCAGGAACGGCGCGGTGGCGACGAGCTCCTTGACGCCCATCCCGAGCACGAAAGCGGCCAGCGCGAGCGCGCGCCAGCTCCGCGGGCGCGGGCTCGTCGTGGACCTCGAGAAACAGTACAGCGTCGACAGGCAGGCGAGGCCGGCCAGCGATTCGCTCCGCCCGCTGAGGTAGGTGACCGATTCGGTCTGGAGCGGATGGACGAGCCACACCAGGACGACCGCGAACGAGAACAGGCTGCGCTCGACGGGCTCGCGCCAGGCGGGCAGGAGCGCCAGGGTGCGCCGCAGCAGGCCGAACAGGACGAGGCCGGCCAGCACGTGCCCGGCCACGTTGAAGAGGTGGTAGCCCAGCGTGTCGACTCGGCCGAACCAGTGGTCGAGCGAGCGGTTGAAGAGGACCGTCCACCACAGGACCGGCCGCATCCAGAAGCCGGGCGGGTCGTCCAGCGCGAAGCGTGCGTCGTCGAACAGGAACGGGCCGCGCATGCCGTTCGCGAAACTCAGTGCGGCGGCCAGGACGAGAGCGCACGGCAGCGCACGCTCCAGCCAGGCGGCACGAGACGCTCCTCCGTCCGTCACACCGGTCCTCATGGCCCGGCGATGATAGGATGAGCCTGACCAGGCCGCGCCATCTCGAGGTCGCAACACTCGGACGCCGCGCGTATCCTCCGCGCGCAACCGTGACCGAGATCGAGATCCGCGACCCCGACCAGGCCGAGCCGGGCACGACCGGTGCCGCGCCCGGGCCCGACAGCCCCTACAAGAACCTGCTCGTCCCGCTGGTCGTCGTGCCGGCGCTGATCGTGATGGTGCTGGTGCTCGTGTTCGTGTTCTTCGGGGCGGTGGCCGGCAAGGAGGACTCGCCGCGCGAGAACCTTGACCGGCTGCTGAACGGCGGCTTCAACGAGCGCAAGCAGGCGGCCTTCAACCTGGTGCGGCAGGTGCTCGATTATCGGCGCGCGAGCGCGCAGGGCGCGGTCCCGGAATGGGAGATCGACGCATCCTTCTTGCCCGAGCTGCGTGCGGCGCGCGAGCAGGTCGAGGCGCCGCGCTCGACCAAGGACGTGCCGATCCCGCTGGTGCTCTCGAGCCTGCTCGCGCAGCTCGGCGAGCCCGAAGGCGTGCAGCAGCTGGCGGACATGACCGAGCTGGCGGACGAGCTCGACCCCGAGCACGAATACCGCATGTATGCCGCCATGACCCTGGGGGCGATCGGACCCGAGCTGGCCGACCCGGAGCGCGCGCTGGCCGCGGGCGCGTTGATCCGCTTGCTCGACAGCCCCGACGACGGGCTCGTGCTGGTGGCCATCGCGGGGCTGCAGACGCTGCCGTCGCCGGACACGGTGCCGGCGCTCGTGGGCATGCTCGCGAGTCGCGCGCTGGAGCAGCGGGCCAGCGCGGCGCTCTCGCTGGCCCGGCTGGGGGATCCCGCCGGGCGCAGCGTCCTGGAGGAGATGCTCACGCTCGCTCCCTACGAGGAGGAGCGCCTGGCCGACCCGCGCAGGTGGCCGCCCCAGCGGGTTTCGGAGAGCCGCTGCAAGGCGCTCGACGCACTACGCGCTCTCGCCGCGCTGAGCAAGGAGGATTTGCGGCGCCTCTCCGGCGACCCCGATCCCAACGTGCGTCGCGCAGCGCTGGAGCTGGGCGCCGGCACGCCGGATCAATAGCCCGGACGGACGGCGGCGCTCGGGCCGCCGGCAGCGGCGCGAGTTTGAACGTGGGCGCACGTCAGGATTGTGAGGTGAGGGGGGGTCATGCGGTCCCC
>JANOGB010000675.1:0-2447 GCA_031413955.1 Planctomycetota bacterium | reverse complement strand
CAAGTTTTTTATAGTGATCTTTAACTAATTCGTTTTTTGCCGAATAAATATATTCTCCTTTTAATTTTACAAACCCATTTTTTTTCGAAAATTCAATAATTGTATTTAACACAAAACTTTCATCCCTCCAGGGCGCCCCGGTGCGCGACCGAAAGGCCTTCCCATCTCCTCCTTCGGGGCCCGGGTCTCCGTCCTTCGGGACTGGGATTCCGGGCCCTTTTTCGTGGTTTCGAGGCGCGCTCCGGAGCGTCAGCCGCGACCTTGGACGAGCACGCACGGGTCGCTATCATCGCCCGATGGCAACCAAGCTTCCCGGCGCGCAGGGCCCGAACCTGGGTGCGCCGTTCAATCAGGCGGAGCCGGGGAGGATGCCCGAGGGCCTGACCTTCGACGACGTCCTCCTGGTTCCGTCGCACTCCGACCTCCTGCCGCGCGAGGTCGTCGTGCAGACGCGCTTCTCGCGCAACGTCACGCTCGAGATCCCGCTCTCCTCGGCCGCCATGGACACGGTCACCGAGTGGCGCCTGGCGGTGGCGCTGGCGCGCGAGGGCGGCATCGGCATCATCCACCGCAATCTCTCGCTCGAGGGCCAGATCCGCGAGGTAGACAAGGTCAAGCGCTCGGCCAACGGCGTCATCGTCGATCCGGTCACGCTCGCGCCCACGGCCACCATGGCCCAGGCACGCGAGATCATGGCGCGCCAGAACATCTCGGGGCTCCCGATCGTCGAGGGCGAGACGGTGGTCGGCATCCTCACGCGCCGCGACTGTCGTTTCCAGACCTCCGACGACACGCCGGTGGCACGCGTGATGACGAGCGAGCGCCTGGTCACGGCGCCGCCCGGGACCTCGCTGGCGGACGCGCGCAACCTGCTCTACAAGCACAAGATCGAGAAGCTGATCATCGCCGACAAGCAGGGGCGCCTGCGCGGGCTGATCACCATGAAGGACCTCGACATGCTCGAGGCCTATCCGAGCGCGGCCAGCGACGAGCGCGGACGCCTGCGCGTCGGCGCGGCGGTCGGCGTGCGTGACCACGAGCGCGCCGAGGGCCTGGTGCAAGCCGGCGTCGACGTGCTGGTGGTCGATACGGCTCACGGGCACTCGGCCAACGTCATCGAGACCGTGCGCGAGCTGAAGAAGAAGCACGCGGTCGACGTCGTGGCCGGCAACGTGGCCACCCCCGGCGCGGCGCTCGAGCTCGTGCGCGCCGGCGCCGACGGCGTCAAGGTCGGCATCGGCCCCGGCTCGATCTGCACCACGCGCATCATCGCCGGCGTGGGCGTGCCGCAGTTCAGCGCGATCCAGTGGATCGCCGAGGCCCTGGCCGGATCGGACGTGCCCGTGATCGCCGACGGCGGCATTCGCTTCTCGGGCGACGTCACCAAGGCGCTCGCGGTCGGCGCCTCCTGCGCCATGATCGGGAGCCTGTTCGCGGGCGTGGAGGAGAGTCCGGGCGAGACCATCCTCTCGCGCGGGCGCAGCTTCAAGGCCGTGCGCGGCATGGGCTCGCTCGGCGCCATGGTCGACGGCGGAAAAGAGCGCTATCGCCAGGGCGACGTGAAGGAGCTCTCCAAGCTCGTGCCCGAGGGCATCGAGGGCATGGTGCCCTACAAGGGCAAGCTCTCGGACTTCGTCTACCAGCTCGTGGGCGGCGTGCGCGCGGGCATGGGTTATTGCGGCGCGCGCACGATTCCCGAGCTGTGGCAGACGGCGCGCTTCGTGCGTGTCACCTCCGCCGGCCAGCGCGAGAGCCACCCGCACGACGTGACGATCACCAAGGAATCGCCCAACTACTTCCAGGAATGAGCGCGCTCCCGAAGGGCGTGCTGGTCGTCGATCTCGGGGCCCAGTACGCGCAGCTCATCGCGCGCCGCGTGCGTGAGGCCAACGTGTGGTCCGAGATCGCGCCGCCGGCGCAGGCGCTGGAGCGCGCGCGCAAGATGAACCTGGGTGGGATCATCCTCTCCGGGGGGCCGGCCTCGGTCTACGCGCCCGACGCGCCCAAGGTGCCGCGCGAGCTGCTCGAGCTCGGCGTGCCGGTGCTCGGCATCTGCTACGGCATGCAGTGGATGATGCAGGTGCTGGGCGGCGAGGTCGAGGCGAGCTCGAAGCGCGAGTTCGGGCGCACCTCGATCGAGGTCCACCATCCGGAGGGCGTGCTCGAGGCCATCGACGGGCGCACGGTCGTGTGGATGAGCCACGGCGACAAGGTCACGCGCAGTCCCTCAAGCTTCCGCAGGCTGGCGAGCTCGCCCGAGTGCGAGTTCGCGGCCGTGGCCGACGCCGCGCGCGGCTTCCACGGCGTGCAGTTCCACCCCGAGGTCACGCACACGCTGCGCGGGCGCGAGCTGCTCCTGAACTTCGTGCGGCGCGTGTGCGGCCTCCCGGGCGACTGGAACTCGGGCTCGATCGTCGAGCGCGAGGTGGCGGCCATCCGCGAGCGAG
>JANOGB010000674.1:0-4556 GCA_031413955.1 Planctomycetota bacterium | reverse complement strand
AGTTTTTGCAAAAACTTATCTACTCCAACAGCCAGGGCACCCACTGAATTGCCAGCGGGAATAATAGTATCTGTTAAACCTGCAAGAAGCTCTTGCTGTGTTATTGAAAAAGATGACCTCGGTGAGTTCCGGCATCGACGCGTCCTCGCGCACGCGCGTGACCAGCGTCCCGGCACCGTGGTTCGTGTAGAGCTCGACCAGGAGCGCGCGCGGATCGAGGCCCGAGACGACGTGCACGCGCGCGACGCCGCCCTCGAGCGCACGGCGGATGGCGGTGGCCTTGGCCAGCATCCCGCCGCGGATCTTGCCGGCGGCCTCGAGAGCCTCGAGCTCGGACAGCGCAAGGGCGGACACCAGCGAGGCCGGATCCGCCGGGTCCATCAGGATGCCGGGCGCGCCCGTGACGAGCACGAGCTTCGCCGCGCCGAGCGCGCTGGCGAGTGCCGCCGCCATGAAGTCGGCGTTGACGTTGAGCAGCCCGCCCACGCCATCGCTGACCGGCGGCGAGACGACCGGCAGGCGCCCGGCCTCGAGCAGCGCGCGCAGGGGCACGACGTCGACGCCGATCAGGTCGCCCACCGCGCCGAAATCGACCGGGCCCTGCTCGGTCTCGACCGGCGGGCGTTTCTGCGCGACGAGCAGACCCGCGCTCGCGCCGGCCAGACCGGCGGCCGGCACGCCCGCGGCCGCGAGGTCGGCCAGGAGTTGACCATGGAGCTCCCCGGCCGTCGCCATGCACAGCGCGCGCAGCGCGAGCGGCGTGGTCACGCGCTTGCCGCCGATCAGGCGCGGCTCTTCCCCGAGCACGCGCTGGATGCTGTCGGTCTGCGGGCCGCCGCCGTGCACCAGCACGACGCGCGAGCCCAGCGAGTGGATCGCCGCGATCTGCTGCGCGAGCTGGCGCCGGTGGATGCGCTGCGAGAGCGGCTCGCCGCCCAGCTTGAGCACGAAGGTCTTGCCGCGATGGAGCGCGATGTGCGGCGCGGCGCGAATGAGGTCGATCATCGAGATGCCTTTGCGGAAAGACTGTCGAAAGCCAGCGCGAGGCGCTCGGCCTGTTCGGGAAGGAGCGTGAGCGGCGGCGAGAGCCGCAGCACGCGCGGGTCGTTGCTCGTGCCGACGAGAACGCCGTGCTCGAGCAGCCCAGCACGTACGTTCGCGCCGACGAGACCTTCATCCAGCACGAGGCCGAGCAACAGCCCGGCGCCGCGTATGCTCACGATCGGAGCGCGCGCGAGCGCCGCGCGCAGGGCGTTCGAGGAAACGCGCACGCTGGCGAGAAAGCCCGGCGCGGCGATGCGGCGCGCGACCTCGGCCGCGGCCGCGAGCACCAGCGGCCCGCCGCCGAAGGTCGAGCCGAGCGTGCCGTGCTGGGCGTGGCGCGTGAAGCGCTCGCGCGCGATCGTGAGTCCGATCGGCAGCCCGCCGGCAGCGCCCTTGGCGGTCGTGAGGATGTCCGCGACGACGCCGAAGTGCTGCGCGGCCCAGAAGGCGCCGAGGCGTCCGTTGCCGGTCTGCACCTCGTCGAAGACGAGCGCCGCGCCCGCCTGCGCGCAGGCGCTGCGCAGGGCTTCGAGAAAACCGGGCGGCGGGTCCACGACGCCGGCCAGCGACTGGATCGGCTCGAGGATCACGGCCGCGACCGTTCCGTCGATCGCCGCGCAGGCCGCGGCGGTGTCCCCGAAAGGCACGCGCCGCACCTCGAAGGGCGTCTTCGGAAAGGCCTTCTTCCCGTCCGTGACCGCCGCGGCTCCGGCCGTGCGGCCGTGGAAGGCGCCTGTGAAGGCCACCACCACCGTGCGCTGCGTCGCATCGAGCGCGAGCTTGAGCGCGTTCTCGTTGGCCTCCGCGCCGCTGTTCGAGCAGAACACCTGCCAGGACTCGCCATCCGCCCGCTCCGGCAAGGTCGGCGCCAGCGCCGTGAGAAACTCGCTGCGCGGGGCGTGATCGAGCAGGTTCGTGGCGAAGGAAAGCTTGCGCCACTGGCGCTGCAAGACCCGCCCGAGGCCGGCATCGCCGGCGCCGAGCGTGTTGACGCAGTGCCCGCCGTACAAGTCGAGCACGCGCCGGCCGTCGGCGAGCTCGAGCTCGCAGCCCTTGGCCGAACGCACCGCCACCGGCAGACGCGGATAGACGTCGATCTCTTCTGCACGCATCGCTTCCAGCTCCATCAACTCACTCCCAGCCCCGCGCGGGGCAATCCGAGCGTCTCGGGAAACCCGAGCACGAGGTTCAAGCACTGCAGCGCCTGACCGGCGCCGCCCTTGACGAGATTGTCGAGGGTGAGCAGGACGTGCAGCGTCGAAGCGCGCACGAACACCGCGAGCTGAGCGCGGTTCGAGCCAACGACCGAGCGAAGATCGGGCATGCCCTCGCTCAGGACCTCGACGAAGGGCTCGCCGGAGAAGCGCTCGCGGTAAACGGCGAGCGCCTCCGCGCTCGAGAGCTCCACGGAGAGCGGCAAGTGCGCGCTGAGGTGGATCCCGCGCGCGAAGGGCCCGGAGCAGGCGACGAAGGCGAGTGACGGCTGGCAGCCGAAGCGGGCGAGCGCCTGCTCGAGCTCGGCCTCGTGGCGGTGTCCGCCGATGCTGTAGGCCCACAGGTTGTCGTGGCGATGCGGATGGTGCGTGCCGGGTTTTGGCTCGTTGCCGCTGCCGGACGAGCCGGTGATGCCGTTCAGGATCCACGGGCGCGTCGCGTCGACGAGGCGCGCCTCGGCGGCGGGCACGACGGCGAGCTGCATCGCGGTCGCGAAGCAGCCGGGCACGGCCACGTGCCGGGCGCCCGCGAGCTCGGCACGGAAGAGCTCCGGCAGACCGTAGGCGAAGTGCGCGAGTGCCTCTGGCGCGGGGTGCACGTGGCCATAGGCTGCGCGGTAGCGCTCGGGATCGCGCAGGCGAAAGTCGGCCGCCAGGTCCACGAGATAGAGCTGCTCGGCCGCGGATCCGAGCTCGGACTGCAACGCGCTCCACATCCGCACCGATTCGCCGTGTGGCAGAGCCAGTACGACGGCCACGCGCTCGTTGCACGCCAGCCGAGCCGCGAGCTCACGCGTGGCCGCTTCGGGACCGACTGCGCACAGCGAACGTCCGAGGTTGCGGTGCAGCTCCACGCCCGGCTCGCGCGAGGCCGCGGCCGCGAGCTCGAGCCCTGGATGGGACTCGAGCAGGCGCAAGAACTCGCCTGCCAGCATGCCGCGCGCGCCAAACAGGAACACGGGGACCGTCGAAGTAGTAGTGGTTTTCATCTCAGCCGGGAGCGCCGGGCTCCAGCCCGGCTCTTTTCTTGATGGCTTGTTCCTCTCTGCGCAGAGGAAGGAAAAAAGAAAGGAAGCGGAGCCGGGCTGGAGCCCGGCGCTCCCGGCTGAGGGGATTCCTGCACGATTCGGCCGCTCAAGAAACTGCCGCGAAGGCCCGCTCGAGCCGCGCGCAGCGCGTCTCGAGCGCCGCCAGCACGGTCTCGGCCAGCTTCTCGCCATCGCGCAGCGCGTTGTGGCCCGGGAGCCCGAGCTTCTCGTTGCAGAAGCGCACGCCGCTGACGCCGTCGGTCACGCGCCCCGAGACGACGTCGGCCTCGAGCCCGTACTTCGTGCGCAGGAGCTCCTGCGCGCCCCACGCGCCGACCGGGTCCTGGGCGCACAGCACCACCGAACGGATGGCGCCCGAGAGCAGCGGGTCGGCGAGCAACGCGTCCACGCCGTAGGTCCCGAGCAGCCCGTCGCCCATCTCGAGCACGATCAGGTCCGGGCGCGCCTCGGAGAGGTGCGCGACGAGGCCGTGCGCCGCCTGGACCGCGTTCTCGCGGTTGGTCGTGACCACGCCGAAGTCGGTGAAGATCGCCACCGGTCGCGCGCCGCAGTCCTGCATCATCAGCACGTCGCGCCGCAGCGAGACGCCCGTCATCTTGCCGGCCGCGACCGAGAGGCCGCGGCGCGCGAGCGCGCGCACGAAGGCCGCGGCCGCCGTGGTCTTGCCGGCGTCCATCGAGGTGCCCACGAAGGCCACGAGCGGCGGCAGCTCCTCCGCATCCGGCACCCGGATCGGCAGGGCCGCACGCGCGATCTGCGCGGGCAGGCCGACGCGCCGGCCGAAGTACGGAAACTCGAGCACGCTGCCCAGGATCTCGAGCCGGAAGGGCTCTTCCATGTTCGGCGACGGACCGTCCGTCTGGCCGATCACGCCGCCCAGGTTCAACAAGCGCAGCTCGTCGCCCACCGCGACTGCATCCGGCACGCGCCCGGCGTGGCCGTAGAGCGCGTCGCGGTGCCCGAGCGCGCCGGCGATCACGTCGCCGGGATGCAGCGCGACCATGCGGCCGTGCACGTCCTCGAGCGTGTTGTAGCTCGACTTCGCGTTGAGCACGCGCGCGGCCACGACCGTACCGGCGACGGCGGGGATCTCCTCACCGAGCACCGCGTTCGGGTCGAGCGCGAGCCGGCTCGTGACGGAGGCGATCTTGTCGAGGGTGACTCTCTTCATGTGCTTCTCTTCTCTTCACCTGGGAGCGCCGGGCTCCAGCCCGGCTCTTCGTCTTGGCTCCTTCCTCCCTCCGAAGAG
>JANOGB010000673.1:0-3628 GCA_031413955.1 Planctomycetota bacterium | reverse complement strand
CGCGCGTCTCGGGTTCGTCGGTCGGGAAGACGCCCGCGTCCTTGGCGTGCTGCTCCCAGCCGCCGGGGAAGTTCCTGTCGACGCGCGCGTCGAGCGGCGCGTCCTCGGCGACCATCTCGTCACCATCGGAGTCGCGGCCCGCGGGCCACAGCCGGTAGACCCCCCGCTCGCCCGTGTTGCGGTCGGCCATGACCAGCGCACGCGCCTCGGGCGGATCCTCCATACACTCGCCGTCGGCGTCCTTCACGCGGATCCAGGCGATCAGGCCATCTCCGTTCACGTCCGCGGGCGGATCCTCGCCCGCTCGGCCGTCGCGGTCGTCGTCCACCCCGGTTCCGCTGGCGCGCTGCTCGAAGCGCGGGCTCGTGAAGCGCGCCTCGGCCGCGTCGGGATTGGCGCGCGGCACGATGAACACCGTGGTCGAGTCGAGCAACGCCTTCACGGCCTCGTCGGTGGCGTAGCGCTCGGCCAGCGCGCGCGCGTGCTGCAGCGCCACCGCGCTCGAATACACGCGCGCACCGTCGAGGTTCGCCACCAGGAGGATCGCCGGCCGAGCCTTGTCCTGCGCCACGCTCGCACCGGCGAGCCGCAGCGCCTCGAGCGCTCGCCCGCCGCGCGACTCGCCGAGCTTGTGGAGCTGCACGAGATCCGCGTGCGCGTCCGCGATCGCCTTCAGCTCGCTCGTGAGCTGTGCGTGGCTCTGGAGCTCGAGCGCAGGCGGCGGAGTCGCGTCCTGCGTCGCGGAGGCGACAACACAGAACGCCCAGTGCAGGGGGAGGACGGGCATGACGGTTCCGAGGGGCCGAAAAGGGCGCAACAGGAGACCGTCCCCGGCCCACTTCGCGCAAGTTCCTCGAGCACGGACCGGTCCCCGAGCTGCAAGGGTTGCGTCTCGCCCCCCCCGTGTCCGAGGCCGGTCAGAGACGGACGCTCGTCAGCTCTTCCCCGAGTACCACGGACACGCGCCGGACCTCGATGCCGTGCTCGTCGCGCAGCGCCACGGCGCTCGCCGTGTCCGGCACGTTCAGCGCGGGCGTGCGCCCGCCGCTGAACTCGTTCTCGTTCGCGAGGTCGACCTGGTACCGCGTCGAGACGGACCCGCCCTCGAGGACGTAGAACGTGAGCGCCGTCCCCTCGGCGTCGAGGATCACGATGCTGCCGTGCGCGGGCGCGTCCGGCCCGAGCTCGATCTGCAGGTGCGCCAGGGACGGCACCTCGATCACGACTTCGAGCGGATCCTCGTCCGGGTCGAGGGCGCGCTGGACGTTCGGGAACTCGCGCAGGGAGAGGATCACGCCCTCGCGCGGCACGCGCAGGAGCTCGAAGTACCCGAGCTCATCGGTCGTGACCTCGGGCAGCCACTCCTGGATGCCCCACGTGGAGCCCTCGGACTGCAACTGGCACGACAAGGCGGCCCGGCCGACCGAGAGGCCGCCGCGCGGCCCGTGGCGATCGACGACGCGGCCGCGCACGCGCGCCCAGAGTCCGTCGGCGGGGAAATCGATCTGGACGTCGTCGGTGCCAGCGGCGATGGGCCCGACGCGCACGACCTGCAGCGTCGGCAGGTCCATCGCGGCGAGCCTGTACTCGCGCTCCAGCAGGCCGTGCAGCTCGAAGCGGCCGTCGGGGCCGCTCCACGTCATCCGCCAGCCTTCGGGCGCGCCGGCCATCTGCTGCTCGAGCGTCACGAACCCGTGCTGCTGCGCCCCCACGTAGGAGAGGTCCTCGAGCCAGAGCTGCGCTGCTTCCAGGGGCTCCCCGTCCGAGCCGCGGACCGTGCCCGCGATCGAGCGCGCCGGCGGGCCGAGGACCAGCGTCACGAAGTTCGGCCAGAGCTGCGTGCCGTCAGTCTCGCGCGGCGGCGTGAAGCGCGCGGGCTGCTCGCCGCGCGCCACGGCGACGAGTTCGGTCCCGCTCGCGCTCGAGGTCGGGACCGTGACCTCGAACAGCGCTTGCTCGTTCGAGCGCGTGATGAGTCCACCTGCCGCGACGAGAGCCCCTGGCGCGAGGCTTCCGCCCGCGTGACGCACCTCGCCGATCTGCTGGACGGTTTGACCGGCCCTCCCGACCCTCGCACTCAGGTGGGAGTTCGGCTCGAAGGCGATCTCGATCGTCGTCGAGCCCCCTGCGGGAATCGGCACCGAGCCGTTCCCGAACTGGTCGGAGGCCTCGAGCCGGGCACAGGCGAGCCCCGGCGCTCCTTCCAGCACGAAGCGTCCCTGCTCGTCGGTGCGGGTACTCCACACGACCGTCGGAGAGCGGTCGAGCACCGCACGGAAGCGTCCGCGAAAGCTCAGGGGCACCGCGATTGCAACCCGCACATTCGGCCCCGGGAACTCGGGTCCGTCCGACAGCACGACGCCGGCAAGCGTCACGGCCGGCGCCACGACCACGATGTACTCGCTCGAGGGGTATCCCGGGTCCACGTCGGCCGCGAGCACCGTGGCGAAGCGCTCGTCGCGACACAGCAAGGTGCGGGTCGAGTCCGGAGACGGGAGGTCGAACACGCCCTCGGCGCCGCTCCGCACCATCTCGCTCGCCCCCTCGAACCCGACCAGCACGCCCGGCAGCCCGGCGCCGTCCGGATCGAGCACGCGGGCGTGGATGCCGGCCGTGCTCCGTGCGGCTCCGGGGGACGTAGCCTCGGCGGGCGTCGCCGTCCTGGAAGAGCTCGCCTTTTCCGCAGGCGTCGTCGCGCTCGGTACCCGGGCTGCGGAGCTGGCGTCCGCGAGCAATTCGAGTCGCCCAGGTCCGGGCGAGGACGACTCGTCGGTCCGTGCCGCGAGTTCACGGACCGGGGCGGGGACGCTCGTCGGCCACACCCAGTACACGCCCGCGCCGGCGACCAGCGCGGCCGCGGCGAGCTTCAGCGTTCCGCCCGCCGTCAGCGCCGGCGCAGCGAGGTTCCACGGCCATGCGCCCATGCGCGCGAGCGGCAGCATGGCCGCCAGCCACTGCTCGCGGCCGCCGTACTCTCGATCCAGCGCCGCGCGCAGGAGCGCGAGGCCGCGGTTCAGGCGCGTCTTGACGGTCTTGACCGGAACTCCGAGGCGCGCCGAGATCTTGCGCGGCGGGAGCGCGTCGAAATAGCGCAGCAGGATCGCCTGCCGGTACGGTTCCTCGAGACGCTCGATCGCCTCGACGAGTTCGCGGTGCATCCCGAAACGCTGGCGCTCGTCGCCGCCCGACTCCGAACGCGCGACCGCACGCTCGCGCTCCACCCGCCGGGCATCCAGGCGGTGATCCTGGAAGGCGAGGTTGCGCAGCACGCGCGCGAGCCACTGCCAGGGCGTCCCGCCGCTCGCCGGACCGCGCTCGACCGCGCGCACCCAGGTCTCCTGGACGAGGTCGTCGGCCGCGTGATCGTCGCGCACGAGCCGGCGCGCCAGCGCGCGCAAGCGGGGTCCGTGCTGGAGCAAGCTCTCGGGATGGATGGGTGCGCTGGGTTTCATGGCGCCTCACCGAACGACGCGCGGCGCGGATCGACCTCGAGAATCGGGGAGGCCTTTCCCACCAGGATACTTGTGCCTGCGTCGTGGCCCACGCCCTCGTGGTGAGATACGATCCTGTTTCCGATGCAGGATCCCTCCCCCAAGCGAGAGCTAACGTCCCGCATCCTCCGTCCGGG
>JANOGB010000672.1:0-8897 GCA_031413955.1 Planctomycetota bacterium | reverse complement strand
CCGTTATCTGCAATGGAGCGAGTAGCGTTGTAACCCCCGAGGCCACATGCAGCCTGGGCAGGCTCGGGGGATTCGCGTCAATGCCGGCGATCGAGACGTTTCCGGCAGTCTGAACGTACACCTGGGAGTTGATCTGAACTCCGGTGCCCACCTGCAGCGAGCCCCTGCATTCCAGCCGACCCTGGCCAAAGCTCGGATGGTAGGTCAGCGTCCCCCCCTCAAGTCTTGTCGCCCCGGCGACGACGCAGCTCGGCTGATCGCCAGGGCCTTCATACCCAACTCGAAGCGTGCCTCCTTGCAGCGTCAAGCTCGTTAGGGTTGAGACTCCGCTTCTCGTCGATAGCTGCCCACCTTCGACGACCAAGTTTCCGATCGTTGCGTAGTCCAGGTCGGCGTATCCGCTGACCATGTGGACGGCCTCGATAGTGCCGGAGACCTGCCCCCCGTAGGAGGTCGTCACTGTGGCTGGATTCTGTTGCGTTCCCGTGGGCTCGACCCAGAAACCAGTCAGGCTGCCAGCACTGTTTCCAGAGTAGCCGATCGCATTGAGCTCACGCGTGATGACTAGGGGGGCCTCGAGCGCGGTCACTCCGGACTTGAGCCGCAAGCGCGGCAAGCTCGGATTCCCTCCGATACCCCCGATAGCTGCGTCGGTCGTCTGAACCTCGAACTGCGACGACGGGTCGATCACCACGCTCGGAGAAACGAGCAGCGTCCCCGTGCACTCCAGTAGCCCGAATCCAGCATTCGGGTTGTACGTCAAACTTCCTCCGGTAAGTGAAGCCGTCTTGGTGACGATCACCCCGGGAAAGCGTTCGCCGAAGCCGCCACCTACTCCCCCAACGCGTAGTGTCCCCCCTTCGAGGTCCAGGTCCGTCACCGTCAACTGCACGCCATAGTCGGTCGTCAACTGACCTCCGGTCTGTAATCTGAGAGTGCCTACTTGGGTTGTGCTGGCAACCGGATGGTTGATTGATGGGAGCATAGGTGGACCAACAATCGCCTCGCCCGTGGCTGTTGGGACACCATTGGTCCAGTTGGCTGCGGTCGTCCAAGCAGTGCTCGCCGTGCCTGTCCAGGTGGTGGATTGCGCGTGGATCGCGCTAACCAAGAGCGCAGCAGTCAGGGGCCTGAGGAGCTTCATGGTGGGGCTGGAGGTTCGGGGCCGAAGAGAGGCGCGAAAGTGGCTCCCAGGACGTGCGAGGCGCACGTCTGCGTGGGAGCCTCCTGACCTCTCCCGACCGGTTTCGCTTGCGAAGCTATCGGGGCGCGCGTGAACCCGCAAGGCAGGATCTCGTGTAGTTGCTGCCCGGCAACCGAGGCCTCGGCCCGAGGAGGAGAACATCAAGAAGTTGCAGCGGGACCGGAAGTCCATGGGTGGTGTGGGCATGAGGCCTCTGGCCGTTTCGGGGAGTGCGCAGGGAAAGAAGCCGGATTGCGGCCCACTTGCAGCCGTTCCCGGAAAAACTCGCGCTCAGCTCAAGGGGCTTCGATCTTCAGCGCGAAGCAGCGGTACCCTCTTGCCTCGAGCCAAGAGCGGAGCTCGCGTGGGTCGGTCGCTGCAAATCGCTCCCGGATGACCTGGAGGTCTGCCGTGTCGATGTGCGCGCGCAGGGCACCGAGAACCTCGACCCGGCGAACCCCCAAGGGCAGCAGGTAGCCGTACTGGAACACTCGGCCCTCGATCGATTCCGGGAGAGGCTCCTGAGGCAGGAGGTGCACACCCGCCTTGGACAGATGCGTCAAGGCCCCCGCGGGTTGAGGCAAGACCCGCGGAGAACCAGGCTGCGGGAACTCGATCAGCAGGACGTAGGCAGGCTTCTCGATCTCAAGGGCGACGTAGTAGTAGCCCGCACTGGTCCGAGCCTGGCCCGAGGCCAGCGCGACATCGCGCTGGCGATCGAGCGCCTCCCGCAGGATGTCCAGCTTGGCTTCCTGCTCGGGGTCCCCCTCACCGCCGCGCTCATCCGGGGCGACGAGCCCAGGATGGCCGATGCGCGCCTGGAACTCAGTGAGGGTCGCATCCCCTGGCAGCACGGCGACTTGCAGCCCGAGCGGCTCTGGGCCACGCAACCACCAGGCCGTCAGGGCGAGAACCACGGCCGCGGCGGCGGCGAGCCAGGTGAGAGGTACGAATCCCCTGGCGGGCCTCTCATGAAGGCGGCGGTAGCGCTCGTCGGTGCGGGCGAGTTCCTCGCATCGTTCCGCGAGTTCGGGGTCGTCCGCCAGACGCCGCTCGAAGTCCAGGGCCGCTTCCTCTGCCAGCTCGCCATCCAGGTAGGCGAACAGCAGCTCGAGATCCTCGTCGGAGATGCGATCCAGCGACTTCATGCGGAGTGTCCCTTCCGCTCCATGCACCTGCGCAGGGCCTCGAGGGCCGAGGCATACGTGCGGGTGGCCCAGGCGGGATCCTTGCCGTGGCTACGGGCGATCTCCCTCATCATGATCCCGGCGCATCGATCGCGAAAGACATCGCTGAGGGGTGGGACGAGCTTGTCGATGCAATCCAGAAGGTCCTTGCGGAGCTGTCGCTGCTCTCCGGGGGCAAGGACTTCGTCGGGGAACAGGGAGAGGTCGGCATCCTGGAGCTTCGGGCGGCGGCGGCGCGCCTTCCTGTAGCCACTGAGGACGCCTCGACACCTCCATTGCAGGAAAGCCCGCAAATCACGGGGCGGGGTCGGATCTCGCTGCGCGAAGAGCGCGGCTGAAATCACGGTCTTCTGGACCAGGTCATCGCAATCTCCGCCTGCCTGCCGGAAGAAACGGCGGGCGATGTCGCCGGCGAGGTCGCAGAAGATGCGCTCGGCGTCTGGCTCTCGGCGGTGGACCCGAGCCCACAGGTCATCGGTCCCGTCCTCTCTCGAGGGCGTCTCCTCGTGTGCCATGCGCGAACCGCAGGATAGCATGTGTCTGGAAGGGGATGTTGCCCTCAGGTTCGTCGTCAAAGGAGCCAGATGATTCTCGCAGCACTCTGGATGCTCGTCTGCCGCCATCAGGAGGCACAGCCACCCCCGTCGACCCCGGGTGCCGAGCGACTCGAGCAACGCACGGTGCACATGCCCGAGGGCGAATCGATCGCCTTCGAGGACTTGGAGATCGCAGAGGCTGGAGAACTCGTCGTGTGGACCGAGGGCGATCCGGCCGCGACTCTGCGTCTGGAGAGGAGCCCGGATGAAGTGCTCGCCTCTGGACGCCCAGAACTCGGTGGGTTCAGCATGCTCACGGCCGAGGTCGGCCCCGGCACCGTTCACCTCGCGATCTCCACGGTGGGAGCCGATCCAGTGCCGCCGCTCGTGCTGCGAGTCATCTTCTCACCGGGCCCTACTTCCTCCGCCAATGCCTTGCGCACCGAGGTGGCTCGAATCAAGGAGCAACGGATCGCCGGCCAGATCAGTGAAGCCATCGAGGTAGCGCGTGCCGTGCGAGACCGGGCTGCGAAGACTGAGAAGCCTTCGTTCTCGTTCCGCCAAGCTGAGCGGGACCTCGCAGCCGAGCTTTGGAGCCTCGAGTCCTACGAGGACTGCCTTGACCTCCTGGTCCCGTACCTTGAGTACGCAGGCTTGCGAATGCCGGCTCGACACCCCGCCCTGCTCGAAGCGCAGATCCTCGAGTCCTCCGCGCGCGTCCGCTTGGGAGATTCCGATCGCGGTGAGCCTCAGCTCAGGACTCTACTGGCTACTTGCGAGACCGTTCTCGGCGAAGCACACGATCAAACCTTCTTTGCTTCCCAGGAGCTCGCGCGATGCCTCTATCGGCAGAAGGACCTGCGCGGAGCACGCGAGATCGAGGAGCGAGCTCTTGAGAGGGCAACCCGCCTGCAGTCGTCCTGGGCCATGTCGTTCCGAGGCAACCTCGCCTCGACCCTGGCGGATCTCGGGGATCTCGAAGGAGCCCGTCAGCTCCAGGAGGTCATGCTGACCGAGTACTTGAAGCTCTACCCGCCTCAGCACCCCCACATCATCGGGGCTCGCCAGAGTCTTGGAGCGACCCTTCTGGGTCTCGATCAAGCCGACAAGGCGCTCCCGCTTTTCGAAGAGGTTCTTCGGCAGTACCAATCCTCCTTGCCCCCCGACGACATGCGCGTGCTGCAGGCCATGTGCAACCTCGGCGCGGCCCTCGGCGAGACGGGCGAACTCGAACCAGCCCAAGCGCTCGATGAGCAGGCCCTCGCTGGTCTCCTCCGCTCCCACGCCGGGGATGCCACAAGCATTGCCAAGCTCCGCATAAATCTAGGTGCGAAGCTCAAGATGCGTGGCCTGTATGGCAACGCCCGCGAGCAGGAACTGCTTGCTTGGGAGAGCTTCCAAGCTCTTCCGCGCGACAATCAGGATCGCCTGCGGGTCCTGCGCAACCTGACGGGGACCTACGCCTGGCTCGGTGAAAAGGAGAACTGCCATGAGACCGCGGTGGAGCTCGTGGACTCCTTGATCGAGGCGGTCCACCAGCGGGTCCTGGCCGGTGATGTCCATACGCTCGAGCAGTGGTTCGACGCCACCCTCTTCGAGCAAGCCATGGCCCTTTCCTACGCGGACCGTGGACAGGCGGCCCCCTCCGAGATCACGTTCTCGTTGATCGAATCCGCACGCCGAGCGGGTACTCGCATCCATCTCATGCAGAAGCTCGCCGCGGCGGAGGCCGGCGGACTTCAGCAGCTAGAAAAAGCCCTTCAGGCGAGCACCGAACTGCGGGGGTCCGTCGAATCGGGCGGAGGAGCGAAGGCGGCCATCGGAGCCCGCTCGGCCCGCGATCTGGCGCAAGCCTCGCTCGCCAAGCTCGTCCGCCAGGGCGGCAATGCGGCGCTGCTCGAGCGCGATCTCGTGCCCTCCACACTGGCCCGGACACTAAAGCCGGGGCAGGCGCTTGTCGGATACTACCTCCAGATGGAAACCTGGTCGGAGAAGGGCGTGAAGGGCAACGACCTCGCGGTCTACGCGCACGTGGTCCGCGTCGATGGGAGCTGGAGCCGCATCCGGCTGGGCTCCTTGGCACCCCTCGAGGAGGCCATTCTTGCCTGGCGACGAAAGTTGGAGGCCGGCACTCGTCAGAACCCCTCCGCCTACGACGCCGCCGCCGAGGTAGAGGCGGGTGAGCGGGTCCGCGAGCTCTTCTTCGAGCCCTTGGCCGAGTCCATCGGAGACGCTCGAGAGCTGATCGTCAGCCACGACCTGCCGACCTTTGGCATCCCGCTCGACGCGCTCCCGATCGGGGACCTCCGGCTCGGCGAGGAGTTCACCTTCACGCTCCGCACGACGTTCTACGAGCTTCTCGCGACTCGGAAGCCCTCGAGTTCGAAGTTGGTCCTCGGAGTGGGCGATCTCCAGTACGACGCGGGTGCGGAGTCCCTAACGAAGACAGTGGCGACGGCTCAGCCGGATGTTCTTGAGCGAAGTGGCCACGCCAAGTTCGCGAAGCTTCCCGGCAGCACAGCGGAACTCGAGTCCCTGGTCCAGCTTCTGCCCGAGAGCCTCGAACTTCGGCGCTTGACGGGCAAGGACGTCACGCGCCAGAGCTTGATCGAGTGGGCCCCGCGCGCGCGGGTCCTGCACCTCGCCACACACGGCTGGCATGCCGAGCTGCCTACCGAGGACGACTCGGTCGTGATAGACCCCCAGACCGGGTCACGTGGTACTTCCTCCTACGAGTTCCTGATCACGTCAGGGCGTTACTCCCTCTGCGGCCTCGCTCTCTCCGGTGCCAATGCTCCCGGAGGAACGAAGGCCCGGCTCGACGGAACGATCACCGGCGACGAGATCAGCTTCCTCGACCTGAGCCAGTGCGACCTGGCAGTCCTCTCGGCCTGCGAGACCGGCACCGGCCTCGAGGGTTCCTGGATCGGCACCGCTTCTCTCCAAGAGTCTTTCCACCGTGCCGGTGCTCGCAGCGTTCTGACTTCTCTCTGGGCAGTCGATGACGAGTGGACGCACGAGCTGATGCGGCTCTTCTACACGAACCTCTTCGAGCGCAATCTCTCCCGCTCCTCCGCACTCTGGGACGCGAAGATGCAGTTGCGTTCTCGCCGCCTACCGGCCCGGCACTGGGCCGGGTGGGTGCTGTCGGGCGACTCGGGGCCGCTGAGCGAATAATGTCAGCGGCCCGGCTTGTTCCGCGCCACGCGCTCTTCTCAGAAACAGAGTCGGTGATTCTCGCCCGGGACCAAGGCCTTCGCGACTACGTGCGTTGAAGCAATGGCCATCAAGGATCCTTCATGACAACGACATGGACACTTCTTCTGGTGCTGGCGCTTCCGGTGCGTGTCCAGGAGCATCCCGCCAACGCGAGCGGCGATGCCTCCATGGATGCGGAGTGGCTCGACGTTCTCGCACTGCTCTCGGAAGAGCTCGGCGACCCGAAGCAGCTGGTCTCCGCCCGCGACGAGCTCCAGGCCCTCGCGCAGAAGATCCTCGCCTCGGAATCCGGGATGCCCGTCCTCGCACGGCTGGACACGGCGTGCGCCAAGGCGGGCCTCACCGCGGTCCAGGTGGAGGTGCGGAGGCGCAAGCTCGATCGTGGACTCGTCCAGATGGGCCCCGATGCCGCGGAGATACCCGGGCTCCAGATGGATGTCGCCGATGCCCTCTACGGCGTCGGGCAGGCGGAAGAGGCACGAGCGATCTACCTCGGCGTCATGGATCGCCTGGCGGTGCTGTGCTCCGAAAAGCCTGATTGCAATGACCTCCTTCGGGCCAGGTCGAACCTGGCTGCGACCGAGAACGAGCTGGGGCACCCCGAGCGAGCCCTTCCGCTGCAGACTCAAGTACTGGAGACCTACGAGCGCCTCCATACCCCCGACCACGAGTTCGTGCTCCGGGCGAAGAGCAACCTCGCGATCACATACCAGAAGGTCGGTGACCTCGAGCGTGCCCTCTCACTCCAGCAAGAATCGCTGTTCGGGCTTGAGAGTAAGCCTGAGCAGGACACGCAGTTGATCCTGCTCGTGAAGGGGAATCTCGCCGGGACCCTCTCGGCCCTGGGAGACTGGCAGGGGGCCCATTCCCTGAACGAGGCTGTGCTGCACGGCTACTCGCGCTTCCTGCCACCGGACCATCGGGCAGTCCTCATGGCGAAGCTCAACCTCGCCAGGAGTCGCGCCCACCTTGGCGATCGCGAGGGAGCTCTTGCACTCCAGGAGGAAGTGGTCTCCGTGCTGGAGAAGCCTGACGCGCAAAACAAGCAGCTCCTCCTCGAAGCAAGGAGCCATGTGGCCGAGAGCCAGGTGAACTTGGGGGCTATCAGCGAAGCGCAAACAACACTCGACGAGATCCTCACGATTCTCGAGTCCTCGACGCCAAGCGATCCGTTCCGAATCGCCGCCGTCACAAGCCAGCTCGCCAAGGCCAAGCATGCCGGGAAGGAGCTCCAGCCGGCGCTCGCTCTCTTCGAGAAGGCGCTGGCCATGCTGGAGGAACGGCTTCCCGCCGAGGACGACCGGGTGGTGAACGCCCGGCAGAGTATTGCGGCCGTAGCGCAAGAGCTCGGCGACCTCGAGCGCGCCGCGGCGATTCAGGAAGTGTTGCTTGCTTCCGAGCGAGAGCGACTTCCAGAGGGTGACCGCGATCTATTGATCTCGTTGGGCAACCTGGCCCGGACTCGGTTCGCCGCGGGGAAGGTGACGGAGGCACGAGGGATACTGCTGGAATTGATCGATGGCCAGATGCTGGCTCTCCGCCGGGCCGCACTCGAGTCCACGCGCGCGGCGCAGTCAATCGCCGGCGACATGCGCCACCGACTGCAACTGATCCTCTTCCTCGCCGGGGAGACCGACTGCAACCGACAGGCTTTCGAACTCGTCGAGACGAGGCGCCACGTCAGCCAGGGAGAACTCGGCCTTGCTTCCCTCAAGAACCTGGACGCCACGACGAAGCGAGAGGCTCTTGCGAAGGCCACGCGTGAACTCGCGCAGCGAATCGTGAAGGGCCCCAGCGGCGGCCCGGACGAACTCGAGCACAAGCGGAAGATCCAAGAGCTGTCGTTGCTGCGAGACGATCTCGAGGCGGGTCTCGTGCGACTCGCAGGTGAGTCAATGCTCGCGGACGGCATCCGTGTGGAGGCCCTCTCCCGGGCTTTGTCCGCGGGCGACCTCGTGGCGGGCTACCTCCGTTACCGCCCCTTGCGTCGCGAAGACAAGTTCCTGCTCGAGGCCCCCGAGGACCACCTGCTCGCCTTCGTGCTGCAACCCGCAGGAGATCTACAGCGAATCGAACTCGGCCCGCTCGCTCGCATAGCGGGAGCCGTCGAGCGCTGGCGTACCGCGCTCGGGAAACCCCTTGGCCATCCTGGCAAGCAGCCCCTTTCGGCAGAAGAGGAGATAGCGACCGGCCGAGAGCTTCGCCGTCTCCTGATCGACCCCGTGCTGGGCGAAACCGGCTCGCGTGAAACACGAACCCTCTACGTTTGCCCGGACGACTGCCTCTTCCTGGTGCCTCTCGATGCTCTTCCCATGGAGACCGACGAACGCCTCGGCGACCAGGTCGCCATTCGGACCGAGGTCTCTTTCGGGCGGCTCGTCCGCCCAGCCAAGACATCGACGGGCACGGACCTGCTTGCCATGGGCGACATCGACTTCGACTCAAAGCACGACTCCGTGCCGGCCAGCCTCTCGCGCGCCGAGGCAATCCTCACCGATCGATCCGCGACCTTCGGGCGATGGCCCCGACTGCCGGGGACGAGGGAGGAGGTCGAACGACTCGCACGCCGCTTCGAAGAAGCCACCGACGAAAAGCCCATGCTCCTGCTCGGCTCCGCGGCCTCCAAGGCCGGCTTCCTCGCCGAGGCTCCGGGCAAGCGCTTTCTCCACCTCGCAACCCATGGCTGGTTCGCGCCCGAATCGATCCTCGCCGTCGACGACGCAGACCTCTCGCTCCAGGGCCCCGAGAGCGTGGCCACGACGGTCACCGGCG
>JANOGB010000671.1:0-14082 GCA_031413955.1 Planctomycetota bacterium | reverse complement strand
GGAACGTCGAAACGGTGAGCGCGCGCGTCCTCAGGACCTTGCAGTCCTTGCGGTCGATGCACACCGTCACGAGCTCCTTCTCCCTCGCGCCCGTCACGAACACGCGCTCGTCCGTCAGGCACGGCGAAGAATGCCCGGGCGGCAGCTCCGCGCTCCACAGCAGGTTCTTCTCGGTGTCGAGCACGTCCGGCAGCGGCGCAGCGCCCGGCGCCAGGCCCGCGCCGTTCGGACCGCGGAAGCGGTTCCAGCCCTCGTGATGTACGGATGGACTCACGCCGGAGGCGAGCGCGAAGAGGAGCAGCGCGTCGAGGATCGCCATGGGCACGACTCTACAGCGCTGGTGCGGATCGAGCGGCGCGTGGCCCGGTTCGAGGCATGTCAGGGGGAGCGCTCGAGAGCACGGACTCCACACACCCGCTCTAGCTCGTAGGATGAGGACCGCCGAGCAAGCCTATCCGGGAGGATTCGAGCAAGAGCATGTCCAGCGAACCCAGCAAGCCCAGTGAAGTCGTGATCTTCGAGACGGCCCAGCTCACGGAGCTCCAGTTGGCTCGCAATCTCATCGAGCAGGAAGGCATCCCCTGCCGCGTGACCAGCGGCAGTGCCGCGGCCCTGCTCGGTGCGGTCCTCGGACCCCAGTTCAGTGGCTTCCACGAGCTCCTCGTTCCAGCGGACTGCGCGGAGCGCGCTGAGCAAGTGCTGGTGGACGCCTGGAAGGGCCGTCCCGCGGCGGGCTGACCCGCTCGAGTCTCTCGCAGCGAGCTCAGTAAACGTAGGTGATGGCGAGATTGAAGAGCCAGTGGGCGAGCACGAGGCTCCACAGGCTGCGCCGCCACGCGAAGATCCAGCCCAGGAGCGCGCCCCAGAAGAAGAGGGACAGGCTCGCGTGGAGGGGATAGACGTGGACCGCCGAGAACAGCACGGCCGAGATCGCGATCGAGAGCATGGGCCGCCGCGTGAGCTCGGTCAGGCGGTTCCAGAGATAGGCACGGAAGTAGACCTCCTCGACCCACGCCCAGATCAACAAGTACAGGGGTGCGATCCACAACGCCGCTGGCGTGAAGTCGAGCCGGGAATCTGGTTGCGACTCGGGCCCAAGACGGTTCGTGATCAAGATCATGAGAGCGCTGACGAGGGTCATGACCACCCACACCGTCAGGCCCCACAAGATCTCCCGTACGATGCGGGGCCGTTCGAGCCCGAAACGCCGGCGCCAGTCGCCATCCAGCCAGGCGAGATAGAAGAGGAGCGCCAGGAGGCTTACGCCCTCCGCGGAGTTCCACAGCACGTCGGCCAGGCTCTGGATGCGAGCGGGAGCGGGATCGCCGAGGTCCCAGATCCCTGCCGCCAACCCGGGTAGCCAGAGGAGGCTCAGGACGATCGAGAACTCGAGCAGGATGCGCTTCCTCCGCTCCCCTCCGAGGGCCTCGGAGCGCAGCGGCGGCAGCGGAGCGCTACTCTCTGGTCGAGCGGGCGCCGCCGGCAGATCCCCGTGGCAGCTCCAGCAGACCGGGAACTCGGGCGGATTCTGCTGGCCGCAATGCGGACACAGGAGCGCGAACTCTCGATCTTCCTCGGTCATCGGCTGGAGTGGCCGCAATCGTATTCCTGTCCAGTGCAGGTCCACAGGGTGCGGTTTCCTCGGAGGAAAAACGCGGACCCCAGCGCGTCGAACGAGTGCGCGTGGCAGCCGAGCTACCATGTCCCTGCCATGCGCCACTCCTTGCTCGTCAGCGCCACGCTCGTCGCCCTTCCTGCCCTCGTCCATCCGCAGTGGTCCGCGGACCCGGCCCAGAACCTTCTCGCGGTCGACCGCGCGGGCGAGCAGACCCAGCCCAAGCTCGCTGCGACGGACGACGGCGGGTTCTACCTCTCGTGGTTCGACAACGATCCGAACGGTGCGCCCGCTTTCGGCTACGACGTCTACCTGCAGCGTTTCGATGCGGCGGGGACTGAGCAATGGGCGCACAACGGCGTCCTGATCGCCGACCTCGGGCTCTCCAGCACGACGGATTACGATCTGTCGGTCGATGCGGCGGGGCACGCGCTGCTCACCTTCCAGGACGATCGCGGGACGGGCACGCAGATCAGCGCCGCACGCATCGATCCGTCCGGCAATCTCATCTGGGGCAGCGCGGGAGTCCAGCTCACGGGCACGACCGACTTCGTGGCCAACCCCAAGATCGTCGGCACGAGCGACGGCGACGTGGTCGTCGCCTGGATCCAGGCCTCGAGCGTGCGCCTGCAGCGCCTGGACGCGAGCGGTGTGCCGCAGTGGAGCCCGGTCGTGCTCACGCCCGGCACGGGCAGCTACGCCACGGCCGACCTCGACGCGACGGACAGCGGGACCTGCATCCTCGCGCTCGTGCACCAGACGGGCGGCTTCAGCTCGCCGCGTCACCTGCGCGCGCAGAAGTTCTCCGCCAGCGGCTCTTTCATCTGGAGCGCGGGCCACGTGCCGGTCTTCGACGGCGGCTCGCTGCAGTTCGGGAACTTCCCGCAGTTCCAGCCCGACGGCAGCGGCGGCGCGGTCTTCGCCTGGTATTCGGCCTCGCCGGCCTTGCAGTGCTTCGCGCAGCGGCTGGGCGCGAACGGGGCCGAGCTCTTCCCTCACAACGGTACGGCGGTCGCCACCACCGCGAGCCGCGTGCGCGTCGCGCCGAGCGTGGCCTACGACGCGGCCACGCAGGCGACCTTCGTCGCCTGGGTCGAGAAGAACTCGACGCAGAGCCAGTGCGGCGTGAGCGCCCAGAAGCTCGACGCCACGGGCGCGCGGCAGTGGGGCGACGGCGCGAAGACGCTGGTCGCGCTCGGCGCGAGCGCGATCGCGGAAGTGCAGGGCCTCGTGCTCGGGAGCTCCTTCGCCGCCTCCTGGACCTCCGCTCCCGCCTTCGGCCAGGACGTGGCACGCGTCACGCTACTGGACGCGAGCGGCAGCGTCGTGGTTCCGGCCTTCGCCTTCTCCTCCGTGCCGGCGGTCAAGTACCGTTTCGTGTCCGAGACGAGCCCCTTCGGCCACGGGCTCTTCGCTTGGCGCGACGAGCGCGGAGCCGATCCGCACGTCTACCTGCAGGACCTATTGCCGGACGGAAGCCTGGGCGGCGTGGCGAGCACGACCGTCCGGAACGGCACGGGCTTCAACGTGGTCTGCTACGCGAGCCTCTCGGACCCGCGCATCGGACAGACCTGGACGACCGAGATCGACCACGCGCATCACCCCGGAACGACGCGCACGACGATCCTGGCGGGCACGCGCGCCATCAACGGGCCGCTGCTCGGATTCCGGGGCAAGCGGATCGGCCAGATCCTCGTCGGCGGCACGCCGCTCTTCACCCAGATCGTCGAGACCCCCGGGACGACGGACGTCCATGCGATTCCGATCCCGCCCCTCGTCCAGTTCGTCGGGACGTTCTGGGCGACGCAGGCGATCCTGTGGGGCGCCGGGCTCGAGTACACAAACGCGATCGACGTCCGGATCGGATTCTGACGCCGAGCTCGCTCCAAGGCCTGGGAGCCCGTGCGGGGCTTTCCGGGTTAACGCACGCGTCCCAGACGGCTGCGGTGCTCAGGAAGCCGATTGGAGCCGCGCTCGTATGCGCCCAAGTCCACGTGCGGCGGGGTCCCCAGCCCGACGTTGGGCGCGGCCGGATCATCGAAGAAGCGCGGCGAGCCTCCCAGATCCTTCGTTGTACTCACGGGAACTGCAGCGTTGTCCCCCGCGTCGAGGCAGGGTGAGCCGTCTCCCAAGCGCAGATCGCCAACCTCGAAGATCGCGGGGAAGACGCCGTCGTTCGTGATGACCGGCGCGAGGACGAAGAGCGGATCGCTCTCGATCGACCCGGGGAACTGCGGGCTCGGCCCGCCGCCGCCGAGCAGGCCGGCGACGTTGCTGTAGCGGACGTCGACCTCGCCCTGGTACTGCTGATCGACCAGGGGCTCGGGGTTGTCGCCCGGTTCGACCAGGGACACGTTGTGCCAGAGGACGCAGTTCTCGAAGGAGCCGTCCATCGCCACGCCGGCGGAGGTGTGCTTGGACCAGTTCGCGGCGATCGTGCAGGACTTGACGGTCAGCGGCACGCTGGGCTCGCCGAAGATCCCGCCGCCCATGCCGGTGTCGAAGGGCGTCTCGTTCGCCGGCTCGCTGGCGAGGTTGCCGCTGAAGAGGCAGTTGACGATGGTCGTCGGCGCGCTGGCGTACACCCCGCCGCCGAGACTGGCCTCGTTGCGGAGGAAGATGCTGTTCTCGATCCGCGCGCCAGGAGCGAGGTTGGCGATGCCGCCCCCGGCGGCGATGAACTGATGCCCGAGGTTGTAGGCCCAGTTGTCGTCGAAGGTGCAGTCGGAAACGTGCAGCGCCGAGCCGGCGTCGTTGAAGATCCCGGCGCCGCGTCCCGGCACGCCGCTCAGCTCGCGGCAGAAGTTCCCGATGAACCGAGAGCGCGTGACGGTGAGCGAGCCGGCGCCAACGGCCCGGATCCCGCCTCCGTCGCCGGTCTGCGACCAGTTGTGCTCGAAGAGGCAGTCCTGGACGGTGACGTCGGAGTCGGAGAGGAATATGCCCGCGCCGTTCCGGGCGATGTTGTCGAAGAGCCAGCAGTTGCGGATGGTGAGTGAGCCGCCCTGGATGACCATTCCGCCGCCGCTCTGTGAGTTCGAGAGCGTGCCGTCGAGCTTGAACCCGTCGATGACCGTCCCCGCGACGGGATTCTCGAACGTCAGGACGACGATGCCGCGGTAGGGGTGGAAGCCCGTGAGCTCCGAAACGTTCGCGGCGATGTCTCGTTCGTCGATCGAGGTCTCGTGGCCCGCGAAGCCGCCGTAGAGGGAGACGCCCGCGGGCGCGAAGAACCCGAAGCTGTGCGGCACGGGGTACCACCCGTCGGCAACCCAGACTTCGTCCCCGGGTTGGGCGGCGAGCAGTGCTTCATCGAAAGTGGTGAATGCGTCGGACCAGGACGTGCCGTCCTGGATGCCGGGCGCGGAGGGGTCGACGTAACGCACTTCGGCGGATGCGAAGGTTACTGGTGTGAGGAACGCCAGCGCGAACAGGGATTGATTCAGGGACCGCATGAGAGTTTCTTTCTGGAGCTGACGGCCAAGCTGGTGGAGGGATGATGTGGGATGAGGTCGAGGATTCCCCTCGACTACAGACGCTTCGAGCCCGACCAATTGCTCTTCTTCGCGCCCGCGGTGTTCGAGCCGGCCGGCGCGATCACGACGCCGGTCGGAGACGTTCCGACCGTCACGGTGGCCAAGATGGTGTTCGTGGCGGTGTCGATCACGGCCACGCGGTTGCCGCTCGGTACCGCCACGTAGACGCGGCTTCCATCGGGCGTGATGGCCACGCCCGAACCCGGGCTGCTCGCGTTGATGCCTCCGCCCAGCGAGTTCGAGGCGAGATCGAGGTGCGCGACCCAGGGCGAGGGCAGGAAACCCTGTCCGTAGCCCGTGTCGACGAAGGTGGAGGGAGTAGAGACATAGGCGCGCGCTCCATCCGGAGACACGGCGATCGAGCTCGGCAGCGACCAGATGAAGATGGAGCTCGCCACGCTCTCCGTGGCCGCATCGACGACCGTGACCGATCCGTAGAAGCTGAAGGCTCCGAGGCCGAAGGAGACCGGGACGTAGATGCGCGCGCCGTCCGGCGAGAGGGCCAGGCTGGTCGGGTAGTTGCCCGCGTAGATCGAGTTCACGACCGTGTCGCTGGCGGTGTCGATCACCACGAGGTTGCCCCACAGCGCATAGACCTTCGAGCCGTCGGGCGAGACCGCCAGGCCGTTGACGCCGCCGCTCGCCGGCGCGCCCGCGCTCACCGTGTGGATCACGCCGCCGAGCGCGGTGTCGACCACGGAGACCAAGCCGTTCGTGCCGCCCACGTACACGCGTGCGCCGTTCGGCGTCACCGCGAGCGAGGACGGGCCGTCGCCCACCGCGATCGTGGCGACCACCGCGTCGGTCGTCGCGTCGAGGACCGAGAGCGTGTCGGAGCCGGAGTTCGCCACGAGGATACGCGCTCCATCGGGAACGACGGCCAGCCGGCCCGGCGAGGCGCCGACCGGGATGGTGGCCACGACCGTGAGGCTCGTGGCATCGATCACCGAGACCGTTCCGGCCGAGGTGTTCGTCACGTAGGCCTTCTGGGCGCTCCCGAAGGAGCCGATGAGGGCGGCGGCGAAGAGAGCCGCGAGCGCGGTGGTGCCGTGTCGCCGCGAGGGGAATCGCATCGCTTCGTTCGTCCTGTTCATGGGGATCGGGATCCTGAGGAAGGGGGACAGGTCAGGGATGTCTTGCGACCGCTGGACCCCGGACCGGGAATCCGCAAGTCAGGGCGGCCGACGGAGAGGACCCGACCCGGTGCGCAAGTCCGGTTCCCCGCGCTCTCGGGTGCTCGCGGCCTCACCGCTTGCGTGCACGTCCGATTCCTGCGCTGCCGTTCCAGGTTCCGGAGAGCCCCACGAGCGCGCGCTGATTTGCGAGAAGCATCCGCGCGGGGCTGCGCGAGCGTCGACCAGCGTGCTGCGACGACCACGGCTACTCGCGCAGGCTCACGGGCCGGTTGTCGCGCCGTCCGTAGAGACGCCGGAAGCTGGCCTCGTCGAGCGTGCCGTCCGGGCGCACGAGCACGGCCTCGCGCTGGGACTCGCTTGCGGAGAGGCCGGTCTGCAGCCACGCGGAGAGGATCGTTTCGCGCACGTGATTGCGTTGCTCCTCGAGCTCCAGGCACGGGTCGAGCGTGAAACCAACGTCGCGCGGCTCGCACCGCGCGGTATGCATCGCGATCCAGCGCACGGCGTCGTACTCGTCGAGCAGCAGCGTGCTGACCAGGTAGGGCATCCAGCCCGTGCCCGAGACGGTGCGCGCCGGTTCCCAGCCCAGGCTCCAGGCCGCGAGCGCGCGCAGGCCCGCGTCGCCGGTGAGCGACCACAGCACGCTGGCCGCGATCGTGTCCTGATCCGCGTCGAGCGTCGGTCGCTCGTGCCCGTACCATTCCGCGAGCTTGTCCGCGGTCCAGCCGAGGCTGCGATCGAGGTGGCACTGGTTGCATGCGCTCGGCCGGCCGGCGGCGAGCGCGGTGGCGGCGTTCGGACTGGTGATCGTGTGGCTGCGGATCGCCTTGGCGAGGCCGTAGGTCGTGTAGGGCATGTGGCAGTTCAGGCAGTCGCTGCCGCTCGAGCCGGTTGCGTGGTGCGTGTGCGCGCGCCAGGCCGCGGGCTCGCCCAGGGCCGCGTGGCAAGCGAGGCACGCGCCCGGTCCGTCCTTGCCGTCCTGGAGCTGATCCCTGTTCCAGCCGCGCGCGACGCGCTCTTCCGAGGCGTGCATCTCGTGGCACGAGAGGCAGCTCAGTTGCCTCTCTCCGGTGCCGCGCTGGAAGCAGGGCGACTCGACCAGGCCGTTGTACTCGCGTCCGGAGACGCGCACCTCTCCGTCGGGCCAGAAGTAGTCCGCGAGCTCGATCCGCGCCTCACCGAGGAAGGCCCGCAAGGCGTCCGCGTTCGTCTCCGTCCGTCCACGCACCAGCCTGCGCGTGGCGGCGAGATCGTCGCCGGGCCGGAAGGCGAAGCCCTCCTGGAACCAGGCCTCGTGCGCGGCCTTGTCGCCGAAGACGTGGATGCCGTGACACTGGCCGCAGACCTGTGCTGAGCGCGTGGGCTCGAGCTCGTCGGGAACGACCAGGCCCGTCCCACTCTCCTCCGTCTCCTTCGACTCGGCGGCGCGCCGCCAGGCGACGTGCTTCTCGCCCGGCCCGTGGCAAGCCTCGCAGGCGATGCCGAGCTCGGCCACGCGCGTGGCTCCGGTCGACTCGTGCACCGCAGTGCCGTTGGTCGCATGGCACTTGATGCACACCTCCTGCCAGCGATCGCTCTCGGGCAGGGTGGGCGTCGGCGGCATGAGGAACATCGACTTGCGCGGGATCCAGCGCGCCTCGCCCACGTGCCAGACGAGCGGCATCTGCTCCAGCACGCCGGCCGGAGTCGCCAGCCAGTAGATCTGGTAGTGATGCGAGCCGGTCAAGAGCGCGACCCGCGTGCGCGGGCCGAGCTCCGCGCCGTCCGGCCCGAGCGGAGTTGCGTGGAACGCGTCGCCGGCCTGCGCGAGCCTCCAGGCCACGCCCTCCAGCGCCGGCGTCGTGCCCGTGAACGGCGCCAGCACGCTCGCGCTCGACGGTGCCTGCGTCATCGTGCGGTGGAACGAGGCCTGCCAGCTCGCGTGGTTCTTCGCGTGGCATTCGCGGCACGCTCCGGAACCGACGTAGCCTTCGTCGCGCAGCTCCAGCGCGCGCGCGGGACTCTGTCCGCGCGCCGGTTCTGTCTGCTCGGTCTGCCACGCGGCGAGCAGGCCAAGAACTAGCGAGAACAGTCCGAGCGAACCCACCACGGGAGTCTCGCTTTCCCCGCGTGCTCACCGCAAGGGCTGCCCCGTCTCGGTGGGGGCGCAGTACGCTTACCTGCCACAGGTGCGCACGGGCTAGCGCACCCAGCAGAGTCGCGGGTGCAGTGCCGACATGATGAGCGCGTCCTGGAGTCGTCGGGAGTTCCTGCGTCGAGCCGCCGGCGTGACGGCCCTGGGGCTGGAGCGGAGTACGGCCGCGTTCCAGGAGCCGGTCGCGGAGCACACGCTGACCGTGATCTCCGGCCAGCCGCGCGAGCGCGGCCGGGAGTACGCGCCAGGTTCAAGGACCCGATCCACTCGTTCCTGGAGCAGGAGATCTACCTGGGCTACGCGGGCAAGCCCAACCCGCGCGAGCGCATGCTGCGCTACGCGGGCGAGTGCGGTGCGGCGATCCGCAAGTACTCGCCCACGATCATCGACGAGATGGAGGGCATGGCCGAGGGCGCGCAGCTCGGGCTCGAGGAGATCGTGCTCATCAACAATCACGAGGAGCTGTGGCACGAAGGCCTGGTCCCCGCGAGCGACCACTGCACGGTCTTCGGCGCCGCACCACCCGACACCCAGGACGGCGCCACGTTCGTCTGCCAGCATCCCGGCCTACGTGCTGATCGCGCAGATGCTCTACCAGGACACGCTGAAGGGCGCGCTCGAGGAAGCGCGCCACGCGGGCGGCGTCACGCCGTGGCAGCGCTTCGGGTTCGAGTAGGCCTCTCGCTCTTCCGTCACGTGGCGGTGGCCCGCGCCCGAGAGGGCATCTCCTCCCACAGCCTTCCATCGAGCGTTCGTCCGGCTTTCTTCTTGTTCCATCCGCCCCATTGCTTGAAGAAGAACGGGACACCGGCCGCGCGACACTGGTCGCGGATGTCGAGAACCCATGCGGGATTCATGGCACGGGCTCCGGGGCCCGACTCTCCGCCGACGATGACCCAGTCGATGCCGTGGAGGTCGAGGTCCGGGAGCGGGCCGAGCAAGGGCTCGAGCGACAGGAACCGGATCGCGGCACGCGTCCTACGCACGTCGTCGATGCGTGCGCGGTAGGTCTCGCTCTCGACACTGACTCCCATCCAGATGTTCGGGGCCCACGCGAGCCCCGCGTCGAGCTCGGCCATGCGCTGGGAACGCTTCGTCAGGATCTGGAAGCTGTGCCAGTGCGCCCGGTGCATCACGTCGAACACGCGCTCGATGTAGTCGACGGGCACGTCCTCGTGGAACAGGTCGCTCATCGAGTTCACGAAGATCGTCCGGGGCTTCTTCCACGCTAGAGGCAGCGCGAGCATGTCCGGCTGCAGGGTGAGCCCGAAGCCGTTGCGATAGTTCCTCTGGCCCATCGCCTGGAGGCGCAGGGCCATGCGCTCGGCGTAGCAGTGCTTGCAGCCGGGGCTGACCTTGGTGCAGCCGGTGACGGGGTTCCACGTGGCCTCCGTCCATTCGATTCCGGATCCTTGCGCCAATCAGATTGCTCCTTTCTCCAGCAGATGGTCAGCGATCCCGACCGCAATGCGGGCTCCCTTCTCGTTGCTCGCTGCGAAACACAAGAGGTAGAGAGGAGCGTTCTTGGAGTTGCGGAGAACGCGAGGGTGCGCCCGGCGCCTCCTCGATCTCGAACATCAGGAGATCGGAGAACGAGGACTGCGTGCCCTCGATCTGCGACGACAGCACGGCCTCCTTGCGGATGAAAGAGTAGAGGAAGAGCGCCGTGGCGATCATCGAAGGGCTCCGGGGGTCGAGGCCAAGAGGCAAGCTTCCGACCCACATCCACGGAGGCCCGATGTCTCACCCGATGTCTCCCCCCAGGCGAAAAGGATTTTTTCTTAGGGGCCCGGGTTCCGGCCTCAACCGGGAGCTCCGGGCTCCAGCCCGGCTTCTTGTTCTCCTCTTCCTCCTCCGCTCCGAGCCAGAAACAGAGGAAGAAGAGAAGACCGGCCGGGCTGGAGCCCGGCGCTCCCAGGTGAGCTTCAGCGCTCCGTCGTCGGGGACGCGCTCTCCGGACAAGAGCGACTCATGCCGCTATCCGGTATCTCATCCAGACCCGGCCTTCGAGCATGCGCCCGGTGAGCGCGAGCATCTCGCCGTTCTCGCGGATCGTGTGGCCGTACACGAGTAGTCGTTACCCGGCTTTCGTTCGTGACTCTGGCGTAGCGACGGTCGACGCGTGTCGTGGAGAATCACCGGCGCTTCCTGCGCCTCGAAATCTTCGGCTTCTTCACGCCTCCGAGCAAGCGCTGCTCCTCCGCGCGCAGACGGCCTTGGAGCTTTCTCGCGTCTTCGGCTGCTGGCAGTTCCTCCGGGCGGATACCGCGCTTCGCCAGAGCACCGCGAACTTCGCGATTGTTGCCGACGTGCTCGGTGGTGATCGCACCCTCGGAGCGCAAGTCGCGCTCGCGAACGCGGAAGGATGTCATCTGGTTCGCCAGGTCCTTGGCCGTGATCGTGATCGTGGGCAGGAAGTCGGCCAGCGGACGGCTCGCGGGGACTCCCAGGCGTCTCTTCATCTGGCGCGTCGTTCGGCCTCCGAACAGGGCGGCGTCGCCGGAGCTCCGGATGCGGGCGAAGCTGTCCTGATCGCGCAGCCGCTCGAAGATGAGCCCGGAGAGCTCGCGTTCACTCGTTCCGAGGTGTGCACGGGCGCGCATGCGCTCGTGCTCCGCAAGACGGGTCTCGATCAGCTCGAGCTTGCGGGTCTGGACTGCGAAGTATGTCTGGGCGAAGGCGATCTCGGGCTTGCGCGGGTCGCCGTTCTGCGCGATCAGGTAGCAGGCGTAGCGCGTGAGGAGAACGTCCTCGACCTCGCGCTCGGCCCCCGAGCCCAGGCGGACCATTTTCGTTACGTCACGAAAATGGTCGGGGACCGGTTGACCGCTTCCCGCGCAGGCGTTCCGGGCCCGTTCCAGGACGGCGAGGAAGTTCTCCCAGCGCTCGTATCCCAGCAGGCCCTGCAGATCGCGGGCGAACCATCACTCGACGCCCCCGGCCTCGCGCACGAGGCTCTCGAAGGATCTCAGAAGACGGGTGATCAGGTTTCGTTCCATGGTGTCGTGACCTCCACGGCATCGACGGATCGGGCGGGCAACGGTTGCACCTGGTGCCGCGCTTTCCGGGCGGGGCCTGGCCAGAACCACCCTTCTCGCCCTCCGATCCCGTCGCCCTGGCCCCACCCGCTCCCGCAGGGTCATTCGCCTTCAGGACAGCAGCGACTCGTGCCGCTGCCCGAGCAGCCTCTTCAGCCTGCTCATCACGTTCGAGTGGATCTGGCAGACGCGGCTCTCAGCTCACGAGCGCGAGCATCTCGCCGATCTCCCTCATCGTGTGGCCGTACTGGTCGCACTGTTCGCGCGATGCACTGGGCGTGGCTGGCTCCGGCCGACTGTCAGCGCTGCCCTGTCTCCGCCTGCAGGACCCGCTCCAGCACGGGATCGCGACCTGCCGCGAAGTCGGCGAAGGTCAGCGGCACGGACCAGTCCGGCTCGAGCGTCTCGACGACCAGGTTCCAGTGCGCGGGGTGCTGGGCCATGTGGCACTCCGGCGAGACGGTGCACCCGTGGAGGATGTCGTGGCGCTGGAGAGCGTAGCCGAGCGCGATTCCGCTCTCCGGCAGCCGGAAGGGATCGCCCGCCTCCGCCCAGAACTCCGGCCGGTCGCCGACGAGCTCCCCGACGACGAGCGTGTTTTCGGGGTCGGAGGCCTTGGGGTAGAAGGACGTGTAGATCCCCGCCGAGAAGGTACCGTTTCCCGTCAGGACGTAGACGCGGCCACCGGGCTGCACGAAGGAGGGCAGCTCGAGCGCGAAGTCCGCGGTGGTGGTGAGATCGCCGCCGCCGTTCTCGCGATCGTCGAGGACGATCGAGCGCGGCTGGTCCTGCTGCAGGCGCTCCTGGGTCCGGGCCGCGAAGTCGCGGATGCGCTTCGAACCGGCGTCGTGGTTGCCCCGGAGCTGGAGGTAGGCGCTGCCGTTCGCGAGCTGCACGTAGCGGAAGGTCTCTGCTTCCTCCTGCAGCCAGACGGGCAGCTCCGCGTCCTTCTCGAGGACCGTCGCCCAGTCTTCGGCACCCTCGATCGGCGCGGGGCTCAGGTAGCGCCAGGGTCGCGCGCGCACGGCGCTGGAATCCGGGTCGACCTGGACGACCGCCTCCACGGACTCTCCCTTCCCGTCCACGACGCCGAGTCTCAGCCGGTCGGGCCGCTCGGCCAGCCCGACGGCGTGCATCAGGGCCGGGGAGAGCAAGAGGAGCGCCTCCGTGTAGTGGCGGAAGTACTCGACGGTCCCGCCGCAGAAGTCTTTCAGGCGCGTCTCGAGCTCGCTGATCGGCCGGCCCTCGACGCTCACGATGCGCGCGCCCAGTAGCTTCCGCTGCGGCTCGCGCGCCCTCACCACGTACAAGCCGTCGGAGAACCAGTAGGTCCGCACGGGCAGGAGGCCGAAGCGCTCGTGGATCGGAGTGACGTCGGCGTTCGAGTGCCCGTTGTCGGCGAGCGCGACGATCCTGCGCACCTCCATGTAGAGCTCGGGATCGGTGAACTGCTTTCCCTGGTGCGCGGCGACCGCTGAGTGTGCCTCGCGGCGGCGCTCGTCAGTGAAGCTCCGCTCGAGGTCGATCCACTCGTCCAGCTTGCGAAGGTCCGCCTCGCGGGCGCGCGCCTTCTCGTCTCCCGAGGAGGCGGGCACGAGGAGCGGCAAGAGCGTGAGCCAGGCGAGTCCCGTCATGGTCGGATCTCTCTCGTGGGCAGGAACGCGGACATCATCGCTCTCTGAACCCGCTCGAGAGTCTCCGGCGTCTCCGGATGGCGCAAGGGCTGCGCGGCGAAAGACGCAAGCCGAACGCCGTGCCGGCCCGGCATGGACGAAGCTGGAGCTGGACTTGCGCGGCGGACCGTTCGGCTAGCCGGAGCGCTGCGCCGGCCGCTCTACGACAGCAACGACTCGTGCCGCTGCCCGAGCAGCCCCTTCAATCGGCTCATCACGTTCGAGTGGATCTGGCAGACGCGGCTCTCGGTGAGCGCGAGCATCTCGCCGATCTCCCTCATCGTGTGGCCGTACTGGTAGTACTGCTCGATGATGAAGCGTTCCTTGTGGGTGAGCGCGCGCGTGATGAAGTTCATCAGGTCGCGGCGGTTCATCTCGTGCACCGGGTCGGTGGCGGTCTTGTCCTCGAGGATCTCGACCTTCTCGACCGCGCCGTCGTCGTCCTCCCACTTCTCGCTGAGCGAGAACATGGTCTTGGCGCGCGACTCCTGGATCTCGTTGACGAGGTCGCCGTGCTCCATCTCGAGCACGCGCGCGAGCTCGGCGTGGGTGGGCTCGCGGCCGTACTCGGCGGTCAGGCGCTGCAGTGCGCGGTCGATGCGGCTGGCCTTGAGGCGCACCAGACGCGGGACCCAGTCCTGGGAGCGGAGCTGGTCGAGGATCGCCCCTCTGATGCGAGTGGAGCAGTAGGTCTTGAACTTGATGCCGCGGCTGGCGTCGAAGCCGCGGATCGCGTCCATCAGGCCGAACAGGCCGGCGGACACGAGATCATCCAGCTCGATCGACTTCGGCAGCGTCTGCAGGAGTCGCTCGGCGATGTAGCGCACCAGCGGGTAGTGGCGCTCGATCAAGTGATTGCGCAGCTCGTCGAGGTGCTTGACGTCGTACTTGACGTCGCGCTTCGCATCCTTCGGCCCGCGCTTGGCGGCTTCCTTGCGGTAGAGCGTCCA
>JANOGB010000670.1:0-2983 GCA_031413955.1 Planctomycetota bacterium | reverse complement strand
CCCGGCTCTTTTTCTCTTCCTCTCCGACCGCAACCTTGGAGAAGAGGGAAGAAGAAAGAAGAGAAGAGCCGGGCTGGAGCCCGGCGCTCCCGGCGGAGGAGCACAGAGTACCCTCTCGCCATGGTGCGCGAAACCGTCACGCTCGAGGGGCACATCATCGATTCCGACGTGCTGCGGCGCGTCATGGGCAAGATCGTCGCGGAGGGCGGAAGCTTCGAGATCGAGGAGTTCCGCGTCGGGCGCACGAACGAGGAGCCGTCGTACGCGCGCCTTGCCGTGTCCGCCGGGGATCCGGCCACGCTGGATCGCGTGCTCGAAGCGCTCTCCTACCTCGGCGCGGCGACCGAGGTGCGCGATGCACAGTTCGCGCCGGCCGAAGCGGACGGCATCCTGCCGGACGAGTTCTACTCGAGCACCAACCTCGAGACCTTCGTGCGCGTGGGCGGGCGCTGGGATGCGGTGGCCGAGCAGCGCATGGACTGCGCGGTCGTGCGCCGCGGAGAAAAGCTCCACTGCGTCAAGCAACGCAAGGTGCGGCGCGGCGAGGCGGTGCTCCTGCGCGGCGCGGGCGTGCGCGTGCGGCCCATCGAGCGCTCGCGCCAGGCGAGCTCCTTCGGCTTCATGTCGAACGAGATCTCGATGGAGGTGAACAAGCCGGTCGCCATCGCCGCGGCCGCGCGCGCGATGCGCGAGACGCGCGCGGCGGGGGAGCGCATCGTGCTCGTCCCGGGACCTGCCGTGATCCACTCCGGCGGCGATGCGGCGCTGGCGCGGCTCGTGCGCGCCGGCTGGGTCGACGGCGTGCTCTCCGGCAATGCCTTCGCCGTGCACGATCTCGAGAAGGCCTTGCTCAAGACCAGCCTCGGCGTGTGCCAGATGAGCGGGCGTGCGGTCGAGGGTGGTTCGCGCAATCACCTGTGGGCCATCAACGCCGTCAATCGCGCCGGCGGCGTGCGCGCCGCGGTCGCGAGCGGCCTGGTGCGCTCGGGCGTGATGTACGAGCTCGTGCAGAAGGGCGTGCCGTTCGTGCTGGCGGGCTCGATCCGGGACGACGGACCGCTCCTCGACGTGATCCCGGACGTGCTCGCGGCGCAGGAGGCCTACATCGAGGCCCTGGAGGGCGCCGGCATGTGCCTGCTGCTCGCCTCGGCCCTGCACGCGATCGCGGTGGGCAACCTCTTGCCGGCGCACGTGCGCACGGTGTGCGTCGACATGACCGAGGCCCTGCCGGTCAAGCTCGGCAACCGCGGCACGCAGCAGGCGATCGGGCTCGTCACGGACGTGGGCTATTTCCTCGAGCGGCTCGAGGCGGAACTCGGGGTCGGCGCGGATCGACGGGTCGGCCGCGGCTAACGGTTCTTCGAGCGGATTCCGATACCTTGTTCGTCCCCCCTTCCCCGGGAGCCCCCCATGAGCTCGAAGACCTCGTTCTCGCCCTGGCGTCCGCACCCCTGGCACGGTCTCTCCCCGGGTGTCGAGCCGCCGCGACGTCTGACGGCCTACATCGAGCTCACGCCCTATGACCTCGTGAAGTACGAGATCGACAAGGACTCCGGCTACCTGCGCCTCGATCGCCCGCAGCGCACCTCGGCGCAGCCGCCGAGCCTGTACGGCTTCGTCCCGCGCACCTACTCCGGCAAGCGCGTGGCGCGCCTGATGGACGGAGCCGAGAAGGGCGACGCGGATCCGCTGGACATCTGCGTCCTGTGCGAGCGCCCAGTGAACCGTGCGGAGATCCTCGTGGACGCGCGCGTGGTGGGCGGCCTGCCGATGATCGACGGCGGCGAGGCCGACGACAAGCTCATCGCCGTGCTGGAGAGCGACCACATCTGGGGCCAGATCACCGACATCGGCGGCGTGCCGCGCGCACTGCTCGACCGCATCATCCACTACTTCGCGACCTACAAGTTCCTGCCCGATTCGCCCGCCAAGGTCACGGTGGGCGAGCCCTACGGCCGCGCCCACGCCGAACAGGTCGTGCGCGCCGCGCTGGAGGACTACGAGGAGCTCTTCGGACCCGTCGAGCGCACGACTTCGGCTGGCGCGCGCCACTGACGCGCCACGGAACGCGCCACAAGTCCAGCGCGTGCGGACCCTGTAACCAGGGCTGCGCCGAGGTGCACCACTCCTCGAACGCTCGCCGGGTGGCCAGAGGCTCGGGAAAGTCCAGGTTCGCCGCATAGACTGACTGCGCCCGGCGCATGCCATCGTTGAACACAGAAGCGCAGTCGTTCGTGCGCATCGCCCTGCTGGGCATCCTCGCGCTCGCCGCGTGGCTGCGTCTGGACGGCATCGGGTTCGGTCTCGACCTCTCGAATCCGGAGAACGCGCTCTTCACCAACGACGTGGACGCGCGCGGGATGGCGATGGAGGTGCGCGAGCTGCTCCTGCACGGCGACCTGGACCCAGGAAACTTCCTCTACCGGGGGCCGGCCGCCTTCTACCTCTTCGGGCTCGCAGATGCCGCGGTCCTCGCGCTCCAGGCGCCCTTCCATCCGGGCGGCTGGAGCGGAGTACTGGCCGAGTTGCGCGAGAACCCGTCGCTCTTGCACCTCGTGCACCGGCGGCAAGCCGGGCCCGCGGATGGACCTGCTGGTCTATGTCCCGAACGGCGCGAAAGGTCCGGTCCCCGCCATCCTCGGACTGAGTTTCTCGGGCAATCACTCGATCCACACGGATTCCGCGCGCTGACGGACATCAAGCTGGAAGGCGGTACCGGCACGTTCGATTACGCGCGGGGCATGCTGCACACGACGTTGTCGCGCGGGCTGGGTCGCGCTTTCGATGGAGCGCTGACGCTGGGGGCCGGAACCTCGGGAGGCGCGCTGCCGATTCAGAAGCAGTACTTCGTGGGTGGCGTCCAGACGGTGCGAGGGCAGCGCGCCGGTGCCGCAATCGGCGATGCGTTCTGGCTGACCAGCGGCGAGATCGGGACACGGGGGGTTGGTATCAGAAAGATACTATTTGCCGATCTCGGCTGGGC
>JANOGB010000669.1:0-1552 GCA_031413955.1 Planctomycetota bacterium | reverse complement strand
TTCGCCGAGCGCTTCAAGCTGCCGATCGTGCGCACCGTGCAGCCGCCGGCGGGCTTCGACGGCAAGGCCTACGTGGGCGAGGGCCCGGCGCTGGCGAGTGCGCGCTGGAACGGGCAGGGCGTGGCCGAGGCGAAAAGGACCGCGCTCGCGTGGCTCGAGTCGAGCGGGCACGGGCGCGCCAAGGTGACCTACAAGCTGCGCGACTGGCTGTTCTCGCGCCAGCGCTATTGGGGCGAGCCCTTCCCGGTACTGCATCACGCCGATGGACGCGTGACGCGCGTGCCGGACGAGGGGCTACCGGTCGAGCTGCCGGCGATGAAGGACTTCACGCCCGCGGCCGACGGTTCGCCGCCGCTCGCGCGCGCGCAGGAATGGCTGGAGACGAAGGACCCCGTGAGCGGCCAGCCCGCGCGGCGCGACACCGACACGATGCCCGGCTGGGCCGGCTCGTGCTGGTACTACCTGCGCTTCATGGACGCGCACAACGAGCGCGCGCCCTTCGCGCCGGAAGCGCAGGCCTACTGGGGCAGCGTGGACCTCTACATCGGCGGCATCGAGCACGCCGTCTTGCACCTGCTCTACGCGCGCTTCTGGCACAAGGTGCTCTACGACCTGAAGCTGGTCACGAACAAGGAGCCCTTCCAGCGCCTCTTCAACCAGGGCCTGCTCACGGCCTTCGCCTACAAGGACGCGCGCGGCGCGCTGGTGCCGGTGGACGAGGTCGCCGAGCGCGACGGGAGCTTCCTGCGCAAGGCAAGCGGCGAGCAGGTCGAGCAGGTCGTGGCCAAGATGTCCAAGTCGCTGAAGAACGTCGTCAATCCCGACGACGTGATCGCGGAGTACGGCGTCGACACCTTCCGCGTCTACGAGATGTTCATGGGGCCGCTCGGAGAATCGAAGCCCTGGAACCCGCGCGACGTGTCCGGCTCGCGGCGTTTTCTCGACCGCGTGTGGCGCCTGTTCGTGGACGAGGAAGGCGCGACTCCGGTGCGCACCGAGCTCGCGCGCACGGAGCGCACTGTGCCCCAGGGCGATGCACTCGTCCTCGAGCGCGCGCTCCACCGCACCCTGGCGCGCATCGAGGACTCGTTCCAGGCCTTCAACTTCAACACCGCCATCGCGGCGATGATGGAGTTCGTCAACGAGGCCACCAAGCGCCGCGCGGCCTTCACCGGCGGGCAGGCCGAGCGCTTCCTGCGCGTGCTCGCGCCCTTCGCGCCGCACCTGGCGGAGGAGCTCTGGTCCCGCCTGGGCCACGCCGATTCGATCACGCGGGCCGCCTGGCCGAGGGCCGATCCGGCCTACCTGGTGGACGACGAGGTCGAGCTCGTGGTGCAGGTCAACGGCAAGCTGCGCGCCAGGATCCGCGCGCCCAAGGACGCCGAGCGCGCGCACCTGGAGGAGCTCGGCCGTGCCGCAGTGAGCGAACACCTGTCCGGCAAGACCGTCAAGAAGGTCGTGGTCGTGCCCGGGCGGCTGGTGAACTTCGTCGGCGAGTGAGGCTCACCTGGGAGCGCCGGGCTCCAGCCCGGCTCTTTCTTGTCTGCTTTTG
>JANOGB010000668.1:0-1960 GCA_031413955.1 Planctomycetota bacterium | reverse complement strand
CCAACCAGACGAGCTCGCGCAACTCGGAGCCTGGGACTTCGGGCAGGTAGGCCAGCGTACCGTCGCGCGAGACGTCGTACTGGACCGCGCCGCTCGCGGGAATGCTCGCGACGCCGGTGACCACCGGAATCTCGGAGCCGCGCACCGCGAGCGTCGTCGGATCGAAGCTCGCCGCGAAGAGCGCTCCAGGGCGTCCGAGGATGAGATGGCCGGAGGGCGAGTACTTGGCCATGCCCGCACCGGTGAACACGTCGCGGCGCTCTCTGGTCTCGAGCGAGACAGCGCACACGACCGCATGGTCGTAGTTCGCGACCTGGTCCGTCGTTCCGGCGACGAACAGCACCCACTCCCCGCCTGGAAGCGCGCTGGGCCAACGATGCGTGCGCTCGTGTCGGGCGGGGTCCAGCTCGGTGATCGGCTCGAGTTCCCCGCCCGACGCCGGCAGGCGGTACAGGGCGCCCGCCATGCTAGGGGAGATCACGATGCTGCCGTCCTGGAGCCAGACCCCGCCGCGATTGGCCGTACTCCTGCAGAGTTCCAGTGGATCGCCACCGCGGACCGAGGCCTTCTTCAGTCTCTCGCCGGCGAAGAATGCGACCCACTGGCCGTCCGGCGAGAAGAACGGATTGTGGGCATTCTTGCTGCCGGGGACGACGCGCGCTTCCCGCTCTCCCAGCGGCCGCAGGAAGAGCTGGATCTGCCCGTCGCGCTGAGCGCAATACGCCAGAGTCCGTCCGTCCGGTGAGAGCGCGAGGGCAACGACTCCCACCGCGGGCGCGATGACGTCGGTGTTCGGAATGGGGACGCTGACTCGGGTCACGTTCGGGCGCTCGGCGCTGTCCGGGCTCGCGCGCCGAAGCAGCGCGGCACCGAGCCCGACTCCGAGCGCCAGGCCGAACGCCAGCGCAATCACCGGCAGCCAGGGCCGCCTCGTCGCGACGCGCTCGTGCGGCGGTGCTTCGGCGCCAGCGGACCCGTGCGCGTCGATCAGGGCCACCCTGGCCTCGCCGATGTCGCGCAGACGCAGGCGTGCCTCCTTCGCCAAGCAGCGGCGCAGGATCTCGCGCACCCGCGCAGGCGTCGCGAGCGGCAACTTGGTCCAGTCCGGCTCGTGCTCGATGACCGCGGCGAGCACGTCGCTCATGGACTCGCCACCGAACGCTCGCTGCGCGGTCAAGCACTCGTACAGCACGCAGCCGAAGGCCCAGATGTCGACGCGCTTGTCGATCGGTTTCCCGCGCGCCTGTTCCGGCGCCATGTAGGTCGGCGTGCCGAGCAGGCGGCCGGCTTCCGTCGAGAGCACGCTGTCGGTGCTCGAACCTCGTTGACCTTCGTTGGCCGGCTTCGCGAGGCCGAAGTCGAGCACCTTGGCCTTGCCGTCGGGCGTGAGGCGCACGTTTGCGGGCTTCAGGTCGCGGTGAATCACGCCCGCCTCGTGCGCAGCCTCGAGGCCCTCGGCGATCTGCTTGCAGACCTCGAGCGCCTCGTCGAGCGGCAGCGGCCCGCGCTTCAGCCGCTCCTCCAGCGATTCTCCCGGCACGAGCTCGAGCACGAGGAAGCAGGTCTCGCCGACCTGATCCACGCCGTGTATCTGCGCCACGTTCGGATGATTCAGCGACGCGAGTGTCTTCGCCTCGCGCTCGAAGCGCTTGAGCCGCTCCTCGTCGTCGGCGAAGTGCTCCGGCAGCACCTTGATCGCCACCTCGCGCCCGAGCTTCGTGTCGCGCGCTCGATACACCTCGCCCATCGCACCCGCGCCGAGGGGCCCGAGGATCGTGTAGTGCGAGAGCGTGGAGCCTGGGGTGAGCGTCATCGGACGGGGGCGAGCCTACCAGAGCCCGACGGAGTCCTTCGCGTGTGGGAGGATCGGCTCATCGGCCGGAGCGCACGGTCGCGCCCCAGGCGGGCCAGAGGCGCAAGTCCCGGCGCAGCATCAGGCGGTCGGCCGTGCGCTCGACCA
>JANOGB010000667.1:0-25531 GCA_031413955.1 Planctomycetota bacterium | reverse complement strand
CACTCCCTGGCCCCGAGCGTGGCGGGGCGGGCCGTGGTGCCGCGGCGGCCGGCGCCGGGGGCCCTGGGCTTCTTGACGGCGCGCGGCGAGCCGCCGCGCGCGGGCTTCACTTCGGCGCGGCGCCAGATGCTCGACGACCTCGGCTACGGCGGCGAGTAGCTCCTCTTCTCATCTGGGAGCGCCGGGCTCCAGCCCGGCTCTTCCTCCTCCTCGTCCTCCTCCTCTTCCTCCTCCTCTTCCTCCTCCTCTCAACGCACGAAGCGCACCTTGCCGTCCAGCTCGAGCGTGAGCGCGACGACCTTGCCGGCCTCGAGCTCGAAAGCGCCCACGCACTCGCCGAAACCCGGGCCGGCGAGGCGCAGCGCGTCCGGGGCCGGCGTCGAGAGCTCGAGCGCGAGCTGGCCGAGGCGCGTGACGAGCTCGGAGCCGCGCGCCTCGATCGTCAGCGTTCCGAACCACTCGTTCTGGAAGACGCCGACGTAGGCCGCCCGATCGAGCGACAGGGCGAGGGCCGGGCGAACGATGGCGCGCTCGGCGCTCCTCTGTTGCTCGTCGCGCTTCTTCTCGCCGCGCGCCTGCTCGAGCAAGGCGGGCAGCGGATCCCTGACCTCGTCGTCGGCCAGCAAGCGCTCGTGCACGTCGGTCGAGACCAGCCCGCACAGCGCGTTCGCCCCGCCTCCGCCGCTCGCGACCACCGCCAGTCCGATGCCCAGCTCCGGCAGGAAGCACACGTACGAGGCAGCGCCCACGTAGCCGCCGCCATGGCGCAGCTCGAGATGGCCACGATAGCTGCCGCGCTGCCAGCCCAGCGCGAAGCCCTCGGTCGAACCGAACTCGGCATCGTCCTTGCTCTCCGACTGCAGCACCCAGGTGGCCTCGGTCGCACGTTCCGAGAGCAGCCGCGCGCCGTCGACCGTCCCGCGTCCGAGCTGCAAGCGCAGCCAGCGCGAGAGGTCGTCGATGCTCGTGCCCAGCCCGCCAGCAGCGTGCATCGTGCGGTCGCTCTTGCGCACCGGCGCCGGCTGCGCACGGCCGTCGACGACCACGGCCGGGATGGCGACGTCGTCCTGAGCGTACATCCAGTCGGCGTAACCCGTCGTGCGCGTCATGCCGGCCGGCGCGAAGACGTGCGCGGCGAGATAGTCGCGCCAGCTCTTGCCGCTCACGGCCTCGATCACGCGCCCGGCAATGGTGAAGTGCAGGTTCGAGTAGGCCACGCGGCCCGGGGACTCGACGTTCGCGAGGAAGTGGTAGTAGCGCTCCTCGGTGATCTCGCCCGTGTAGGCGTCGAGCAGGACGATCGGGCCGTAGTTGAGCCCGTGGCGATGACACAGGAGGTCGCGCACCGTGATCGACTCGGTGAGCGCGGGGTCGGCGAGCCGGAAACGCGGCAGGTAGCGCTTCACCGGCGCGTCCAGCTCGAGTTTGCCCTGCTCGGCGAGCTGCGCCAGCGCGAAGGCCACGTAGGGTTTGGTGGCGCTGGCGATGTAGAAGATCGTGTCCTTCGTCACGGGCTCGTCGCGCCTTGGATCGCGCCGTCCGAGCGTCACCCGGTGCACGACCTCGTCGCCCTCCACCAGCACCATGGCGAGGGCCGGCACGCCGCACGCCTCCATCGCCCCGCGCCAGCGCTCCTTCAGCTCGGCCAGGTCGGGATGGACGGGATCGGAGCCCTGGCAAACGCACAGGGCCAGGGCAGCCAGAGCTTGGGGGACGATCATTCTGGGAGTGGAGCGAGGGGCCGTTCACGGACATGCCGGTTCCGCTCCCGGGGATGCAACGATCCGGCGAATCGGTGCCGTTGCGGACAATTCTCGCTACCCGAGCAGCGCGCGCAGGAGCAGCCCGCTCGCGCCCGCGACCAGGAAGCTCGTCAGCGTCCCGACCAGGTACGCCTCGGCGAACTCGCGGTTTTCGAGCTCCTTGAAGCGCGCCACGGACTTCGCCGCGAGCACGAAGCCGAGGGCGCTCCACTCGCCGAGCCAGACCAGGGTCAGCATGGCCATGCGCTCGAGGATCCCGATCACGTGCCCGGCCCGCGCTCCATCCAGGGGCTTCGCACCAGCCCGCAGCCCTTCGAGCACGGCAGACACGACGGCCGAACCCCCGTTCACGTTGAAGGCGTAGAGCCCGACGATCCAGGCCAACGACTCGAGCGGGCGCGGCGCGATCGAGGAGACTTGGACCCCGGACATGGCGATCCAGTTGGCCGCCAGGACGAGCACGGCAAGGTGCAACGTCTGATCGAGCACGAACCAGAGGAGCCTCCGGCCGAAGTGCAGCTCTACGCGCACCTTGAGCGCGTCGATTCCGACGTGCGCGAGCGCGAGCCCCGCGACCGCCAGGCCCGTGCGCAAGCTCGGACAGAACGGGAGCAGGACCAGGGCCTGCACGATCAGTATCTCGAGCCCATGGACGAGGAGCCAGCGCAGCTCGCGCCGCTTGCCGTCCACCATCGCGCGGCTCTGGAAGACGAAGTCGCCGAGCAGGTGTCCGGCGCAGAGCAAGGCCCAGACAAGTCCTGGAGGAGCTTCCACGGGGAAGTCACCCATCGCGGGACGACTCCAACGTCGCGAGCAACTTTCGCGCAGCCTCTTCCCCGGCCAAGAGCGTCTTGTGATGGGCCGCGCTCAGGCTCTCGCTGACCACCGATCCACTGACCCCGCGCTCCTTGGCCAGATCCTTCTGGAGTTCGTGCCGGCGCACGCGGTAGGAGGTCGCGCCCTGCTCGGCCCCCCAGCGGGAGCGAATGGCCCCCATCAAGGAGAAGAGCGCGCTGAGCACGTCGTCCTCAGGCGTGCCGAAGCCCTGGAAGTTCGCCCAGGAGCGCTTGCGTTGTGCCGCCTCGAGTGCGGCTCGCGCGCGATGGAATGCGGGCCCATCCAGCAACGCCGGATTGGGCGCCTGCTTCCGGGCCGCTGGAATGGAGTCGATCGTCAGTTGGCCACGCCCTGCGCCGAAGATGAGGTAGGGAAAGTGTCGCCATCCAGTCTCCGGCCCCGTGGGCACGACTCCGAACAGCCGATCGGTCAGCTCCTGGATGGTCTCGACCAAACGATCGGAGCGGCGGAACAGCCCCTGGATCTCGTCCCCCGCCGTCAGAGTCAGCGGCGCGGCCAGGGAATCACCTCCCTGCTTGAGCTTGCGGTTCATGTCCTTGAGCATCCCGAGCACGTGCCCTTGGAGCTCCGCACGGTCCTTCGGATCCATGGCCCGCGAAGCAACCAGGTCCCCGGTGAGCGCGACGTAGACGGGATTCTTGGCGGACTTGACCATCTGGCGTGGATCGTGTTCGGCTATATTGCCGAATTCAATGAAAATCGGCTTTATTGCCGACTCGCCTCCAGGTGCCTCTGCCGGACCGACTAACGCCTCGCCGTGCCCATGATCTCGAAGCGGCAGCCGCGCAGCAGCGGGCCGGAGCCGATGAAGGCGCGTGCGGGGCAGGGGCCGATGAAGTAGGTCGCGTAGATCTTGTTGAAGGTGTCGTAGAGCGCGAGGTCCGAGCAGAAGACCTGTACCTGGACGAGGTCGTCCATGCCGAGGCCGGCGAGCGCAAGCTTCTTCAGGAAGTCGTCCAGCATCGCACGCACCTCCAGCTCGACGTCCGCCGGCGGCTTGCCGGTGGCCGCGTCGACTCCCAGCGTTCCGGCAACGAAGTAGAAGTCACCGGCCAGCACGCCGTGGCTGAAGGGCAGCGTGTCGGTGCGGCCGGGAGCATTCACGTGCTCGGGATGCCGCAGAGGGGCGGAGCGCGACGCGGTGCAGGCGCCGGCGATCAACACCAGCGCGACGGCAGTGCAGCGCAGGGGTTCCATCAGCGCGCTGCCGCGGCCGCGACCGGCTGCGCACCCTTCAACCACTGATCGAGCCAGCCGAGCACGTTGTGGTGCCAGAAGAGGCTGTTGTGCGGCTTCAGGACCCAGTGGTTCTCGTCGGGGAAGTGGATGAACTTCGAGGGGATGCCGCGCCGTTGCAAGGCCGTGAAGGTCGACATGCCTTGCGTGTCGACCACGCGAAAGTCCTGGCCGCCGTGGATCACGAGCATGGGCGTCTTCCACTTGCCGACGTGGTCGATCGGGTTGTGCTTCGCGTAGTGCTCGGGGTTCTCCCAGGGCGTGCCGCCGTGATCCCACTCGGGGAACCACAGCTCCTCGGTGTCGAAGTAGGCCATGCGCTCGTCCAGGTTGCCGTCGTGGTTGACGAGGCAGCGGAAGCGGTCGGTCTGGCCCGCGATCCAGTTGATCATGTAGCCGCCGTAGGAGGCGCCCAGCGCGCCCACGCGGCTCCCGTCCAGGAACGGGTACTTGGCGAGCGCGGCGTCGAGGCCCTTCATCAGGTCCTCGTAGGGCGCTCCGCCCCAGTCCTCGCGGATCGCGTCGCAGAAGGCCTGGCCGTAGCCGGTCGAGCCGTGGAAGTCGATCATCACGGCGGCGTAACCGGCGCCCGCGTGGATCTCTGGGTTCCAGCGGTAGTGGAAGTGGTCGCCGAAGGAGCCCTGCGGCCCGCCATGGATCAGGAACGCGACCGGGACCTTCTTGGTCGGGTCGAAGTCGACCGGCTTGACGAGGTAGCCGTACACGGTGTCGCCCTTGGCGCCCTCGAAGGAGAACTGCTCGTAGGCGCCCATGCGCGCGGCGGCCACCTTCTCGTCGTTGAAGTGCGTGAGCTGGCGCGGAATGGAACCAGCGCGGTCCATGGTCCACAGCTCGACTGGCGAGCGCAGGTCGTCGAAGCCGTACACGAGGCGGCTCCCCGCCTGGGCCGGCGATCCAGCCGTGCCCTTCTCCAGCAGCGTCGTGACGCGTCCGCTGGCGACGTCGAGCGCGAACAGCGAGTGGTTGCCTAGATTGTCGGCCGTCGTGAAGAGCGTGCGCCCGTCGTCCGACCAGGAGTACTCCGAGGGCGAGCGATCCCAGGCCTGGGTCAGGTTGCGCTGCTTGCCCGTGGCCCGGTCGAGCAGCACGATGCACTGGCGATCCGCCTCGTAGCCGGCCCGTTCCATCGACAGCCAGGCGATCGTCTTCCCGTCGGGTGAGTAGCTCGGCACGTTGTCCATGCCCAGGCCGAGCGAGACGCGCTCAGGTCCCGCCGAGCCGTCGGCCGGCACGCGCCACACGTCGATGTTCGTGGTCCAGGCGTTGGCGCTGCCGTCGTCCTTGGCGGCGAACAGCACTTCCTTGCCGTCGGGCGAGATGGCGAGCTCCTCCGTGCCGCCGAAGGGGTGCGTAGGCGCGTCGGCGTCCATGCCGCGCAGCAGGTCGACGGGCTCGCCGCCGCCGATGGTCCAGACGAACACGTGGCTGCGCTTCCCGTCTTCCCAGGAGTCCCAGTGCCGGAAGAGCAAGGAATCGTAGACGCGCGCCTTGACCGGATTCGCCTCGGCCTCGGCGTCGCGCTTGGCCGTCTCGGCCAGGGTCGCGGCGTCCGCATGGACGTCCATCGAGAGCAGCAGCCGTTTCCCGTCCGGGAACACCGCCAGGTTCGAGACGTCCAGCGGGAGCGTGCTGAGCTGGCGCGCCGCGCCCCCCGCGGCCTCGACCTGCCACACCTGCATCGAGCCAGAACGGCTCGAGAGGAACACCACCGAGTCGTCGTCCAGCCAGCGGCCGTTCACGTCGCTCGCTTCGTGGTCCGTAAGACGCAAGAGGCCCGTGCCCTCGGTGCCGATACGCCACAGGTCCGTGCGGCCCTTGTTGGCGGCGAGGTCGGTGACGCGCACGTTGAACAGCACCCACTTGCCGTCCGGCGACACCTGCGGATCGCTGATGCGGTCCATGGCCAGCATGTCGTCCACGCCGAAGGCATGGGAACCCGCCCGGGTGGCGGCCTCGATCGTGCCGTCGCGCACGTGGCTCGCCGGCGTGTTCGCTCCGCCCACTGTGCTGCTCGCCACGCAGGCAGACAAGACCAGGCCGGACAGAGCGACAGTGACTTGCTCGTTCATCTTCCTCTTCCTTCTTCCTCCGTGCTCCTCCGCGTCCTCTGCGCCTCCGCGGTGCGTTTTCTCTTCTTGTCTCACGGACCGACCTTGCCGGTGAGCTCGTTGGCGAGCTGGGGCATGTCGTACACCTTGCGCAGGGACTCCTCGATCGCGCGCGAGTCGACCGACACGGCGCGCGCTTGCTCCGCCTCGTACGCGATGTCCAGCACCAGGCTCTGGATGTTGCCGTCGAAGATCAGCCCCACCACCTCGCCCGCGGCATTGATCACGGGCGAGCCCGAGTTGCCGCCGATGATGTCGCAGTCCGAGACGAAGTTGTACTCGGTGCCCTGGTCGAGGGCAGCCTTCTTCTCGACCCAGCGTTCGGGCAGTTCGAAGGGCGCCTGGTTCTTGCGCTCGGCGCTGCGCGCGTACAGCCCGGCGAAGTCGGTGTAGGGCGCCACGGCCTTGCCGTTCTCGCTGTAGCCCTGCACGGTGCCGAAGGCGAGGCGCAAGGTGAAGGTCGCGTCCGGATAGAGCTCGTCGCCGAGCACCGCGAACTGGGCCGCGGCGATCTTGGCGTAGGCCTCACGCTCGACGGCCTCGACCTGGTCCTCGTAGCGCTTGCGCAGCGCGCGGTTCTCGGCGTCGAACAGGCGCGCCAGCTCGAGCAACGGGTCCTTGCAGGCGTCGACCGCACTCTTGCCGCCGGCGTAGAGGCGTTTGCGCTCGGCCACGTCGGCCAGCTTCGTGGCGAGGATCGCCAGCTCGGCGCGCAGGCGCGGCGGCAGACCACCCAGGGCCGCCACCACCAGCGGATCGTCGCCGCCGAGCAGCTCGGCCGTGAGCTGCAGCGCGCTCGCCAGCCAGTCGATCTCGAGCGCCACATAGACCGGCGCGGGCGAGAAGAGGCGCACCTCCAGCGAGGGCAGGGCCGAGTCGGCGTACTCACGCAGACGCGAGGAGTTGTCCTTGGGCTTCTCCACCGCCAAGCGCAGGAGGTCGCGCGCGAGGCCGTACAGCGTGCCCATGCCCGGGCGGCCGACGCCGGGCGCCGCGTGGCGCGTGTAGAACTCGGCATAGGCGTGCTCGGCGCGCGCGATCTGGTCCCAGGCGTCGCCCCACTGCTTCTGCCACTCCGGATTGGCCGCGACCGCTGCGCGCAGCTTCATCTCGGCCGCTTTCTTGCGCTCCATCAGGCGCCCGTCTTGCAAGCCTTGCAGGATGCCGGTGCGCGCCTTGCGGCTGTTCTGATAGCTGAAGAGGTCGCCCTCGGCGATGCGCCGGTTCTCCTCGCTACGCCCGGAGAAGGTCGCGAGCTGCACCTCGCGGCGCCAGAGGTTGCGCAGCGACATCGGGAACACGACGTCGCGCAGGAGCTCGAGGTGCGCGACGGTGTACAGGCGATGGGTGGTGCCCGGGTGGCCGGGCACGAAGACGAGCTCGTTCGCCTGCGTGCCATCCGCGCTCCACTTGAGGAAGTGCTCCGGCTGCAGCGGCTTCCCGCCCTCGTAGATGCGGAAGAAGCACATGTCGAGGTCGAAGCGCGGGTACTCGAAGTTGTCCGGGTCGCCGCCGAAGAAGGCGATGCCCTTCTCGGGCGCCATCACCAGGCGCACGTCGGTGTAGGTGCGATAGGTGTAGAGGTGGTAGGCGCCGCCCTGATAGAGCGTGACGACCTGGTACTTGATCCCGCTCGTGACGCCGCTCTTGTCTCCTGCCTCCTTCTCGATGGTCGAGAGCATCTTGCGGCGCGCGTCGTTGGCTTCGGCCGAGCTCTTGGCCGAGCTGGCGGCGCCGGTCACGCGCGCGGTGACGTCCTCGATGGACCACAGGATGTCCATCTCGATGTCCGGGCAGGCCACTTCCTCGGCCGGCGTGCGCGCGAAGAAGCCGCGCTCGATGTAATCGTGCTCGGCCGTCGACAGCTTCTCGAGCATGTCGGAACCGACGTGGTGGTTCGTCATCACCAGGCCGTTCGACGAGACGAGTGAGCCCGAGCCGCCGCTCGAGATGCGCACGGCCGACTTCTGCACGTGCTCCACCCACTCGTCCGAAGCCGCGAAGCCGTACTTCGACTGGAGCAGCTTGCGCGGCAGCTTGTTGACCAACCACATGCCCTCGTCGGGCCGGGCGGAGGGAGCGAGAGCCGCGAGAGCGAGGCAAGACGCGGCGCAGAGAGTGGCGAAGCGCATGGCGGGGAGCAGGGGTTGAGAGAGACGTGGGGGCCGACAGTGTAGGCAAGGGATGCGGCCCACGGCTGGCCCTGATTCCGGGCCTTGTGGCCGGCGTGTCGGCTGGCAAGGCGCGCACAGCTCCTGCACTCGAAAGGAGATAGCTGCGCCGAGCCACCCTGCCCGAACAAATGCGAAGACGAACCGGAGGCCCGTTCTTATGCTCTCTGGCCGCTCCAGAGGGGAGCGCAACGGGGTCGCCTCACCATGGTCCTGGAGCACCACAGCATGTCGCGCTCGTCCCGCGCCGTTCTTGGCCTTCTGTCGTTCGCTGCGCTCGTGGCGACGCTCAGCGTGGCCACGGGAGCGAGCGCCGCCGGCCAGGAGCCGCTCTTCACCTTCGTGCAGGTGAGCGACTCGCAGCCGCAATCCAGCGCGGACAACCAGGCCTTCGTCGACGTGCTCAGCGTGATCGCCGCGGCGGGCCGGCCCGACGCGCTGTTGCCGCGCGCAGTCGACCTCGTGCTGTTCGCGGGCGACATCACCTGGGGCAACACGCGCGCGGAGTGGGTCGCGGCCAAGCAGAAGCTCGACACCCACCTCACGGCGAACGACATCCCCTTCCTGGCCGTGCCGGGCAACCACGACGTCAACAACAGCGACACGAACCTGTACGAGGAGTTCATCGCCGACTCGGGCGTGTGGGACGCCGGCAGCGCCGCCTTCAGCGGACACAACGGACGCACGCGCACGACGGGCTGGACCGGGCTGCGCTTCATCGGCGTCAACAACTCCAACCCCGGCTGGAACACGATCGTGAACGCGGACGTGACGGCCGTCGCCGCGCGGGTCGCGGCCGCCGCCGCGGCGCGCGAGAACGCCTTCATCCTGTGCCACCATCCGCACAACGAGAAGGCGCGCATGCCGCTCGCCGGCGTGCTGCCGAACACCTCGCTGGTCGGCTACCTGCACGGTCACACCGGTTCACCGCACGTGACCAGGGGCCTCGCGGGCGTGACCAACCCGGCCGTGTGGGACGTGGATACGAACGCGATCTACCAGGATCGCTGCCTGGTCTACTTCGAGGTCTTCCCCACGCAGCTCCGCGCTTACGTGGTGGTGCTGGACAACAACCCGACCAGGCTGCCCACGGCCGTGACCGTCCCGCTCGCCCACCCGCTGAGCTTCACGGCCGAGGCGAGTCACGGGCTCGCGGATGCCGTGCACTCCGGTGCGCGCGTCGGACCCACGAGCCGCGCGAGCGAGCGCAAGCTCTGGCACCGGGCCGGCGAGTGGTGGGGTGTGCTGTGGAGCGACGCGGCCGGCGCCTACCGCATCCAGCGCCTCGATCCAGGCGCGCAGACCTGGATCGACACCGGCCCCTCCGTCACGAGCACAGCCGGGCGCAGCTTCGATGCGCTGGCCGAGGGCGACGCGCTCGTGCTCGCCTCCAACCTCCCCGCGACTCCCGGCCAGGCCGCGAACGGCAGCCCGGGCCAGCTCCACCGTTTCACCTTCTCGGCCGCGCTCGGACGCTACGCGGGCGACGCCGGCTATCCGGTGTCGCTCAACGACGCGCGCAGCCCGGCGCTGGTGCTCGCGCGCGACACGAACGGGACGCTGTGGGCCGGCTGGACGCGCGCCGGCGCTGCTTTCGTCGCGCACACGCTCGCGAGCGATGCCACCTGGAGCGCGCCGATCGCGCTCGCCAGCGGGCTCGGCGCTGCCGACACGGTGGCGCTGGCCTCCTCAGCCGACTTGGTATGCGCCCTGTGGTCGAACTCGAACGCCGGAACGCTCACCCTGGCGCGTCACCTGGCCGGGAACCCGGACAACCTCTGGGCGAGCGAGCTGGCGACGGCGCAGGCAACCCTGGTGAGCGGCACGCTCGATCTGGTCGCGGCCGATGGGCGCGTCTTCGCGGCCGTGCGCTCGAGCGGCGGCGAGCTGAACCTGCTCGAGCGCTCGACCTCCGGGACGTGGAGCGTCTCCCCGCTCGGCAGCGCCGCGGACGCGCTGCTCGATCCGCTGCTGGTGGTGGACCGCGCCTTCGGGCTCCTGCGCCTGTTCGCGACGGGTCCCACGCTCGCCGGTCAGAGCGTCACCGGCGGTGGTGCGCTGTACACGAAGCTGTCGCCGCTCGCGGCCATCGCCTTCCCGGCCGGGCGCGGCACGCCGGTGGTGCAGGATGGCGCCCATCCTTCGGCGACCGGTCCCACCTCGACGCGCCAGGCGGTGGATGCGTCGAGCGCGCTCGTGGTGCTCGGCAGCGTGGCCCAGACGGCGCGCTACTGGCACGCCTTCGACGCGCTCGGCGCACGGCCGCTCGCGCCCGTGGCCGAGTTCACGGCCGGCCCGCTCTCCGGACCCGCGCCGCTGCTGGTGGACTTCACCGATCTCTCGAGCGGCGCGCCCACCCACTGGAGCTGGGACTTCGGCGACGGAGCGAGTTCCATCGAACACGAACCAGAGCACGTCTACGCGCAACCGGGGACCTACACCGTCACGCTGCGGGCCGCCAGCGGCGCCGGCGAGGACGTGCGCACGCGCGCGGCGCTGGTGCAGGTGAGCGCGCTTCCGCTCGTGCTCTCCTTCCGGCCCGTGGCCGATGCACGCGTCTCCGAGTCGAGCAAGAGCAGCAACGCCGGCAATGACGTCGCGCTGCGCGTCAAGAACCAGGCCGGCAGCTCGTTCCAGAGCTTCTTGCGCTTCGACTTCGGGACGCTGCCCGGCCCGGTGGCCTCCGCCAAGCTGCGGCTCTTCTGCACCGACACGAGCAGCGCCGGCGGCAGCGTGTACCGCATCGCCAGCAACACCTGGGGCGAGACGACCCTCACCTGGAACAACCGGCCCGCGCTCGCCCCCAGCCCGCTCGCGGTCCTGGGCGGAGTGACCTCTGGTTTCTGGAGCGAGCTGGAGCTCGGCCCGGCCGCGGTCTCGAACGGCCTGGTGAGCCTCGCCGTGGCGGGTGGAAACACGAACAGCGCTTACTACTCGAGCCGCGAGGGCGCGCACCCGCCCGAGCTCGTGCTCGCTCTCGCCGGCACGGGATCCGCACCGGTGGCGGACTTCACGGTCACGCCCCAGAGCGGCCCCCGCGCCCCTCGCCGTGAGCTTCCACGACGCCAGCAGCGGCGCCCCGAACGCGTGGTCCTGGGATTTCGGTGACGGCACGACGAGCAACGTGCACGATCCGGCGCACGTCTATTCCGCGCCCGGGGTCTACACCGTGATGCTGGACGTCTCGAACGCCAACGGCATGGACACGCTGACGCTAGTCGACCACGTACTCGTGACGGCGCCCTCCCCCATCACGACCTTCCTGCCGAGCGCGGACGCGCGCGTGAACGAGGCCAGTCCGAGCTCGAACGCGGGCGCCGATCCCGTCCTGCGCGTGCGCCAGGCCTCCGGCGGCTCGTACCACACGTACCTGCGCTTCGACCTCTCCGCGCTCTCGGGCAGCGTCGTGTCGGCCAGGCTGCGCCTGTTCTCGAGCGACGGGAGCGACGTGGCCGGGCGGGTTTTTCCGACCTCCGGTGCCTGGGCGGAGTCGACCCTCACATGGGCCAACAAGCCGGCGACGAGTGGGGCGCTGATCACCAGCCTCGGCACCGTGGCCACGGACTCGTGGGCCGAGTTCGACGTGACCGCGGCGGTGAGCGGGCCCGGCCTGCTGAACCTCGTGCTGCAATCGAGCTCCACCAACAGTTGCTACTACTCGAGCCGAGAGGGCCTGAATCCGCCCCAGCTGATCGTGACGACGGGCGCGAACTGATCAAAGGAAAAGCGCACCGCGGAGACGCGGAGGGCGCGGAGGTTCACGGAGGAAGAAGTCAGAGAGGATGGGGCCTCCGGGGCTTCGGCTCTCCGGGAGTCGACGATCCGGAGGCCCCCTTCTTCTTCCTCTGTGAGACTCCGCGTCCTCTGCGCCTCCGCGGTGCGTTTGAATTGCGGGCGTGGTCCGCTCTGAGGTCCTGTTCGCGGAAACCATTTCCGCGTGATCGTTCGCGAGCGTCGCGTTCGGCTGCACATCTCGCGACAGGAATTCTCACGCGCGCTTGTCAAGGGGTACGGTTCGAACAAGAGAACCCCTCACCCCCGAGATTCCCCTCATGGTCGCCATCGCACGACGGAGCCCGGTCGTGCTCTTCGGAGCCGTCCTCTCCCTGCTCGCCCCATTCGTGCACGCACTCCCCGCCAGCGGCGGGGAGGACAATTGCGTGCACCTCACGGGCTACGCCGGGCCCGCCCAGAATGCGTCCGCGCGGATCGCTGCCCGTCCGCTGGGCGGAAACGGCGGCCAGATCGCGGCCGGGATCTGCGCGGTCGACAATGCGCGCGCCAACGGCGCCCTGCCGCTCAAGACCAACGCGGACTTCGTGCCCGTCACGGGCGACGACGCACTCGGCTTCTACTGCGTCTACGGGGTCAAGGCCTCGACCTCGGGCGGCGTGGGCGGCAACGTCGGCATCTTCCTGTTCGAGCTGATGGGCGGCGAGGTGCTCGTGTACGGCTCGGGCTACGGCAACATCCCGGGCGCCAACCTGTTCGACGCCGCCTACGACATGGAGCGCGTCGACCAGGTCATCCGCTTCTGTATGGGGCGAGTCCCCGCGCAGACGCCCCTGCGCCTGCTGGCGCCCCACGGGCACGGCGACCACATCAATCCGGCCTGCAACCGCGAGCTGGAGCGACTCGGCTACCCCATCGTCGAGATCGCCTTCCACCCGGGCGACTTCCCGATCATCAACGGCATGGCCTGGACCCCGGCCGACCGCACGCTGTTCCGAGCGCTGCCCGCGGGCACGACCTGCTTGCAGGAGCTCACCAGCTATGCCTCGCCGCTCGGCAAGCTGTGGGCCTTCGAACGGCCCGGACACACGGATGGCTCGATCGATCTCGTCCTCGACGTCCAGGACGACGTCACCAATCGCATCGTGGTGCGCGGCAGCCAGCCGAGTTCACCCTGCGCACCGCTCCCCGGACAGCGCGAGATCCTCGACGCCCACGGCAACGTCGAGCTGCTGACGACGCCGCCCACGCTCGACGACGTGACGCCGCTGGTGGGCTCGGCCCTGGGTGGCACGCTGCTCACCCTGACCGGCGCGGATTTCACCGCCCCCGGAGCCGGCACACCGCGCGTCCTGATCGATGGCACGCCCGCGACCGAGGTGCTGGTGACGAGCGACACCAGCCTGACCTGCAAGACTCCGCCCGGGCCTCCGGGCGAGCTGGTCGAAGTCGCCGTGGTCACCAACAACGGCCAGGCCGTCTACGCGGGCCAGTATTTCTTCAACGCGCTCCCGACGCTGACCTCGGTCCTGCCCACCAGCGGCGACTGGCGCGGCGGCACGGTCGCGCAGATCCGCGGCACGGGCTTCTTCCTGAGCACGGGCATCAACGAGATCTTCTTCGGCGCGAAGAAGGCCACCAACCTCTCGGTCAAGAGCGACACCCTGCTGACCTGCCGCGTGCCCTCGGGCACGCCCGGGACGAGGGTCTCGGTGCTGCTGCGCAATCCGAACGGATCGGCCAGCCTCCTCAACGCCTTCTCTTACAGCTCCGACCTCGTCATCACCGCCATCGACCCGCCGAGCGCACCGGCACTGGGAGGCACGAGCGTCCTCTTGACGGGCACGAGCTTCACCGGGAACGGAGCCGACCCCGCGGTGACCTTCGGCGGCGTGCCGGCCGGGCTGGTGGCGCTCCTCTCCGATACGACCGTCCTGGCCGTGGTCCCCCCCGGTGCTCCGGGCGCGATCGTCGACGTCGTGCTCACGAACAGCGTCGGCACCGCGACCTTCACCGGATTCCGCTACCACGCGCTGCCGCGCATCACCTCGGTCGTGCCTCCCAGCGGACGCGAAGAGGGTGGCACGCTGGTCACGCTCAACGGCACCGGATTCCTGGTGGACGGCGCCGGCACCAACCTGGTGCGCTTCGGAGGCGCCCCCGCGCAGCAGGTGACCGTGGTCAGCGACACCAGCCTGCGCTGTCTCACGCCGCCGGGCGCCCAGGGCGCGGTCGTCAACGTGACCGTCACGAACCAGAACGGCACGGCCGCGCTGACCCAGGCCTTCAGCTACACCGGGCCGATGGAGGTGACCTCGCTCGCGCCCGCCTCGGGCAATGCCTCGGGCGGGACGCTGGTGACGATCGCCGGCGCGGGCTTCGTCGACGGGCCGGCCGGTCCGAACACGGTGAGCTTCGGCGGCGTGGCGGCCACGCAGATCGTGGCGGTCGACAACAACACGCTGACGTGCCGCACGCCCGCGGGGACGCCCCTCGCCGTGGTCGCCGTCCAGGTCACCAACGCCAACGGCACGGTGACGCTGCCGGCGGCCTACCGCTATCACGCTCTGCCGACTCTGACGTCGCTCGCACCGAACCACGGCCACGCCGGCACCCAGACGCCGGTGACGATCACGGGCACGGGCTTCCTCGTCGATTCCCCGGGCACCAACGTGATCCTGGTGGGCGGGATCGCCGCCACCAACGTCCAGGTGCTGAGCAACACCTCGATCCTGTGCAACTTCCCGGCGGGCAACCCGGGCGCCACGGTGGACGTGAGCCTCACGAACGCGAACAGCGGCGCGACGCTGCCCGCGAGCTTCCGCTACCACACGCGTCCGACCCTGACATCGCTCACGCCGCAGAGTGGCGGGGCGAGCCTGCAGCCGCGGATCACCCTCACGGGCACCGGCTTGCTGAACGACCAGGCCGGAACGCCCACGATCACCTTCGGCGGACTCGCCGCGAGCTCGGTCAGCGTGGCGAGCGACCTGAGCGTGCTGTGCAACGCACCGATCGGCACGCCCGGCCAGACGGTCGACGTGGTCCTCACCAACGCGCGCGGCTCCGCCACGCTCGCACGGGCCTATCGCTTCCATGCGCGCCCGACCCTGAGCGCGGTGACTCCCGCGGTCGGGACGTCCCTGGGCGGAACCCAGGTCACGCTCACGGGCACGGGTTTCCAGGTCGATGCCGCAGGCACCAACGCGGTCAGCTTCGGTGGAGTTCCCGCACTGCAGGTGACCGTGCTCGACGACGCCACGCTGAGGTGCCTCACGCCGCCCGGCGTGGAAGGCGCGCTGGTCGGCGTCACGGTCACGAACCTGAACGGCACCGCCGCACGGCCCCAGGCTTTCACCTACGTCGGGCCGATGGTGGTGACCTCGGTCTCGCCGGCCTCGGGCAACGCCTCGGGCGGAACGCTGGTGACGATCGCGGGCGCGAGCTTCGTCGACGGTCCGGCCGGGCCGAACACCGTGCGCTTCGGCAGCGTCGCGGCCACGCAGATCGTGGTGGTCGACAACAACACCCTGACGTGCCGCACGCCCGCCGGAACACCGCTCTCCGTGGTCGACCTCGAGGTCACCAACGCCAACGGCACGGTGACGCTGCCCGCGGCCTACCGCTATCACGTTCGGCCGACCCTGACCGCAGTCTCGCCGAACCACGGCCACGCTGGCGCCCTCACGCCGGTGTCGCTCACGGGCTCGGGCCTCCTGGCCGATTCCGCGGGCACCAACGTGATCCTGGTGGGCGGGGTACCCGCCACCAATGTCCAGGTGCTGAGCAACACCTCGCTGCTGTGCACATTCCCGGCGGGCAACCCCGGGGCGACGGTGGACGTGGTCCTGACGAACTCGAACGGCAGCGCGACGCTCGCCGCTGCCTTCCGCTACCACACTCCGCCTGGTCTGACGTCCCTCTCGCCGACGAGCGGCGGAGCGAACGCCCAGCTGCGCATCACGCTGCTGGGCTCGGGCTTCTCGAACGACCTGGCCGGGACACCCACGATCACCTTCGGTGGTCTCGTGGCATCGTCCGTGAGCGTGGTGAACGACCAGACGGTGCGCTGCAATGCGCCAGCCGGCCAATCCGGTCAGACCGTCGACGTGATCCTCACCAACGCACGCGGCTCGGCCTCGCTGCTCGGTGCCTACCGCTTCCACGCACGCCCGAGCGTGACCTCCGTGACGCCCGCGGTCGGGACGTCCCAGGGCGGGACGCAGGTCACGCTGACAGGCACGGGCTTCCAGGTCGACGGCGCCGGGTTCAACGTGGTCAGCTTCGGAGGCTCCTTCGCCGGCAACGTGGTCGTGCTGAGCGACACGACGGTGCAATGCGTGACTCCGCCCGGCGTGCAGGACGCTGTGGTGGACGTCGTGCTCTCCAACTCGAACGGCTCGGCCACTCTTGTTGGCGGCTTCGCCTACTCGGTCTCGCCGCCGATCGTGCTCGGGCTCACGCCCGCCAGCGGGCCGGCGCACGCGCCGGGTTCGGCGCAGATCACGGGCTCGGGCTTCGTCCGCAACGGGGCCGGCACGAACGCCGTGCGTTTCGGGAGCGCGTCCTCGGGCATCGTGGGCGTGATCGACGACACCCGGCTGTCCTGCCTGGTTCCGCCCGGAACGCCCGGCACCTCGGTCGACGTGGTGGTGAGCAACGGGAACGGCACGAACCAGCTCACGCGCGGCTTCCGCTACCACGCGCTGCCGGCCCTGAACGCCATCTCGCCGACCACTGGCAGTGCTGCCGGCGGCGCGACGATGCAGCTCTCGGGCAAGGGCTTCCTGTCCGACTCGGCCGGGCCGAACAGCGTCACGTTCAGCGGGGCGCCGGCCATGGACGTCACCGTCGTGAGCGACACCCTGCTCAGCTGCACCGTGCCCGCGGGTGCAGGCGGCGCGTCGGTCGAGGTGCGCGTGAGCAACGCCAACGGGCAGACGAGCTCGCGTTCGTTCGCCTACCACGCCCGGCCGAACCTGCTCGCCTTGACGCCGCCCTCCGGGCCCCTCATCGGTGGCACGCGGGTCACGCTCGCGGGACTCGGCTTCCTGAACAACGGCGCGGGGGCGAACGCGGTCAACTTCGGCCGCCGGGGAGCGCCGAACGTGGTCGTGCTGAGCGACACGGAGCTCACCTGCGAGACGCCGAGCGGCGACGCGGGCTTCGTCAACGTGGTCGTGACCAACGCCAATGGCGCGAGCACGCTCGAGAACGGCTTCCACTACGGCAAGCTGCCGGCGGCAATCAGCACGGTCGAGCCGTCCGACGGTCCCGCGCGCGGGCAGACCCTCGTCACGATCAAGGGCCGCGGCTTCACGGGCGGCACCGGCACGAATCGCATCCTGTTCGGCACCGCGCAGTCCAGCAGCGTCATCACGGTCGACGACGAGACGATCCTGTGCCTGAGCGCGCCCGGCAAGCCGGGCACGACGGTCGACGTCACGCTGGAAAACGGCAAGAAGCTGGTGACGCTGGCAAGTGCCTTCCGCTACCACGCCCTGCCGACGCTCGCCTCGATCTCGCCCCCGCAGGGCGAGGCCCTGGAGGAAACTCGCGTGACCCTGACCGGCACCGGCTTCACGACGGACTCCCCCGGCGTGACCGAGGTGTTCTTCGGCGGCCTGCGCGGGCGCGAAGTGCTGGTGCACAACGACAACCGCGTCACCTGCAAAGTCATCGGCGGCGGCCCGGGTGCGCTGCTCGACGTGCGCGTGAGCAACGCCAACGGTGCGGCCACCCTGACGGACGCCTATCGGGTCATCGGTGGACCGCCCTCGATCCTGGCGCTCACGCCGCGAGCCGGCCCGTTCCTGGGCGGAACCAGCGTGGTCATCGACGGCAGCGGTTTCAGCGCCGGCTCCGCGCGCGTGACCTTCGGAGGCGTGCCGGCGCTCGACCTGGTGGTGAGCAACGACACGCGCCTCGTGTGCGTCACTCCGCCCGGGACACAGGGCGAAAGCGTGACGGTCTTGCTGAGCACGAAGAACGGCAGCGTGAACAAGGTGGGCGGCTTCTCCTACGAGGGGATCCGGCCCGAGCTCACGGGGATCGCGCCCATCCATGGGCCGGCTTCCGGGGGCACGCGTGTGACCCTGACCGGACGCGCCTTCACCGCCATCGGCGCGGGCGTGATGCGTGTGAGCTTCGACGGGGTCGCGGCCACCAGCGTGGTCGTGGTGGGCGACGGCAGCCTGACCTGCAACGCTCCCGCGGGGCTCTCCGGCAAGAGCGTCGACGTCCAGATCGCCAACGACAATGGCGTCGCCACCCTGCTCCAGGCCTTCCGCTATCACGCCGTTCCCACGCTGACCGCCAGCGCACCGGCCTTCGGGCCGGCGGCGGGCGGCACCGTGGTGACGCTGACGGGCAGCGGCTTCGCCATCGACGGCCCGGGACCCAACCTGGTGTTCTTCGGAACCCAGGCCGCGGGCAGCGTGACCGTGCTGTCCAACACGCGCCTGACTTGCGCGGCTCCGTCTGGCCAGGCCAACACCACGGTCGACGTGTCGCTCACCAACCTCAACGGTTCGGTGGTGCTGCCCGCGGGCTTCGGCTACCGCGTCCCGCCGCAGATCGGGACGATCTCCCCGGTGCGCGGCCCGAGCACCGGCGGCACGGCCCTGACGATCACCGGCACGGGCTTCCAGAGCGCCTTCACGGGGATCAACCGGGTCACGATCGGCGGAGTCCCCGCGCTCGGCGTCGTGACGCTCGGCGACACCTCGATCACCTGCACCACGCCCTCCTCCGTCAGCGCCGGACCCGCCGACGTGGCGCTCACCAACGACGCCGGCAGCGACGTGGAACCGGGCGCCTTCCTCTACTTCGTGCCGCCCACCCTGAGCGGGATCGTCCCCGCCTCCGGCCCGGCCCAGGGCGGAACGCAGGTGACGCTGACGGGGCGCGGCTTCCTCGAACCAGGGGCGGGAACGACCATCGTGCGCTTCGGCGGTGTGCTGGCCCTCGCCGTGATCACGCAGTCCGACACGACCCTCACCTGCACGACTCCGCCGGGCTCGGCGGGCGCACAGGTGGACGTGACCCTCGCCAACCAGAACGGCGCGGCCGCGCTGGCCGGCGCGTTCCGCTACCACGGGGCGCCCGTGGTGGAAGGAGTGACTCCCGCTCACGGGCCGCAGTCCGGCTTGCAGGTCACCCTCGCCGGACGTGGCTTCCTGGCCAACGAACCCGGGACCAACGCGGTCGCGTTCGGCGGCGTGGCCGCCACGCAGGTCGTGGTCCTCAGCGACACCACGCTGACCTGTCGCGCGCCTGCCGGCAGCCCCGCAACGTCCGTCGACGTCAGCCTGACCAACGCGAACGGCTCGAGCACGCGGCTCGGGGCCTTCCGCTATCACGCCGCGCCCGCGCTTGCGAGCGTGGCACCAGGCCGCGGCCCGGCGGCCGGCGGCACGAGCGTGACCCTCACGGGCACGGGCTTCCTGCTCGACGACGCGGGCACGACGCAGGTGATCATCGGCGGCTTCGGAGCCTCCAGCGTGGTCGTGGTGAACGACACGCTGCTGACTTGCCTCACGCCAGGCGGGCACCCGGATGCGCGCGTCAACGTGGTCGTCGCGAACGCGAACGGCTCGGCCACGCTGGTCGACGGCTTCCGCTACAACCCTGCGCCCACCCTCACCGCGCTCCTGCCCGTGCGCGGTCCCGCGCTCGGCGGCACGACCGTCACGCTGACGGGTTCGGGCTTCGTCCTCGGCAGCCCCGGGCCCAACACCGTGCTCTTCGGCGCTGTCCCCGCGACCGGCGTCAACGCGCTCAACGACACCACGCTCACGTGTGTGACGCCGCCCGGGACGCTCGGCGCGAGCGTCGACGTCAGCCTGCGCAACGCGAACGGCACGGCCACCGTGACCGCGGGCTTCCGCTACACGCCCCTGCCCGCCCTGACGGCGCTCGACCCCGTGCACGGCAGCGCTCTCGGAGGGACGCAGGTCACGCTCACCGGCAGCAACTTCGCCGATGCGACCGCGGGCGTGACGACGGTGCGCTTCGGCGGCGTGGCCGCCTCCGCGGTGCTCGTGCTCGACGACCAGCGCGTCCAGTGTGCGGCTCCGGCCGGCCTGGCAGGCGCGGTCGTGGACGTCCAGTTCCAGAACGAGAACGGAAGCGCGGCGCTGCCCGCGGCCTTCCGCTACCACGGCGCTCCGAGCCTGAGCGCGGTCCTCCCGGGGCGCGGCTCGAGCGCGGAGAACACGTCCGTGACGCTCAGCGGCTCCGGCTTCCTGGCCGACGACGCGGGCGCGCTCACCGTGCTCTTCGGCACCGTGCCCGCGCTCAGCGTGAGCGTGGTCGGCGATGCGTCGCTCACCTGCGTGGTCGCGCCGCAGGCGGCCGGCACCGTGGTCGACGTGAACGTCGCCAACGCGAACGGCTCGGCGTTCCTGGCACAGGCCTTCGCCTTCGAGACGCCGCTGAGCTTGACGTCCGTCATCCCCGCCAGCGGCACGGCCGCCGGCGGTGACACGCTCACGCTCACGGGCGGCGGCTTCCTCGCCAACGGCGCCGGCGTGAACACGATCACGTTCGCCGGCATTCCCGCCACCAACGTGAGCGTGCAGAGCGACACCACGCTGACCTGCCGCGTGCCGGCCGGCGCCGCCGGGTCGCAAGTCACCGTCGGGCTCGCCAATGCCAACGGTTCGGCACAGCTCTTTGCGGGCTACCGCTATCACGCCCTGCCGGTGATCACCTCGGTCTCGCCGCTGGGCGGCACCTCGCTCGGTGGAACCCTGGTGACCGTGCGCGGCGCGGGCTTCCTGAACGACGCGGCGGGCACGATCGTGGTCAAGTTCGCGGACCGCCTGGCAACGTCCGTGGGCGTCTTCGAGGACGGGCGCCTGACCTGCCGCGCGCCCTCGGGTCCGGCGGGAACGAGCGTCACGCTCACGCTGACGAGTGCGAACGGCGAGGTGCAGCTCGTCAGCGGCTACCGCTACAACCAGAGGCCCACCGTGACCGCGGTGACGCCCCCGAGCGGCACCGCGCAGGGCGGGAACACCGTCACGCTGACGGGCTCGGGCTTCCTGTCAGACGGCGCGGCCCAGAACGCCGTCACCTTCGGCAGCATCACCGCCTCGAACGTGGTGGTGCGCAACAACACCACGATCGACTGCACCGTCCCGCCCGGGACGAGCGGACTCGCCGTGCAGGTCAGCGTGAACAACGTCAACGGCGCGGGCTCCCTGCCGAATGGCTACCGCTACCACGCCCGGCCCAGGCTGACCTCGGTCACGCCGGCGAGTGGCCCGCGGGCCGGCGGCACGCTGGTGACCGTGCGGGGCGGCGGCTTCCAGGTCGATTCCCCGGGCACGAACCGGATCACCTTCGGGGGTGTGCAGGCTAGCGCGGTCAGCGTGATCGACGACACGCGCCTCACCTGTGTGACTCCCGCGGGCGCGGCGCCCGGCGCGGTCGACGTCGTGCTCAACAACAACAACGGTGCCGACGCGCTCCCGGCCGGCTTCACCTACGCCGCCCCGCTCGTTGTCGCGGCCTTGCCGACCAAGGGCACGACCCAGGGCTCGACGCCGGTGACGCTGACCGGTACGAGCTTCGTGCCGGGCATGACGGTGAACTTCGGCCAGCAGCCCGCGTCGAACGTGGTGGTGATCGACGAGAGCACGCTCGAATGCCTCACGCCGCCCGGCCCCACCGGCGCCTGGGTCGACGTCGCCGTGTCCACCTCCGGGGGCGACGCCTGCTTGCCGCTCGGGTTCCTGTACGTCGCGCCGCCCACGCTCACGAGCATCGAGCCGTCCGTCGGGTTGCCGCAAGGCGGGACGATGGTGGTCTTGAGCGGTTCCGGCTTCCTGGCCCACGAGGCGGGCGAGAACCGGGTCACGTTCGCGGGTCGAGCGGCGCCGAGCGTGAGCGTGCTCGACGACCAGCACCTGGTCGTAGAGGTGCCGAGCGGAGAGGTGTTGACCGAGGCCGAGGTCGAGATCGTGAACGACAACGGCGCAGTGCGTCTCGCGCGCGGCTTCCGCTGGCAGATGCTGCTCGCCACCGACGTGAACGGCGACGGGCGCGGTGACCTCATCCTGGGCTCACCGAGCGACGACACCCAGGCACGCGACGCCGGCGCCGTGCGCGTCTTCCTGGGCACTCCGCTGCCGCTCGGCGACCGGGTCTCGTCCGGGGCCGATCTCCTGTTCCTGCCCGAACAGGTGGCGACGTCGTTCGGCATGCCCGTGGCTGCCGGCGACCTCGACGGCGACGGGGATGCGGAACTCCTGATCGGCGCACCGCTCGATGACCAGGGCGCGGCCGACGCGGGGGCGGTGTTCGTCTTCACCGGCCCGCTCGGCTCCTCGCCCACGGCACTCTCGCTCGCGCAAGCCGCGAGCCGGCTCTCCGGCTCGGCCGCGAGTGAGCGCTTCGGGGCCGCGCTCTGCCTGCGCGACCTGGATCGAAACGGCGTGCTCGACCTCCTGGTGGGAGCGACCGGCGGTACCGGGGCGGTCCACGTGTACCTCGGCGGCGCGCAGGGTCTGAGTACGCAACCCGCGCTCGTCCTCCCTGGCCCCGCGGCGAACGAGCGCTTCGGGTACAGTCTCGCCGCTGGCGACCTGGACAGCGACGGCTGGACGGATCTCGCCGTCGGCGCGCCGAACATGCCCGGCTCGAGCACGAGTCGGCAGGGTTCCGTGCGCGTCTACCGCGGCGGCCCCACGCTCTTCGACAGCGTGCCCTGGCTGAGCTTCACGGGGCAGGAGATCGGCGAAGGCTTCGCGACGGACCTGGCGACCGGAGACGTCACGGCGGACGGCTACGAGGACCTGCTCGTCGGCTCGCCCTGGACGTCGCGCTCCGGGCTCCAATCCGGCGCGATCTTCGCGTTCTTCGGCGGCTCCGACCTCGTCGGCGGCAGCGCGAGCCTGGCGCAGGCGATCCTTGCGGCCGAGGGCCCCGGCGATCTCTTCGGATACGCGCTGGCCACGGGCGACGTGGACGGCGATGGCCGCACCGACCTCTTGACCGGAGCCCCGCACCAGGGCGTTTCCGGCCGCGCCTACCTCTTCCGCGGCAGCGCGGCCTTCGCCGATCGCGGGGCCGCCGAGGCCGACGTCGTGCTCCAGGCCGAGGCCGGGACCCAGAGCGAGTTCGGCCGAAAAGTGGCCCTGATCGACGTGGACGGAGACGGCCTCGAGGACATGGTCGTGACCGCGCCCAGGCTGGACGCGAGCAGCGTGGATGTCGGCCGCGTGTACGTCTTCGGCGCCTCCACGAGTCCGACCCGGCAGGCCGAGAACGACGACGCGACGCTCACCGGGAGCGCGCCGGGCGAAGAGTTCGGCCGCGCGACGAGCGGAGATCATTGACGATCGGTGGCGGACGGGCCCCTCGCCTTGGTGGCTGGCGGGGGGCCTGTCCCCTTTTCACTGCGCTCGTTCCTTGGCCAGACAGGAGAGGCGCGTGTTCGTGCGCAAGAACAGTGCACCTCGAGCGGCGGCCAGGCTCGCGCGGATGGGACCTTCGTCCTCTTCCCCCAGCACGGCCTGCACGCGGATCCCGCCGCTCTCCGCGTCAACGGCCGTGACGAGCCCGGAGTGCGACACGCACCACACGCGCCCGTCCGCGCCGGTGGGCGAGGCTTCCCAGGGTGCGCGCTCGGGCAGCTCGGTGCTCCACTCGACCTTGCCCGTGGCAGGCACGACGCGTGACAGCACGCCGGCCTCGGACAGCACGAAGAATCGTCCGCGATAGAAGAGCGGCGTCGGCACGTCGCTCGACACGGGGTTCGGCCGGCCCGAACTCTGCCAGGAGAGCGCGTCCGGGCCGAGCGCTCCCGTGCCGCCGAGCGCCAGCGCGTACACCGGCGCGCGCTTGGGAGCGCACACCAGCACGCGCCCCGCCCCCACGACCGGTGACGGCACCATGCGCCACCACTTCTCGCGGTGGCCCTCGTTCCACGTGCCCCAGCGCCACAGCTCGGCGCCGGTCGCGGGATCGTGGGCGCTGAGCACGTCGCCGCCGACCACCAGGAGCTCCGCGCGCGCGCCGGCCGTGCAGGGGATGGCGGTGGCGTAGGACTCGAGCGACTCCATCTGCGCCGGCGCGGCGCGCGTGACCTGGAACAGGGTCTTGCCCGTGTCCGGATCGAGCGCGAGCAAGTAGGACGGGAGCGGCTCCGCGCGCGGCGTCCCGTCCGTCGGCTGGTCGCGCTGCAGCACGGGCAGGAACAAGCGCCCCGCGAACAGCGTCGGGCTCGCGCCAAAGGTCCACTGGAACGCCCAGTCGCCGAGCTCCTGCTGGAGGTTGCGCGCCCAGCGACGCTTGCCGTCGAGGTCGTAGGCCACGAGGTCGCCGTTGCCGAAGAGGAAGAACACGCCGCGCGCGTCCGCGACCGGCGAGGGCGAGGCGAAGTCGCTGCGGTTGTCGACACGCGTCTTCGAGCCCTTGCCACCCGGCTGGTAGCCGCCGCCCGCCTCGTCCTCCCAGCGCACCGCGCCCGTCTCCGCGTCCAGGCACAGCGCCAGCAAGAGGCCCGCTTCCTCCACGGCCGCGCTGACGAACACGCGCTGCCCGAGGACGATCGGCGTGGCCGCGCTCGGGCCCGGCAGCTCGGTGCTCCAGCGCACGCCCTTTTCGCGCGCGAGCTCGTCCGGGAGGCCGGTGACCTCGCTCGCGCCATCGAAGCTCGGTCCGCGCCAATGGGGCCAGTCCTGGAGTGCGATGACGAGCGGCGCGAGCAGCGTGGGCACGAGCACCATGGCCGACAGGGTACTCGACCGGCGCACGCGCCTACCGCCCTTGCTAGGCTGCGTACCATCGCCCCATTCACTGACCGAGCCATTCTTGATCTGGAGCACTCGTTCCACGCCATGACCACCACGAAGAGCCTCTCGCCCGACAACAAGACGCTGACGCCCGACCAGCTCCTCACGCAGCTCCGCTGGCGTTACGCGACCAAGCATTTCGACGCGAGCGCGAAGCTCGACGCCGCGACCTGGAACGTGCTGGAGCAATCTCTCTTGCTCGCGCCCTCCTCCTACGGGCTCCAGCCCTGGCGCTTCGTGGTCGTCACCGACCCCGCCGTGCGCGCCAAGCTGCGCGCGGCTTCCTGGAACCAGGCGCAGATCGTCGAGGCCTCGCACCTGGTCGTCTTCGCCATCAAGAAGGGCCTGAGCGCCGCGGACGTGCGCCGCTACGTCGAGCGCACCGCCGAGGTCCGCAAGGTCACACGCGAATCGCTGGCCGGCTTCGAGCAGATGATGGTGACGCACGTGCAGAGGCCGAAACCCTTCGACATCGACTCGTGGTCGCAGCGCCAGCTCTACCTCGCCCTCGGCATGTTCCTCGCCAGCGCCGCCATGCTAGGCATCGACGCCTGCCCGATGGAAGGCATCGACCCCGCCCAGTACGACGCGCTCCTGGGCCTCGCCGCGCAGGGCTACGCGACCGTGTGCGTCGCCACCGCCGGCCGCCGTGCGAGCGACGACGCCTACGCCTCGCTCCCCAAGGTCCGCTTCGACGCGCGTGACGTGATCCAGCGCGTGTAGGGCAAACGCCTCGCGCCCTCGACGCTTCGCCCGGTTCAGTGGACAGGGCACGCTCGTGGCTGCATCCTCGTCACCTTGCCCGACCCTGGGGAAGTGGCGAAATCGGCAGACGCATC
>JANOGB010000666.1:0-1891 GCA_031413955.1 Planctomycetota bacterium | reverse complement strand
GCTGGCGCGCGCCGAGGGCTTCCAGGCCCAGGTCGCGGCGCTCGGTCCGCAGGCGACAGCGCTCCTGAACGTCGCCACGGCGCTGGCCGAGGCGCACGTCAAGCTCGTACCCGACGTGTTCGTGAACGGCGGCAACGCCGGGCTGCTCGACGGCTTCGTCGCGTCGCTGATGAAGCCGCGCAACGGGCAGGCCGTCGAACCCGGCCTGCGGAAGTGAGCGCGAAGTCGTGCTCCGTCCCCCAGGCCGCGGCGACCTGAGGGTGTGACCTCTCCTCAGTCGTCGCCGCCGTAGCCGAGCGCGTCGAGCTGGCGCGGATCTCGGCCTGGCCAAGGGCCGCGACATCCCGCGCGAGCTCGCCAAGCTCAGCATCTCGCTGCAGGCCGCCGGCCGCGCCACGATCGAGGAGGAGATCAATGAGGCGTACAAGGACGTCGCCGACGTGATCGACGTCGGCGTGCGCGCGGGCCTCGCCCGGCCAGTCGCGAAGCTGAAGCCCTTCGTGGTGGTGAAGGGCTGAGCTTCGACGCCCCTGCCCGCGCCGGCTCCGACCCGCTCACTTCCCGAGCTCGGCCAGCACGACCCGGGGTCGAGAGTCATGCGGCGGAGAATCCGGCTCACCAGGCTCCTGCCAAACGGCTCCGCTCCGACACCGCGCGAGGGTTCCGCGGTCCTTGTCCGGCATGGATTGCCGGCAAGCCCCATCCCCCCGCACCCGGCAACGCCGGGAGCCCGAGCGCGGAGTGCTCCACCAGATCCTCCTGCGCCACCTCCAGACCTTCCTCGCGCGCGTGGACGAGCGAGCCGGCCCAAGGCGCATTCGAAGAGCAGACCGTAGACGAGCTTCTTGTTCTGCTGGGCGACGGCGGCGAGCTCGTGCGGGACGGAGAAGACCACGTGGAAGTACGGGATCGGCAGCAGGTCCTCCTCACGCGCCGCGAGCCAGCGCTCCCGAGCGCCCACCATGCACTTCGGGCAGTGCCGGTTGCGGCACGAGTTGTAGGAGACCTCCTCGTGCCCGCAGCGGTCGCAACGCTCGACGACCCCACCCAGGGCGGCGGTGCGGCAGCGCTCGACCGCGTCGAGCACCTTCGTCTCGGCAGGCGCGACATGACCGCGCCGGGCGGCGACCAGGTGCGCGCGGACGACGTCGGCCACCTCCAGGCGGTGGCGCACGGCGTCCGCCCCGCTACAGGTGCGGCGGCTTGGGACGTAGGCGGATGGGGAGGCCCCGTGGTGGCCAAGTACTCGGCCGGCGCCCAGGCGCCCATGGACGGAGGAGACCACTGCCTCTGGAGCCGGCCTGGTTAGATTGTGACCATGCGAGGAAGCGTATGAGCACCGCTGACCGAGACCACGAGTCCAGCCCCCGGCCTGATACGAAGCGAAGTCCACCTGACAAGACAGCGGCCCCTGATGCCGCAAAATCGCAAGACCAGAGCCCTCCACCTGAAACACTGGCGCAGCGCATCTATAAGGCCTGGAGGGCTCACCTAGAGGAGCAGGACCCTCAAAGCGCTCGACGGATTGATGCACTTAAGACCGCTGATTGCTACGACACCCAAGGCTCGCTTTTCGCAGGCCTGGCTAGCCGCATTGCCCTTCGGGCTGGAGAGGCGATGACCGCCAGCTTTGACGCATTACAGGTCACGGACAACTACAGGCAAATGGGTCCCGCTGAGAAATGGGACGTCCATTATCAATTCATATTTTTCATTCTGCACATGGTTGAGCGGATTGCTCTCGCAGAGATCGCATCACCAGTATTTGCTCAATTTCAAATGAGACTAGAGCGGGCCATCGTTGAGCGGTGCATCGATGATACCTATCGCTTTAGCGACGCAAACAAGGCAAAGAGAGAGCCTTTGATCGCCGAACTACAGCAAGGACTGG
>JANOGB010000665.1:0-4301 GCA_031413955.1 Planctomycetota bacterium | reverse complement strand
TTCCGCTCTCCAGGCGCTCGACGGAGGAAGAGAAGAACCGGGAAGAGAAGAGCCGGGCTGGAGCCCGGCGCTCCCAGGTGAGGAAGAGCGAGCTCGAGCAACCCCCACGCCCACCGGTGAAGGCAAGGTGCAAGCCGCCGTACACTGGGCTCTGAATGCGCGTCGTTTCTTGGGCACCCCGGAGAAGGGCATGAAGGCAGGGATCCTCGGTTTGATCGTGGCTTCGCTGGGCATCTCGAGCTGTGACGATGACAGCAGTAGTGGCGGAGGCGCGACATCCTTCGCGTCGGGCGTCGCGGTCAAGGGGCCGGTCGCGGACGCGACGGTCACCGTCCTCGCCCTGCGACCGACAGGGGCGCGCGGCGCAGTGCTCGGCAGCGGCACCTCGAGCGCGACTGGCGAGTTCGAGGTGCCGATCGACGACTCCCTGGGCTGGGCGGCGGTGCGCGTGACTGGCGGCACGTTCACGGACGAGGCCACGGGCGCGCCGGCGACGATCCCGGACGACGAGCCGCTGCTCGGCTTCGTCGACGTCCAGAGCGCGGCGAGCGACTTCGCGGTCACGCCCTTGACGACGCTCGCGTTCCCTCTCGTGCCTTTCTTCGCCCACGATCCGGAGGCCACGCTCGACGACAGCGTGCGCAACGCGCTCCGTGCGGTTGGCAACCTCTTCGGGCTCGCGGACATCGGCACGGTCGTGCCGGCCGACCTGACGGCCGGCCCGGTGCCTGCCGGTGCCGCGGCGGATGCGGGCGCGGTCGTCGCGGGCATGGCGCAGCTCGCCGCCGGCGCGGGAGTCTCGACGACCGCGCTGATCCGGGCCCTCGCGAGCGACGCCTCCGACATGCACCTGGACGGCCTGGCCTTCGGCGTGCCCGTGCCCCTAGGAGCGGGCACGCTCTCGCCGAGCGCGGGCACGGCGGACCTCGCGCTCGCGATTGCGGACTTCCTCGCTGGCGCGCGCAACGCGAGCGGACTCACCGCCGCCGATACGCTCGTGGACGACGAGCTCGCGCTCTCGAGCGGCGACTTCGACCAGCCGATCCAGGTACGCGCGCTGGTGAACGGCTTCGGGACGAGGACCTTCGCGGTGGGCGCGCGCCTGCGGGCGAAGAGCCTGCCGGCCTCCCCGCAGATCCTGCTCGATGCACAGGTGCTCCCGATCACGAGCCAGTCGGCGGACGAGCTCGATTTCTTCGTCCCCGGCGGGCTCCCGCTCGGACTCCACGATCTCGTGGTCGCGGACGGGGACACGGGGCTGCGCACGCGCCTGCGCGCCGCGATCGAAGTGTTCGATCTGATGGACACGCCGACGATCACGAAGCTCGCCCCGGCCGCCGGACCGTTGACGGGTGGTACGTTCCTGCGCATCGAGGGCACGAACCTCAATCCTGCGACGGAGGTCGAGATCGACGGCACGCCGGTCACGCGCGTGAACGCGAACTTCCCGCGCTCGATGGTCGTGGTCACGCCGCCCCACGCCGCGGGCGGGGTGGAGGTGACGATTCGCAACGGCGCGATCGAGGTCACGGCCGTGGGCGCCTTCGAGTATCGGTCCAAGGACCTGCGCGCGAACCCCGACCTCCCCTCGCCGACCACCCCGGTCGTCTTCGGGGCCTTCCGCCTGTTCGTGCACTTCGCCGATGGCGTGACGGCCCAGACCCTCTCGGGGCGTGCGTCGTTCGAGGGCTTCGACAAGAACGGCTTCTCGCTCGACGAGCTGACGTCCACCGAGGTCTCCCCGCAGGTCGTCGCGCGCGATCGCAGCGGCACGACCCTCGAGTCGACCGAGTCGCTCGGCAAGGCCTTCCTCCTGTCCGACCTGACCAACGGCCTCTCTGACTTCGTGCGCGGCTTCACGAGCGAGGCGAACGGCGTCAGCCTCGGCACCACGGATTCCGGGCCGGCCTGCTTCTTCCCCGAGCCGGACGATCTCCGCCCCGACGAGCTCGTCCGCTCCTACTGGGTGAACGGCATCGAGACGAACCTGGTGCAGGGAACGGTGCGGCAGAAGACGGGCTGGCTCGAGCTCGACGAAGCGCTCTTCGGTTCGGCCAACCTGCTCGTCCACGGCCGCGACCTCGCCGGCACGGCCGCCCACGTCGGCGCCGAGGAATGGGGGCTCCAGTGGACGCTCGAGCAGAACGGCACCTTCCACGGGCTGCGCACGATCGACGGGGCGGAGGAGAGCCTCACCGGCCGCTTCAGCGAGGCAGGCGACCTCGGCTTCCTGACCATGAACGGCTCGGCCGGGACGCTCGGCTACTACCTCCTGACGCCGATCCAGTTCGGGATCGAGTCCGCGGCCTTCGGCGGCTGGAGCGGCGGCTACGTGCAGCACGAGATCGTCGACGACGGCCTCGGCGGCCAGGAAAGCGCGTTCGAGAGCGGCATCGAGCGCCGGCTCGTCGGCGGGATCGAGCTGGACCGCGCGCAGCTCGAGTTCCGGCGGGCGACCCGCCGGACCGAGTCGCAGCCCGCGAGCGTCTTCTCCGAGCGAGTGTCGGCGAGCGAGCTCGAAGTCAGCCCGAGCGGCCGCGTGTTCGATGACGACGACCTGGTCGGGTACGTGAACCCGCGCGGCGAGATCCAGCTCACGCTCGGCGAGTTCCCGAACGAGTGCGCCTTCGTCGGCGCGGTCGAGCGCGCCCTCGGGCTCGGCGCCGCCGTGTTCCGCGACTCGCGCAAGACCTTCCTGTCGCTCGAACCGGAGCGCACGCAGATCGCGCTCGAGGCGAAGCTGCTCGAGGTCGGCGCGACGCACGCGCAGGAGATCGGCGCCGACCTCTTCGGGCTCATGCTCGATCCGGACGCGTCGCCCACCGTGGAGGGCGTGCTGGTGCCGCTCGCGGGCACGATTCCCGCGCTCGAATCCGCGGTCCTCCTCGGGACTCACAAGCGCACCGCGCGCGACCAGACGGGCGCGGTCACGACCACGCGCGGCTTGCCGCCGGCGTGGAGCGCGGAGGTGGGCTACGCCTTCGTCGACGACGAGCTCGAGCTCTTCGCCACCCAGGTCACGCAGCCGGGCGGCCGCTTCGCAGGCGCGAGCATGCCGCGCTGGCTCGCGAGCGGCACGCTCGGCAACGACGGCGAGGTGGCCAGTCTGCGCGGCAGCGACGAGTTCCTCGGCGATACCTTGATGTTCCTGGTCGCGGACCGTGGCGTGCAGGTCGCGGCGCCGGCTCTCGACATCGAGGCGCTGGAGCTCTCCTACGAGCCCGGCACGCCCTCCAGCGTGACCTCGTCGCGCACGACACTCACCTTCGGGACCGGGACGGTGGCGGCCACGACCACGTCGCAGACGAAGAGCGAGACCGGCGTCTTCACGACCGCTTCCACCTCCGACTTCGGACCGTTCTCGGCGCCCATCGGCCAGACCTTCCGCATGGTCGTGCCCAACGGTCTCGCGCCCGATCAGGAGTGGGAGACCTTCTGGACGCCCTCCGGCGACGCGTTCTTCGGCATCGACGACACGCCCGCGGTGGACGGCGCCGGCCTCGTGCTCGGGATCCAGCCCGCGTTCTTCGGCGGCTCGTTCGGGGACGACGACCGCGTCCTGATCGGGATCGAGCTCGACCCACAGAGCTCGCGCGCCACCACCGAGCAGCTGCTCCTGACTCCGCGCGTCGGCTCGATCCTGAGCGGCGAGCTCCTCACCTCGCGGCGCGACGCCGCCCACACGCTCCTGGGCGCGCAGAGCTTCGCGGGAGTCGACGTCATGGACCTCGTCGCCGGCCAGGCACGCGTGCCCTTCATCGGCCAGATCCCGGTGCTGCGCTTCCTGTTCAACTCGCGCGACGAGGCCATCGGGCACGAAGAGCTGTCGATCCAGATCACGCCGCGCATCATCCACTCGCTCGACCTCTGAACGACGGCGCGGGGGCGGAGCTGCTCCCGCAGCACCGGAGTCACCGCGCTGCGCGGCGAAGGCGCAGCGCGTTGGCGATGACGGAGACCGAGGAGAGGCTCATGGCCGCGCCGGCGAGCATTGGCGAGAGCAGCAGGCCGAACACGGGGTAGAGCACGCCGGCCGCGATCGGGACTCCCAGCGCGTTGTAGACAAAGGCGAACAGCAGGTTCTGGCGGATGTTGCGCATCGTCGCGCGCGAGAGCTTGCGCGCGCGGGCGATGCCACGCAGATCGCCGCGCACGAGCGCGATCGCGGCGCTCTCGAGGGCGACGTCGCTGCCCGTGCCCATGGCGATGCCGACCTCGGCGCGCGCCAGGGCGGGCGCGTCGTTCACGCCGTCGCCGGCCATGGCGACGCGGCGGCCGGAGGCTTGCAGACGCGCGACGAG
>JANOGB010000664.1:0-8482 GCA_031413955.1 Planctomycetota bacterium | reverse complement strand
GCGGCGCACGCCGCGGGCTTCACGGGCACGAAGCTCAACACCGTCGTCCTGCGCGACGTGAACGACGACGAGCTGGTCGAGCTCCTGGCCTTCGCCCGCGAACGCGCCCTCGAGGTGCGCTTCATCGAGTACATGGACGTCGGCGGCGCGACCGGCTGGAGCGCGCGCACCGTCGTCCCGCGCGCCGAGATCCGCGCGCGGATCGAGGCCGAGCTCGGGCCCTCCGAGCCCGATCCGGAGGGCGACCCGCACGCGCCGGCCGAGCGCTTCGTGCTGGCCGACGGCACGCGCTTCGGGATCATCGCCTCCACCACCGCGCCCTTCTGTTCCGCCTGCGACCGCGCGCGCCTGACGGCCGACGGGCTCTTCTACACGTGTCTCTATGCCCCCATCGGCACCGATCTGCGCAGCGCTCTGCGCGCGGGTGCCGCGCACGACGAGCTCGCCGCGCGCATCCTCGGTCTCTGGCGCGAGCGCACGGACCGCGGCGCCGAGGAGCGCCTGGCCCTGGCCGAGCACCGCCGGCCGGCCGAGTCGGATGCGCTGCGCTCCGACCCGCACCTCGAGATGCACACGCGGGGCGGCTGACCATGCTGTGTTTCTCGGAATCCAGGAACAGGCGGAGCCCTTCCCGCCACTTCTCTCGTGGCCGCAGCGTTTGCCAGCGCGGCAGCATCCGATCCCTGCACACGCTTCCACAGCGAGGCCATCCAATCATGCGCTCCTCCCGAGTCTCCCTCCGGTTGGCGACCTTTCTCCTCCTCCTCACCCCTGCAACCCAGGCCCAGACGGTCCTGTTCGAGGTCAGGGGCTCCTTTCGCGCGGACTTCGGCCACTCCATCGACGTGGTGGGCGACACGAACGGTGACGGCTTCGGTGAGTTCCTGGTCGGCGCCCCGTATGCCGACAACGGGGGCGTGCGGGATGCCGGGAGCGTGCAGCTCTACTCGGGATTCGACGGCAGCCTGCTCGCCACGTTTCGGGGCACGGGTACGGGCGACAATCTCGGATTCGGCTCGGGGGCGGCCGGTGATGTGAACGGCGACGGCTTCCCGGATCTGTGCCTCGCGGCCAGGGAAGCGGGGAGGCACGCGGGCAGCGTGCAAGTCGTCTCTGGGTCCGATTGGAGCGTGCTGCACGCGTTCACCGGCACTGCGGCCACCGGCACCGCGGCAACGTCCCACCTCGGCTGGGCGACCGCAGCGGTAGGCGACGTGGATGGCGACGCGCGCGACGATGTCCTCGTCGCCGCTACCGGCTCCGTCCTGGTCTTCTCGGGTCGTGACGGCAGCGTCCTGCGTCAGATCTTCGCCAGCGGGCTGGTCGCCATCGCATCCGCGCAGGACGTGAACGGCGACGGCCTGGCAGACTTCGCGGCCATGCAGGACCGGCCCGGACCGAGTAGTGGGATGTTCGCGTCCGTCTTCTCGGGCGCCGACGGGAGCGAACTCTGGCAGCGCGGCGCCGGGCTGGACGACGCCTCCCTCTCCGGCGTCCTCGACGCCAACGGAGACGGTTTCGACGACGTCGTCGTCGGCTCGCCGTTCGTGGACTCGAGCATGGGGCGCGCGCGCCTCTACTCCGGCCCGGATGGAGCCCTGCTCTTCGAGGTGTTCGGGGACAAACCGGCGGATCGGTTCGGGGCCAGCGTGGTCGGAGCGGGCGATCTCGACGGCGACGGGTACGGCGACTTCGCCGTCGGCATGCCCGGCTTCGACGGCGCCGCAGGCTTGAACACGGGAGCCGTGCGCGCCTTCTCGGGCCACACCGGCGCAATGATCTCCACGCTGGAGGGGGAGCGTGCGGGCGAGGAGCTGGGCTCGAGGCTCGGAGGCGGCCGCGACGTGAACGGCGACGGGATCCCGGACGTGATCGCGGGTTCGACCTTCGTCGTGGACTCGGTCTCCTCGGCCAAGGTGCTCTCCTTCGTGCCGCACGGGCTCGTGCCCTTCGGGATCGGCTCGCCGGGTTGCCTGGGGAGCTCGACCCTGCTCGCGGGCGGCGTACCGGCGCTCGGCAACGCGGCTCTCGAGCTGCACGCCTCGCACACGGGCGCGTGGCCGCTGCTCCTGATCGGCGACGTGGAGGACACGGCGGGCTCGCTCTTCCTGGGCGCGCGCTTCCACCTGGACCTCACTCCGACGCCGCCCAGCGTCGTGTTCTGGAGGCCGCTCCCGGCCCCGGACGCGAACGGATCCGTCATCGCCCCCTTCGCGATCCCGAACACGCCGGCACTCCAGGGCGTCACCTTCGTCTTCCAGGTGGCGAGCCTCTTCCCGCCCGGGGCCTGCGGGCAGCGCCTGGCGACGAGCCGTGGGTTGCGCGTGACGATCCAATGAGCCGGCAGCGGCGGGAGACCGACGGCTGCCATTTCGAGGCGGCGGAAGCCCGGGCCGCGGCGCTTTCTACGGATTCTGGAAACACGGGGGGCCTCTCGCGGCACTTTCCGGTGTCGGCAGAGCTAGCGTCCTCCCGGAGCAAGAGAACATGATCGCGAACAGGCAAGCCCTGCTCATGACGGCCGCTCTGGCCCTGCTCGCGACGGCTCCGCTCGCACAGACTCTCGCGAGTCCGCCGGCACAGACTCGTCCGCGTCCGCCGATCGAGACGCGCTCGAGCAAGGTCTTCGCGCGCTACGCCAAGCCGCTGAATTCGGTGTCCCTCGATCTCGCCACGGGCACGCTCACCCGCGGTCCGGCCGTCGCCAATCGGAAGGGCAACACCGTCATCGACTTCGACAACATGGACCTCTCCGGCTTCGTCGGCGTCGAAACGGGCAACGGCTTCTGTCGCTGGATGGACGCCGCCGTCAAGGGCACGGGCGCTGGCCGGACGGCCGGCGTGGTCAACAACAGCGACCTGATGGACAGCATCGTCTTCGCCTACTGCTCGGCCAAGCTCACGCCGGGCTCGGGTGGTCCGGGTGGCTCCGTGCACCTCGGTTTCTACGAGGGCTACACCTCCTGGGGCGGCGCGGCCACGACCAGCGTGGCGCAGTTCACGCTGACCGGCCTGCCGGGCAACAGCGCGAGCTCCTCGTTCTTCGGCGGTTTCCAGTGTTACACCATCACGGTCGTCTTCGACCAGCTCCTGTCCTACGCGGATGGCCCCATCGGCTACTCCTGGCACTTCCTGGACGCCGGCACGGGCACCAATCCACTCGGAGCGGTGCTGGCGGGTACCTGGCCATTCCTGGCCTGCACGGTGAGCTGCTCGGGCGTGATCGCACAAGTCGACGCCCAGGGCATGCTGGACGTCATCGACCTCTACTGCCCGCCCACCAACCTGCTGCAGATCTTCACGTTCGGCACGAGCAGCGGCTCGTGGAGCTCGATCGCCATGGCGATGGCCGAAGTCGTCGACCAGCCGGCAACGATCACGTCGTGCGCGGGCGTCCCTGCGGCCGCGGACGTCCTGGCCTCGAGCGTCGCCGCCATCGGAGCCTCCTGGACGGCCACGGTCACGAGCGGGATCGGGCGCACCAAGGCCGGCTCCTGGACGCTCTTCTTCGGAAGCACGAGCATCGCCAAGCCCACGGGCATCCTCATCCCCCAGCACTCCGGTGGCATCCACTTCGGCACCAGCAAGGCTGGCCGGCGCCTCCTGTGCGCCATCGATGCCTCGAATCCGTCCGGCTGCCTCGGCATCCCGCTCGGGGCCGCACTCGGATCGAGCAGCTCGTGCTCGGCCTCGATCCCGAAGAAGATCGGCCTCGTCTGCAACCCTTGGTGCGGTCAGGCGGTGGTGATCGGCACGGTCCCCGCGGGCGCATCCGGCGGCGGAAACGCCCGGCTCACGAACTCGGTCAGCGGAGTCGTCGGGACGAATCCCTGAGTCGGATCTCGACGGCGCGCTCTCGGGAGCTCCGCCGCGGATCCTGGATCAGTGCAAGGTCTCGAGCCGCGCCGACAGGTCGAGGTACGCGTGGACCGCCTCGGGACCGAGCGGATTCTGCAGCAGGTCGGTGAGCTCGAACGGATCCGCGACCAAGTCGTACAGCTCCTCGGTGCACGGATCCTGGCGGATCAGCTTGTGGCGCGCGTTCCGCACGGCGCGCGTGTGGGTCCCCAGGAGATCCATGCGCAGCGCGTTCGAAACCGCGTAGCCGCTCGCCTGGGCGGGATCCTGGACGACGACCTGGTAGTGGAGCTCGCTCGAGGTGTTGCCGGTCCACGTCGTCGTCGCGTAGCCCCCGTTCGCGTCGAGCTGGATCGCCAGCGAGGAGGCGGGCGTGCTCGAGGCCACCCACGCGCCGAAGGTCGGGACGAAGATCGGCTGGAGCGCGCCGATCCGCAGCCAACCGTTCGCGAAGGGTGGCCCGCCGACAACCTGCCAGGTGACGTTGTTGGATCCAAAGGAGCCGTAGAGCGGCGGGCCGCAGCTCGCGAGCACGACGTTCCCCGGCCCGTCGTAGCCGATGTCCTCCTGGCACGACGGAACGCAGGCGGTCAGCGCTGGCGGCTCCCCCGGACCGTTCTGGTCGAAGGTCTCGGCGAAGAGCCATTCGCGCAGCTCGAGACCCGGATCGGCCAGGCAGCGCACAAAGCTGACCGAATCGAGCACGACTCCCGGCAACGTCGCGGAGAGATCGACGCCGGCGAGATCGGCAATGGTGGCGAAGACGTCGGTCGTGTTCACGAGCGCCGCGCACTCGCCCTGGCCGACGCGATAGCCGCTGGCCAGGAGAGGCACGTGGACACCACCCTCGTAGAGCGTCGTCTTCGCACGCCCCGAGGGCGGGGCTTGCGTGCACGACTCGCTGCCGTTGTCCCCCAGGAAGAGCACGGTGGTCCGTGCGCGCTCACCGGCGGGGAGGCCGGCCAGGAGTCGGCCGATCTCGGTGTCGAGCGCCTGCACCATCGCCTTGTAGAAGGGCCGCGGATCGGCGCCGTTCCCGGCGCAGCTCGTGGGCGGGACCACGGGCGGCAGGCTCTGCGTGTGCAGGTTCGCCGGCGGCGCGTGGAAGGGCGCGTGGGGAGCCTGGAAGCCGACCACGCACATCCACGGCTCACCTTGTCGCGCGTGGATCCAGTCCAGGGCGTCGTCGACGCAGACGCTCGTGGCGTAGGCGTTGGTCGGGTTGGCGACGCCGTTCACCCACCGCTGCCAGTTCGTGTAGGAGCCGAGCTGGCCCCCCAGCGTACCGGCGAAGTAGCCGTAGCCTGCCAGGTCGGGAGCGAGCGCCCCGCCCACCTGGCTCGTGCCGAGGTGCCACTTGCCGATCATCGCGTGGGCGTAGCGCGCTCCCGTCCCGAGGTCGAGCATCTCGGGCAGGGTGACCTCGTCGAGCGACAATCCGGGCTCGTTCGAGGATGTGTTGATCACCCCGCCGATCGTGGTGCGAAACGCGTAGCGGCCGGTCTGGATCGTGGCGCGCGTCGGCGAGCAGACCGGCTGCGACCAGGCGTTGCGGAAGAGCACCCCCTCGGCGGCCATCTGATCGAGATTGGGCGTCGGCGGGAGGTCGCTCCCGATGCCGTAGGCGGCGAGCTGGTCGACGCCCAGGTCGTCCGCGATCAGGAGCAGGACGTTGCCCGAGAGCAGGTCGTCGACCCCGCCCAGGGCGCCGGGGGAAGATGCCGCGCGCGCGCGTTGACTCGCGACGGGCAGGCTCGTGCCCAGGAGCACCAAGCACGCGATCACTCCCCTCATGCCCGGCTCCATGTTGGGCGCCGATGATAGGGGAAGAAGCGAGCGAAGAGGCGACTGATGGGCGCAGACTGGGCACGGCCTTGGTTGCTTGCCCTGCGGCCGTCTCCCGGGACCTCGGCTCGAGCCTCGATCACAGGCCGGTTTGGACCCCTTTGAGTAGGCGATGCAAGCCCGATCCCAGCCACCTGGCGACGCAAGCCTCAACCACAACAATTTGTGGCGCTCCACGCTTGAGCCACTACTAATCGTGCCTCTATCCTGTGCGCCCCCTGCCGGGAACGGAGCGCGAGACCGCGGCCGTCGCCCCGGACAGGGACAAGTGCCACCCGCTCCCACCTCGGCCCCCGACCCCCTCCCTGCCCTGCTCATGGAGTCCGCGTCCCCCACCCCCCCGACCCTCCCGACCGATCTGACGGACACGGCAGAGTTCCAGCTCTTCCCCCAGCCGGCCCAGCCCCGGATCCCCTCGACGCCGCCCCCCCCGGCCGCCGTACCCGCGAGCGCCGCGAGCCGGATGCAGGTGAAGAAGCGCGACGGGCGGCTCGAGCCGGTCGACGTGCAGAAGATCGTGCGCGCGGTCGAGCGCTGCTGCCCGGGGCTCGACAAGGTCGACGCGATGCGCATTGCCACGCGCACGATCTCGGGCCTGTACGACGGCGCGACGACGAGCGAGCTCGACCGGCTCTCGATCCAGACGGCCTCGTCCCTGATCGCCGAGGAGCCGCAGTACTCGAGCCTGGCCGCGCGGCTCCTGTGCACCTACATCGACAAGGAGGTGCAGAACCAGGACATCCACTCGTTCTCGCAGTCCGTGCGCGCGGCGCACCAGCACGGCCTGGTGTCGGACGAGCTGCAGGCCTTCGTGCAGGCCCACAGCCGCAAGCTGAACGCCGCGGTCCTGCCGGAGCGCAACGACCTGTTCGAGTACCTCGGCGTGCGCACGGTCTACGACCGCTACTTGCTGGTCGATCCGGTGACGCGCCAGAAGCTCGAGACGCCGCAGTACTTCTTCCTGCGCGTGGCCTGCGGGTTGTCGGAGGACGCGCCCGAGGCGCTCGAGCTCTACAAGCTCGTCTCCTCGCTCGAGTACCTGCCGAGCTCGCCGACCCTGTTCAACTCCGGCTCGCAGCGCCAGCAGCTCTCGTCGTGCTATCTGCTCGACTCGCCAGAGGACGATCTCGTGGCGATCTACGATAAGTACGCGGACGTGGCCAAGCTCTCGAAGTACGCCGGCGGTATCGGGCTCGCCTACACGCGTGTGCGCTCGAAGGGTTCGCTCATCAAGGGCACGAACGGGCACTCGAACGGCATCGTGCCGTGGCTGAAGACGCTCGACTCGTCGGTCGCCGCCGTGAACCAGGGCGGACGGCGCAAGGGCGCCTGCTGCGTCTACCTCGAGAGCTGGCACGCCGACATCGAGGACTTCCTCGAGCTGCGTGACAACACCGGCGACGAGGCGCGGCGCACGCACAACATCAACCTCGCGAACTGGGTGCCGGATCTGTTCATGCGCCGCGTCAAGACCGGCGAGCCGTGGTCGCTGTTCGATCCGAAGGAACACCCCGAGCTGACCGACCTCTACGGCGAGGAGTTCGAGCGCGCGTACCTCCAGAAGGAGGCCGAAAAGCGCTTCGTGCGCCAGGTGCCCGCGCGCGACCTCTACGCCAAGATGATGCGCACGCTGGCCCAGACCGGAAACGGCTGGATGACCTTCAAGGACGCCTCGAACCTGAAGTGCAACCAGACCGGCGCACCGGGCCAGACCGTGCACCTCTCGAACCTGTGCACCGAGATCATCGAGGTCACGTCGAAGGACGAGACGGCGGTGTGCAACCTCGGCTCGATCAACCTCGGACGGCTCGTACGCACTGGGTCCTCCGGCAAGCCCGAGTTCGACTTCGCGCGCCTCGCCGAGATCGTGCGCACGGCGGTGAAGTTCCTCGACCGCGTGATCGACATCAACTACTACCCGACGCCGCAGGCATCGAGCTCGAACCGCGCCTGGCGTCCGGTCGGCCTGGGCCAGATGGGCCTGCAGGACCTCTTCTTCCAGCTCGGGTTGCCGTTCGATTCAGCCGCGGCCCGGGAGCTCTCGACGCGCATCCAGGAAGACACCTACTACCACGCTCTCGCGGCCTCGTGTGACCTGGCAGAGGCCAGGGGACCGCACCCGAGCTTCCTCATGACGCGCGCCGCCCGGGGCGAGCTCCAGTTCGACCTGTGGGGCGTGCAGCCGGGCGAGCCGAAGCGCTGGCAGGAGCTGAAGCAGCGCGTGGCCAAGCACGGCCTGCGGAACTCGCTCCTGCTCGCGATCGCGCCCACGGCCACGATCTCCTCGATCGCCGGCTGCTACGAGTGCATCGAGCCGCAGATCTCGAACCTCTTCAAGCGCGAGACGCTCTCGGGCGACTTCCTCGTGATCAACCGCTACCTCGTGACCGACCTCGAGAAGCGCGGGATGTGGACCGAGCGCATCCGCGAGCTCATCAAGCGCGCCGAGGGCTCGATCCAGGACATCGAGGAGATCCCCGAGGACGTGCGCCTCTTGTACCGCACGGTGTGGGAGCTCCCCATGCGCGCGCTGATCGACATGGCCGCCGCGCGCGGGCCGTACCTCGACCAGAGCCAGTCGCTGAATCTCTTCATCGAGACGCCGACGATCGGGAAGCTCAGCTCGATGTACCTGTACGCCTGGGAGAAGGGCCTCAAGACGACCTACTACCTGCGCTCCCGCCCCGCGACGCGCATCCGCCAGGTCACCAGCGAGACGAGCTTCACGCCCAGCCCGAGCGCGCCGACCACCCCCGAAGTCTGCGAAGCCTGCCAGTGA
>JANOGB010000663.1:0-3064 GCA_031413955.1 Planctomycetota bacterium | reverse complement strand
AATAAAGGGGCCTGGGAAGTATTGGGCAAGGGCGGCCGTGCCTCATCCGCGCCCCCCGAGCACAGGAGTCAGAGCCGGGCTGGAGCCCGGCGCTCCCAGTTGACTGAGATACGCGTCGACCTTGTTGGCCTGGATGGCGCCGTAGTTCGCCGCGCCGAGCCAGCCGGACATGATGATCCCGACCGAGCCGGCGTGGAACAGCCCGGCGATCTGCTTCGAGAGGTCGAGCGAGACCTGCAGGCCCTCGAACTTGGTGCCGAAGGACGTGCCCAGCGGAGCGTGCGTGTAGAACGCGAAGGTGCGCGGCGTGGCGACCTCGCGGTGCTCGATCTGCGCGCTCACGCCAGGGAGGTAGCGCTCGAGGCATGCCACCGTCTCGTCGGCCAGGCGCTCTTTCTCGCGCGCGTAGCTGGCCGCATCGAGGTCGGCCCAGTCCGCCCAGCGCGCGTTGGTCGAGCTGACGATCGCGTGCCGGTCGCTGCCCGGGCGGCACTTCGGGTAGTAGACCGAGAAGGTGCGGCTCTGGCCGTGGAAGTCGCACAGAGCAGCAGAGTCGAAGGTCGGGCGATCGGAGTGGAACACGAGATCGCCGATGAAGGGAATCCGGGCGTCGCGCGCGAAACCCAGGAAGACCTGGCACGAGGAGTTCGCGAGCCGCACCGCGCGGGCCGCGGCGAGGTAGGCGGGGGAGACGTGCTCGACCCCGACCAGGCGCTCGATCGTGGCCTTGACGTTGGCGTTCGAGAGCACCGTGCTCGCGCCCAGGAACTTTCCGTTCACGAGCACGCCGCGCACGCACTTGTCTTCCGCGCTGCCCTGCTCGACCACGATGCGCTCGACCTCGGCGTGGTTGTAGAGCTCGACGCGGTTCTTCGCGAGCTCCGTGCGCATCTCCGCGATGAGCCCGTCGGTGCCGCCCGTGAAGGTGAACACGCCCTGGCTCATGAAGTTCGAGAACACGATGCCGTAGCTCTTGGCCGGATCGTCGAGGCCCGAGCCGTTGGCGTAGGAGATCGGCTCCATCAACAGGCGATGCACGTCGTTCCGGCCGGGGAAGAAGCGCTCGAAGAGCGCGCCCGTCGTCTCGTCCGATGCGTCGAAGAACTCCATCTTGCGCAAGTGATCGAAGAAGGCCTCGACGCCCGCGCGCGGGATGCCGAAGACCTCGACCAGCTTCTCGGTGAAGTCCACGCGCGTGAACGAGGTCGCGAAGGCGAACTGCGGGTTGTGGAAGCGGATCTCCTCCAGCGCGACGATGCGCGCGGCGATGGCCGGGCTCCAGTACTTGCGGCATGTCTTCTTCATGCCAGCCGGAAAGCCGTGCAACGAGATGTCGAACACGTGTCCGCCCGGGCGCTTGAACCAGGTCGCGAGGCCACCGAAGTTGTAGTGCTGCTCGAGCACGCACACCGAGTGCCCCGCGCGACCGAGGATGTTGGCCGCGGTCAGGCCGGCCAGGCCCGAGCCCACCACGATCACGTCGTAGCGCGCGCGCACCTTCGCCAGCGGGTCGAAGCGGATCGGGCGCTTGCCGTCGCTCGAGCCCTTGTGGTAGCGGCGCGCAGGCTGGAGCTCTCGCTCGTGGCTCACGAGGCCGCCTCCGCGCCCAGGCTGGACTTGTGCATGGACTTGTGCATGGACTTGTGCAGCACGTGCCGGTTCGCCATGGCCACGCCCGAGATCATCGTGCCGATGATGCCGATGTAGCCTTGATCGCTGCCGATCAGGTAGAGGCCATCCAGGCCGGTCTCGCCGTAGTGGTGCTTGCGCGGCGAGCCGTACACGGCTCCGCTCGCGTGGGAGGTGAAGCGCTCGATCGTCGCGGGCGTGAAGACGTCCTGGAACACGACGTGCTCGCTCCAGTCCGGGAGATGCAGCTTCACCGCCGCCGCCGCGCGCTCGGCCGCCGCCATCTTCGCGCTTTGGTACTCGTCACCCGTTAGGCGCCGCCAGTGCTCGTGGTTCGCCAGGACGCTGATGCGCAGCAGGCCCTCGGGGAGCGGCGCCGAGCTCTGGAAGTTGTTGGGCGAGGAGACGACACCGCTGCGCACCTCGACGAGCTCTGCCGGGCAGCGGTAATGGGCGCGCTCCGAGTTCGAGAAGAAGCTGGTGGCCGCGCGGTGTCCGAGCTCGCGCGGGGCGCGGTCGAGCACCCACAGCGATTCGACGAAGGTGATCCGGCCGACTTCCTCGCGCGGGACCTCGCGGCCGGCGAGGCGTTGCGTCTCGACCCACCCGGCGCAGGAGAGGATCACCGGCGCCTCGAGCTCTTCCCCGTTCTCGAGCTCGACCCCGACCGCGCGCTCCTGTCCGGCCTGGCCATGCACGAGGATGCGCTTCACGCCCGCGTTCATGCGCAGCTCGGCGCCCGCGCGCTTCAGGCGCTTGATCAGGAGGTTGAGAAGCGTGCGGATGCCGCCCTCGGGCCGCGACAGGCCCTCCAGGAACAGCGCGCGGAACAAGATGGCGAAAGTGCGCACGTCGACGTCGTCCTCGGTCGCGCTGCCGTAGTAGAGCGTCGGCAGGAGCAGCATCTCGACCAGTAGCGGGTCGCCGAGGTGCTCCGTCAGCAGGGCGCGCGCGCTGGGTGCGGGCTGCAGGTCGGTGAAGGCGTCGTAGTCCTGGACCCAGCGCGTGAGGCGTGCGAAGGCGTCCCTCTGCGCTGGAAACAGGCGCTCGACCTCGCTCTCGAGCCGCGCGAAGTCGTTCGTGAACTCGAGCCGCGCGCCGGGGAAGAGGATCTCCGAGAGCTCGTGCTGGCCGAGGCGCAGCTCCTCGTGCTGGATGTTCAGCCAGCGCAGCAGGCGCGTCAGCGGCACGCCTTTCTTGCCCTTGGGCGCGTAGTTCGTGAGCGCGTGCAGGCCGACGTCGAAGGGCCTGCCCCCGAGCGTGTAGAAGGAGTTGAGCCCACCCCACAGCTCGTGGCGCTCGAGCACCACCACGCGCTGATCGTGCTGCGCCAGGCGCAGAGCGGCCGAGAGCCCGCTCATGCCTGCGCCGATCACGATCACGTCGTACTTCATGACGAAAGCGGACCACAGAGGCGCAGAGGACACAGAGGAAC
>JANOGB010000662.1:0-2627 GCA_031413955.1 Planctomycetota bacterium | reverse complement strand
GGTGGCGTTCTACGAGGCGCTGGAGGTCAACGACAGCGCCGTGAAAGTGCTCGGGGACGAGACGCTGCGCACGATCGCCCGGGAGCTCGTGGACACCGTGCGGACGAACGTCTCGATCGATTGGACGGTCAAGGAGAGCGTCCGGGCCAAGCTCCGCGTCATGGTCAAGCGGATCCTGCGGAAGCACGGCTACCCGCCGGACAAACAGGAGAAGGCCACCCAGACCGTGCTCGAGCAGGCGGAGCTGATCTGCGAGGGGTGGGGGTAGCCCTGGGCACGGCGAGAACATCGGCATTCCAAGTGGGGGGCGCTCCGGTACGAGGCGCGCAGATCATTACCAGGATCGCGCGCCCAGGCTGCGAGGTCTTGGTCGCTCAAGCAGTCATCACCCACACGCCGGCCTTCCGCTTGCGGAGGATGACCTCGGAGACGCCTAGGTCGCGTTCCTGGCCATGAGGTCGCGAGCACGGGACGGTCGGCAAGCTCCCTCTTGGCCTCGCCAGCGCGGTTCAACGCGGCCGAGGGCTGCCAAGGGAAAGACACGCTTGGGCGGACTTGCGTTGGAATCAAAGGTGTTGAAGACTCTCGCGTCACCCCGTGGGATTTCCCCCCAAGGTAGTTCAGGCTCGCGCTCCGGAGTGGGCGACCAGCGGCAGGATCTTGCACCCGAGCGCCTGGTCGAGACCATGCGCAAGCGGCCGTCGTGGAAGGACGCGGAGCACCGTGGCCACGCTCCGGCGCTAGTCAATTCCCCGATCCGCGTTCTTGCCCCTGCAGCGCGGCTCGCCGCCACGCAGGTGCCTTGAGCGTTCTCGGAGCCCGGAGGCGCGTGCAAGAAACATGGTCGCGCGTTACGACTTCCGGCGCTCCCGTAGTCCGAGTCCCAGTAGATGTGCATGTAGTCCCAGTAGCCCATCTAGTCGTCGCTACGGCCCCCCCACCGGACTGACCGGCGAGAGAGGGCCGCAGGGGAGCGCGCGCGAGAACCGGGTATTCGATCAGCCGTTGTTGTTGCGCGACTCGTCGTCGGAGATCGGCACCTTCACCACCCGGTGGTGGTAGCCGCCGATCAGACCGTGCCCGCTGGGAATGCTGGGAAAGCGCACGCTGATCCCGGAAGGCAGCGGGTCGTCGAAAGACTGGAACGGGATGCAAGAGCCACATGGCTCACGCACGGCACGCTGTTCGTAGTGGGGCTTTCGCCCTGCTTTTCCGGGTTTTCCGGGTGGTTTGCGCCCCTTGGCGCGTCTAGCGGAAGCCGGCAGCGAAGTCGTTGACTCGCTGCCGCTCGGCGCACGGTTGACACGACGCTGGAGCATCTGTGCAATCGCGCGCGCTTGTGTTTTCAAGGCTCCCCAGAAACGGAGAGTCATGCGACACTCGCCTTTCGAAAGTGCGCCGTGGTGGCGGCCCCTTGCAAGGAAACCACCACGGCCTCGGTTAGAAGAAAAGAGGGCCGCGTTCGGAGGCTGGAACCTCCGGCGCGGTCCTCTTGTCTATCCCCCGGGGCTGCGAACCGCCAGGCACCATTTCGGAAAAGCGCGAGTGGGCGGGGTAGCCCCGTGGGCTGCGATCAGACAGCCATCTTCTGTGCGGGCGGGATGACGCAGCGGCGTTCAAGCATCGTCCCATCGAGAAGAGCACTGGGGCTGGCCGTGTGGTCGTGGAACTACTCGATCCAAGCAGTTGTCGTCCGAGTAGTCCATGTAGTTGTGGAACGAGCCACCTGCGTGGCGCGTCACGGGGTTGTTGCTACCAACTTCCAGAATCTCCTTGCCGGTGATGTATGTGAGGTAGCCCTTGAATGCGCCCTAGTTCACACCGCACACGCCGAGCACGGCCCGCGGCGTGGGACGCCTGGTCGCGCTCGGTCTCGCCCTGGGGGAGAGCCTGCTCGGCCCTGGCTGCGCGCCGGCGACCAGTACAGGCCCACCACGTCGAGGTTGTACTTGCTCTCGTCGCGGATCGACCAGCACAGGTCGGCGTAGTGCCACACCGCCTGCAGCTTGCTCCCGAGGGGTGAGAGCAGCGGCGTGGCCACGCCCGGCGCGAAGGACGCCGCTGCACGCGCGCGCGTTGCTTGATGAACTCGTGCAGCGGTTTCGTGGGCGCGGGCTTGGGCTTGCGGAAGGCGACGGATCTGGACAGCGCTTCGGTGGACACTTTCAGCCAGGCGACGTGCTCGCCGTGGACAGCGGCCTCGAAGCGGGATACGCGCTGCCTTGCGCTCGATCGAGCGGGCTACCGCGCGACGTACCTCGTTCGAAACGGCGACGACGAGGAGGAGCCAGCCGGTCCGCCCTGGTGCGACGTCGTCTCGCGGGCTCGTCCCGGCCCTCCGGGCGAACGGAGTCGCGGACGGCCCTCGATACCCGGAACTTCGCCCGGATCGTCCAGGCGGCCTCCTTGGCGGCGGCGCCCATCACTCCACCTCCACGTACTCGAAGCACAGCCTCAGCACCGCCTCGTAGGACCCCGCGGCGAACGCGCGGCTGGTGAACTCGACGGCCTTCCCGGCCTGACCCGCCGCGCGGAGGGCCTCGCGCACGCGGCCGATGACCGCGAACACGTTGCCGTCCCCGCCGGTCAGTCGGCAGGGGGGCTTGCGAACAGCCTCCCCTCCGTCC
>JANOGB010000661.1:0-3826 GCA_031413955.1 Planctomycetota bacterium | reverse complement strand
GAAGAGAAGAAGAGAAGAAGAGAAGAAGAGAAGAAGAGAGACTGGGGAAGACCTCCGGATCGCCAGGTTCCCTTCAGGCGGAAGCCCCGGAGGACCAATTCCTTCTCTTCCTCTGCGAGACTCCGCGTCCTCCGCGCCTCCGCGGTGCGTTTTCTCAGTACCGGTAGTGCCCGGGCTTGAACGGCCCGTCGCTCGGCACGCCCAGGTACGCGGCTTGGTCGGTGCGTAGCGGGGTCAGGCGCACGCCGAGCTTGTCGAGGTGCAGGCGCGCGACCTTCTCGTCCAGCTTCTTCGGCAGGACGAAGACGCCCTTCTGGTAACGAGCATGGTTCTGGAAGAGCTCGACCTGGGCGATGACCTGGTTCGAGAAGCTGTTCGACATCACGAACGAAGGATGCCCCGTGGCGCAGCCGAGATTCAGCAGGCGCCCTTCGGCCAGCACGATCACGCCATGGCCGTCGGGGAAGACCCAGCGATCGACCTGGGGCTTGATGTTCACGCGCTGGATGCCCTTGACCTTGGCCAGCCCCGCCATGTCGATCTCGTTGTCGAAGTGGCCGATGTTGCCGACGATGGCGTTGTTCTTCATGGCCGCCATGTGCTCGACCGTGAGCACGCGGAGGTTGCCGGTCGCGGTCACGAACAGGTCCGCCTCGCCCAGCACGTCCTCGACCGTGCGCACGGCATAGCCCACCATGGCCGCCTGCAGTGCGCAGATCGGATCGATCTCGGTCACGATCACGCGCGCGCCCTGGCCCTTCAGGGATTGCGTGCAGCCCTTGCCCACGTCGCCGTAGCCGCACACCACCGCGACCTTGCCGGCGAGCATCACGTCGGTGGCGCGCATGATCCCGTCCACCAGCGAGTGCCGGCAGCCGTAGATGTTGTCGAACTTCGCCTTCGTGACCGAGTCGTTCACGTTCATGGCCGGGAAGAGCAGCTCGCCCTTCTCGTGCATCTGGTAGAGCCGGTGCACACCCGTGGTGGTCTCCTCGGTCACGGCGTGGATGCCGCTGGCCATCGTCTGCCACTTGCGCGGGTTCTCGCGCAGGGTCTTCTGCAGCACGCGCAAGCATGCGGCCCAGTCCTCGGCCTCGTCCGCGCCCGGCGTGGGCACCTTGCCCGCGAGCTCGTACTCGCGTCCCTTGTGCACCATCATCGTCGCGTCGCCGCCGTCGTCGAGCAGCATGTTCGGGCCCTTGCCGTCGGGCCAGGTGAGCGCTTGCTCGGTGCACCACCAGTATTCGTCGAGCGTCTCGCCCTTCCAGGCGAAGACCGGAACGCCACGTGGGTTGGCCGGGCTCCCGCCGCGCCCGACCGCGACGGCCGCGGCCGCGTGGTCCTGGGTCGAGAAGATGTTGCAGGAGGCCCAGCGCACCTCCGCACCGAGATCCAGCAGCGTTTCCATCAGGACCGCGGTCTGGATGGTCATGTGCAAGGAACCCGAGATGCGCGCGCCGGCGAGCGGCCGCGCCTTCCTGTACTCCTCGCGCAACTTCATCAGGCCGGGCATCTCGACCTCGGCCAGCTCGATCTCCTTGCGCCCCCATTCAGCGAGCGTGAGGTCCTTGACCTTGCAATCCAGGCGGGGCGAAACGGCGGTCTTGTTCATGGAAGAGGGGGAATCAGGAGTCTTGGATCAGCCTGCCGCGCTGCGTGCGCGCAGAGGCGCGTACGCATCTCGGCACGATTCACAGCGCGATCGGCTCGATGGCCTCGACGCGCACGGCCAGGCGTCCGCTGGGGAGCTCGATCTCGACCTCCTCGCCCGGCCCGAGGCCGAGCATGCCGGCGGCCAGCGGCGAGCGGTACGAGATGCGCTGCTCGCCGTCGGCATCCCAGGGGCCCAGGATCTCGATCTGGTGCGCGGTGCCGCTGGCGAGCTCGCGGTAGGAAACACGCGTTCCGGGGGCGGCGATGTCCACGGGCACCTGAGCGCTCTCGATCAGGCTCGCGCTCTCGATCTCGCTCTCGAGCTCCATGGCGCGGTTGGTCAGGTTGCGCTGTTCCTCGATGGCCGCGGTCCACTCGGCGTTCTCGGACAGGTCGCCGTAGGAGGCCGCGCGTCCGATGGCCTCGGCGTTCTCGGGGATCTTGATGTCGCGCAGGACGCGCAACTCTTCCTGACGCTTGTGGAGGCCGGAGCGCGTGGTCCAGGTGTGGTCCGACTCCCAGAAGGCGCGCTCTTCGTGGCGGAAGATGTCGGGGTAGATCTCGACCGCGACCTGGGTGAAGACGCGATCGACGGCCCGATCGACACCCTTCTCGAGCAGCTGCGCGAAGGCCCGCAGGGTCTCGACGTCGGTGCCGGCCAGCAGGCGCCTGAGGACCGGCGGTTCGCCCTCGGTCAGGAGCGCGACGAGCTTGGCGCGCGCGCGCGACAAGGTGGGATTGGCGCTGGTCACCTCGTGCAGGTGCACGGCGAGCTGCAGCAGGCAGTGGGCGCGCTGGGTCGGAGGTGCCAGGCGCAGGTCGGTCGCGCGTGCCTCGATGCGCTCCGCCAGGCGCACCAGCAGCAGCGGGTTCTTGGCCGGCCGGGCCAGGAGCGACACGTAATGCTGGGCCAGGGCCTCCATCCGCCCGGCGTTCTCCAGCGCCTCGACCAGGCCGCGTACCATGCCCGGCGGGGCGTTGGGCAGGGCGCGCTCGGCTTCCTCCAGCCACTGTTCCGGGCCGAAGCTCTCGCGCAGGAGCTCGAGGCAGCGCTCCTGCTCCCGCACCCCGGGGACCAGTGCGAACAGGGTCCAGAGCGCGCCCGGCAGCGAACGGTCGGCGAGCTGCGGCGTCGCGCGCGCGCGCTCGAGCTCGGCGCGCAGCAGTTCGGGCGTCGCGCCGCGCTGCTCGCGCACGAACAGCCACACGGCCAGGCGCTGCGGCATGGGGCCGCCCGCGGCGGCCAGCTCTTCGAGCGCCTGCAGGGCCGTCGCGCGCACACCCTCGAGACTCGTGGCCCCGGCGAACAGCGCGCGCGTGCGCGTGAGCGCCTCGCCCAGATCGCGCGAGCGCAGGATCTGGCGCCGCATGCTGGCGGTCGGCTCCTCGGCGCGCGCGAGCAGGCGCACCACGGACTTGTTCGGCGGCCCGGAGATCTCGAACCACTCGCTGCCCTCGGCCTGCTTCTGGGCGCGCTTCCACCAGCTCGTGAAGCGCGAGCCGTCCACGCCCAGCGTGCCCATGGCGAGCTTGATGGCGGCCTGGTTGGCGCGTCCGTCGTTGCGCTGCAGCACCCAGCGCAGGGCTTCGAGCGGTTCCTTCAGCAGCAGGCGCTCGAGCTCCTTCGGATCGTGGACCACGAGTGCGCGCAGGTCGCCGGGCTCGAGCACCTCGAAGATGTCGACCGCGCTCGAAAGCGGAAAGCGATCGCCCTTGCCCGAGGTGAAGCGCACGCTCACCTCGCGTCCAGCGAGGTCCAGGTTGTCGATGCGCCCGAGGCCCCAGCCGGCCGCGTGATACACCACGCGCCCCTCGGACAGTGCCAGCAGCTTGCGGAACCTGCGCCAAGCCGCGCGCATGTCGGGCGTGCCCTCCTTGAGACCCGCAAGCTCGCGGTACAGCTCCCAGAAGTCTTCCTCGCCCCAGGCCTTCTGGGCGTTCTCGAGCAGTAGCTTGGCCAGCTCGCCCGGCGCACCGCCGAGCAACATGGTCGTGCCGATGAGTTCGACGGCGTCGGCGGCCCGCGCGGAGCTCGCCAGCATCTCGGCGTGCTCGCGCACGTGCGGCAGGCAGCGTTGCACTTCTCGGCGCACGGCGGCGGCCTGCAGAGCATCCAGCGCCGGAGTGAGGGCCGCGCTCGCCAGCACGTGCTCGGTCCAGGCGGTCTCGAGCT
>JANOGB010000660.1:0-1909 GCA_031413955.1 Planctomycetota bacterium | reverse complement strand
GCTCTCGCGCGCCGAGGCCAAGCGTCTGGCCGAGAACCTCGGCGCCCACGTGGTTTCCAGCGTCAGCAAGGCCACAGACTTCGTGGTGGTCGGGGCCGACGCCGGCGGCAAGCGCAAGAAGGCCGAGGCACTCGGTCTGGCGGTCCTGGACGAGGCCCAGTTTCTTGACCTTGCGGGCCGGCGCTCGTAGTCCTTTCCCGCTGCCTGCATTCGTGTGCGAGAATGGCCGGCTTCCTCCGTGGAGCCCGAACAAACTCCGCACGTCCGGAACGGGCTTCGCCCCGTATCCTTGGAGGAACCGAGAGAGTCATGACCGACAGCCCCCCGAACGACCCCGACGAGGTCATCCCCGCTGCCCGGGCGGCGGGTGAACGGCCCGAGCTGCGCTCCAGCGACCTCGGCTTGCCCGCATCGCTGGCGACATCGGCGCTGATCGAGCGCGCCAAGACCGGCGACTGCGAGGCCCTGAACGAGCTCTTCGCGGCCCACCACGGCCTGATGGTCGAGCTCGCGCGCCGCAAGATCGGCCCGCGCCTGCGCCGCAAGGAGGACGCGGACGACCTGGCCCAGACCACCTTCCGCGAGGCCACGCGCGACTTCGGCCAGTACCAGTACCGCGGCGAGGGCTCGTTCCTGCGCTGGCTGGTGCAGATCCTGCAGAACAAGATCCGCGACAAGGCCGAGTACTACGGCGCGACCAAGCGCGACATCGGCCGCGAGCGCTCCGACGAGGTGAAGCTGGGGGACTCCGACGACCTGAAGCGCTTCGATCCAGCCAGCCCGGACCTCACGGTCACGCAGACCCTGGCGCGCGAGGAAGAGTTCAAGATCCTGCGCGAGGCTCTGGACGAGCTCTCGCCCGATCACCGCAAGGCGATCACCCTGGTCTTCTTCCAGGGCCTGTCGTTGCGCGAGGCCGGCGACCTGATGGATGGCCGCTCCGAGGACGCCGTGCGCATGCTCCTGCGCCGCGCCGAGTCGCACCTGCACGAGCTGACGCGCACGCGCCTCACGAAGTAGCGCAGCGCTTGCCAGCCCCGGCGTCCCGCTCTACCCTCTTCTCCGTTCGAACGCGGCCCTGCGGGTTCGAACGCGGGCCACTAACTCAATCGGTAGAGTGCCATGTTCACAGCGTGGAAGTTACTGGTTCAAATCCAGTGTGGCCCACCATCTTGACCAGTAGCTCGGTAGAGATGCGTCGACCGAGCGCGGTTCTCGCCGCGCAGTGACTTCGAGCTTCGAGTGACGAGAAGCTCTCGGGACGTTGGCGCACGATCTCGAGGGGCTGCGGACCCTCCGGCGGATCGCCCTACGCCGGCTGCGCACGGCTTCGGGCTCCCGCCTCGCCGTCAAGGTACCCGTCGCTCTCCGCAGTGGCGAATGGGTGAAGCCTCTAAGGCGCGATCGTCCTGGCGGGACGGAGGCCGAGGGAGAAGTGGGCGGTCCCGGGCGAGTTGTCGCCGCGGTTCGCCGAGCGCGCGCTCACGGCCGCGTCGGTCAAGCCTCCACCGCGGTTGAGGCGGTCGGAGGAGCCTTCCGGAGGCGACACCGGGTCCTTGGTCGCGCCTTGCCTGTAGAAGCTGCCGTCGTAGCCATCCAGACACCACTCCCATACGTTCCCATGAACGTTGTGGAGCCCGAAGGCGTTCGCCAAGAACCCATTCACCCTACTTTCCGCACCTTGAGTTTGGCTTTCTTTTCTTTTTGATCTCCTCGGGCAGCGTTGGTGGATCTTCGGTTCACCGTTCATGATCGGCGGGAGCGCCATGGGGTCGGCTCTGTTTCCTGTTCTTTTGTTTTTGTGAGCATCGACTTACGCGCTTTGGCATCGACGTAAGTCGTGAATTGCGCGAGTTATGTCGATGGAGATTGTCGTAAGTCAAATACGTGCTTGCGAACGACGTTGAAA
>JANOGB010000659.1:0-3606 GCA_031413955.1 Planctomycetota bacterium | reverse complement strand
CCTGCCCGGATCCACTCGCCTGCGGCACCCTCGGCGTCTTCACGACCCACTCCGTAGACCTCCGTGCTACCGCGGCCGCCCTTGCGATGCCCTGCGCTCCCGCGGCCTACCGGGCGGCAGCGACTTTGACGGGACCGTGGCACCTGCGCAAGCAGGCTTGATCGACCGGGAGCGCCGGGCTCCAGCCCGGCTCCGTTCTGTGGGTCTTGAGCGTGAAGTCCGGGGCGGGGGTTCCGATGTCGATGGGTGGTTCTCCAGGGGCCGAGCGCGGATGGTGGCGGTCTGATCGCCCGCGAGCGAGAGGCGCCCGTTCAGGCGGCTCGGCCGCGGATCTCCGCCAGCACGGCCACGAGCTCGTCCACCTGCGCGGACGAGAACAGGCCCTCCGGCCCGCGCGGATGCACGTCCGTGAAGGGCGAGTCGTACAGCAGCCCCGGGTCCATGGCTCCATGCCGGGCGACGTGCTCGACGATCATGTCGACGAACTCGATCTGCTCCGCCGTGAGGGTCCGGCCGGACACGAAGCGCCCGAGCGCGTGGCGCACGGCTTCCCGGTCCATCCCGATCAGGGCACGCACGAAGAAGCCGAAGCCCTGGCTCTCGTGCTTGGCGCGCTGCACGTCGGCCGCGGAGCCGACGCCGGCCTCGACGAAGACGCGCTCGAGCTGCTCGAGGTCGCCCGGCGCGAGCGGCTCGTTGCCGCGCAGCTTGCGCACCGCCGGGAGGTTCTCGTGCTCGCGCAGGAACTGGCGCGCCTTGGCGCGAAAACGCTCGAAGTCGGCGAAGGCGAGCTCGGGTAGGTCGACCTCGATCTCGCGCCCGAGCTCGTCCTCGAAGTCGGTGTAGACGGCCTGTCGACTGGCCTTCTCGATCAGCTTCACGAGCGCGCGCAGGCGCCGCCGCGCGCTCTCGAGCATCGGCACGGTCGCGTCCTGCCAGTACTCCTCGGTCTGGAGCTCCTGGATCAGGGCCAGCTCCACGCGCACCATCGGGATGCTGGCCTTCTCCTCGAGCAAGCCCGCGATCGCGCGCACCCGATCGCGCCAGCGCTCGAAGCCGGGATCGCCGCGCAGCAGGCAGAGCTGGAGCCGCAGGATCAGCACATCGAAGCGCTTCGCCTCCTCGTCCTCGTCGACGACTTCGCTCGGCAGGCCGGCCACGTGTTGCGCGAGCTCGCTCTTGTCCTCTTCACCCAGCTTCGTCCAGGCTTCCGTGTGGCTGAACTTCTCGACCCAGCGGCGTCGCGGGCGCACGATGAAGTTGTTCACGTTCATGCCGGCGACCTGGGTCCGCAGCAGGGCGGCGGTTTCGTCGCGCAGCACATCGAGCTCCGAGCCTTCGCCCACTCGCGCCGCCGCCGCCTCACCGACGAGCTTGGCATCGATCTCCGCGATCAGATCGACCCGCGTGCTGAACAGCCGCTTCCCCAGCGGTTCGGCTGCCGCCGCCTCGGCCGCGTCGATATCCTGGCTGAAGTACTCCAGGTTCTGGCAGAAGTCGAAGACGTAGAAGCACTCCTTGTCGCGCCCCGGGCCGAAGAGATCCGGCCGCAAGCGCGTGCCGCGCCCGAGCATCTGCCAGAACTTCGTCTTCGAGCGCACGAGCTTGAAGAACACCAGGTTGACCACCTCCGGCACGTCGATGCCCGTGTCGAGCATGTCGACCGAGATGGCGATGTGTGGCGCTTTGGCGGGATTCGAGAAGTCGTCGATCAGGCTCTGCGCGTACTCGACCTGGAAGTCGATCACGCGCGCGAACTGCCCTTTCAGGTGCGGGTAGTTGGCGTCGAAGCGCTCCTGCAGGAACACCGCGTGCTGATGGTTCTTGGCGAAGACGATCGTCTTACCGAGGCGATCGCCGCCGGCGACCTTCAGCCCGCGCGTCATCAGGTGCGCGAGCACCTTGTCGACCGTGTCCTGGTTGAAGAGCCACTTGTTGACGGCCTGGGCTTCGACCTGGTCGGGGACGGCGCCGTCCTCGGACCACTCGAGCTCGTCCCACTGCTCCTTCTCCTCGTCCGAGAGCTGGTCGTAGCGGATGCCCTCGCGCTGGAACTTGAGCGGCACCGAGACGGCCTTCGGCGGCACGAGGTAGCCCTCGCGCACCGCGTCCTCGAGTGCGTAGACGTCGGTGGGCACGCCCGTCTCGAGGTCGAACAGGCCGTAGGTGTTGCGATCGACGTCATCCTTCGGCGTGGCCGTGAGCCCGACCAGCAGGGCATCGAAGTAGTCGAAGATGGCGCGGTATTTCTGGAAGACCGAGCGGTGGGCCTCGTCGATGATCACGAGGTCGAAGTGCCCGACGCCGAAGCGGCGCTGCCCGTCTCGCGTCTCGTCGATCAGCCCCATCATCGTCGGATAGGTGGAGACGAAGACCCGCCCCTCGGCGTCCTTCTCGGTGACCAGGTTCACTGGCGGCGAGTCGGGGAGGTGCAGCTTGAACGCGTTCACTGCCTGCCTGACCAGAGCGACGCGGTCGGCGAGGAACAGCACACGCTTGACCCAGTTGCAGCGCATCAGGAGATCACAGAGCGCAATGACGGAGCGCGTCTTGCCCGCGCCGGTGGCCATGACCACCAGCGCCTTGCGGTCGTGGTCTCGCTCGAAGGCCTCGGCTATGCGCCGGATACCGCGAGTCTGGTAGTAGCGCTCGACGATGGCGGGATTGATCTCGCCGGCTGCAAGTGGCTTGCGTGTGCTGCGCCGCTGGATCGCAAGCTCCAGCTCCACTTTCTTGTAGAAACCCTGCACCGCGCGCGGCGGGTAGTTCGTGTCGTCCCAGAGCCAGTGCTCGTAGCCGTTGGAGTAAAAGATCAGCGGGCGCTGGCCGAACTGGCGCTCCAGGCAGTCCGCGTACAGCCTCGCCTGCTGCTGGCCCACGCGCGCGTCGCGCCGGGTGCGCTTGGCTTCGACGAGTCCTAGCGGCCTTTCGTCATCGCCCCAGAGCACATAGTCGACGAATCCCTTGCCGGACCCCCCAGTTGCAACGGTGGGCATACCGCTGACCTCGAACTCGCGGTCCCGCGGTTGGTCGAGCGGCCAGCCGGCCTCCTTGAGCAGGAGGTCGATGAAATAGTCGCGGGTCTCGGCCTCTGAGTAGTCGTGCGTGTCCGGCTGCGCCGCGGCCGCCTGCTTCGCCGCGGTCACCTCGGCGCGCAGGCGCTTCAGCTCTTCGTCGAGCGTGGTCTTGTCGGCCAGCAAGGCTGCGAGCTTCTCGTCGCGCTCGCGCAAACCTGCTTCGAGCCGCTGCAGCTGCTCCGCCGTCTGGCTGGGGGCGGGCGTTGCCTTGGGCAGTGCAGCCGCATTGAACGCGAGCCCGGGCGCCGGGCGCCCCATGCGTCCATAAGTACGGGCGAACCAGTACGTGATATGGAAGAGCTCGCGCACGGCCACCACGGCGTCGTCCGGCGGGATCGCCCGGTGTCCGTGCACAGCGCGGTTGCCCAGCGTGTTGATGACCCGCGCCTTGCTGAACACCGCCTCGCCCGCGGTCTGCTTAAAGCTCGGCTCGTGGATCAGCGCCGACAGATTGTCCTGATACGGCAGTTTCAGTGCGGCGTCGTGCTTGTAGGCCCATGCCACCGCCAGTTCGAGTGCCCGTCGGGCG
>JANOGB010000658.1:0-4121 GCA_031413955.1 Planctomycetota bacterium | reverse complement strand
TGCGGCAAGCGGTTGAAACTCCCGGACGGGCTGACCGCCGAGCGGTCGGCGAAGTGCCCGAAGTGCCTGGCACCGGTCGATCTGACCGCGGCGCTGGAGGCGTCGGCGTACGCGCCGACCTCGGCCTTCACGAAGGTCCAGACTCCCAGGACCGGCACGGCCAAGAACAGCAGCGTGGCCAGCACGCGCAGCAGGAAGTGCCTCATGGTCAGTGGCTCCCCTTGCCCTGCACACCGCCCTCGTGGGCGACCAGGGGCGCTTGCGTCGCCAGCTCGCGCACGAAGAACACGAGGTCCCAGATGTCGTCCTCGGTCATCGTACGCGCCTGGCCGTTCTCGGTGATGGTCATGCCGAAGTGCTCGGGCATGGGCGTGCCATTGATGCCCGCGTAGATGCGGCGGTAGAGGTCGATCTGGCGGCGCCCGAAGCGGAACACGCCGCGCGTGAAGTCGCGCGGCTGGATCTGGTTGCCCCAGTCGTCCTTGGTGAACTCCACGCCCACCTTGCCGGGTTCCCACACCGAAGGACCGTCGCCGCGGCCGCTCGTTCCGTGGCAGCTCACGCAGTTTGCGCCGCCCTTCTCGCCCGGCGTGGTGAAGAGCGCGCGGCCGTGCTCGATCCGCTCTCGCGTGGCCTCCGGGATCGGCCCCTCGAAGGCGATGAGCTGCTCGGACGCCGCGCGCCACTTGGCCACCACGTCGAGGTAGTTCTCCTCGACGTTGTCAAAGGTGAAGCCCTCGTCCGGGCTGTAGAAGCTCGCCAGCAGGATCTCGGTCTCGCCGCGGATCGAGAGCAGGCGCACGTAGTCGACCAGCCCATGGAGCTCGGCGTCCGAGAAGCGCCGGAACGAGGGCATCGCGGTCGTGTAGATGCCCTCGGCCAGGATGCGGAAGACGTCCTCGTGGCGCGGACGCGCCTTGCCCTTGAGGGCCGTGAACTTGAACTTGCCCGGGCGATAGTCGCGCGGGCGCGGCTCGAGGAAGCGGCTGGTCGAACCGTCGCCACCGCCCTCCGTACCGTGGCAGTGGAAGCACTGGTTCTTGTACAGGGCTGCCGAGTTGGCCAGCGTCGGGTAGTACTCCTCGAACAGCCGCACGGCCTCGTCGCGCAGCGTTCCGCCCTCACCGGCGGCGTCCGGACCCTGCTCGTCGATACGGGACCTGAGCTCGAGCCACCAGCCCCACAGGTCGCTGGCGAAGCGCGGCTCGCGCAGCTGGTCGAAGTTCCCGGCGCGGATGGCCGTGAGCTGCGCGTGGTAGGCGGAGCGGTTGCTCGCGATCAGGGCCTGCCAGGCGCCCTCGTCCGCCTTGACGAGGTCTTCCCCCCAGTAGCTCGGGTCGAAGCCGTCCGCGAGCCACTCGGAGAGGGCCAGGAGGCGCGGGTTCTTCGGCGTCCCGAACATCATCTCCAGCGCGCCAGCGAGCTGCGCCTGCGCCCCCGGGTCGCCCGCCAGGTCGGAATTGCTCTCCAGGGCCTTGGCGTTGAGGGAGTAGTGCAGCTCGGGCGTGTCCGGCTCGAACTTGCAGGCGAGGGTCGAGGACAGCGCGGCCGCCGCGAGGAGGGCGGCGCGTGGGTGGCGGCGCGGGATCATGCCGGGGGGGCTCGCTGGGGGCGGCGGGCCACGTTCGCGCGAGCGACGCGGCCGGCGCCGGGGGTAGGCAGGGGTGAAACGCGCTTCCTGCGCGAATCAAGCGAGGCAGTGTGCCGGGACGGGTGGCCAAGTCAAGCCGAGGCTGGCCTTCCCACGGCGCGCACGGATGGAGCGGACTACTCCTCGCTCCGTCCCGATCCGGGAGGCATTTCCCGCGCCGCGAGATACCGAGCATGAGCCCATTCCACGCACCCGAGAACCAGCCCCGCCAGCATCCCCACCCAGATCAAGCCGCGCTCGTCCTGGCTCGCGGAGACGGGCATGAGCAGCGCGAACGGCAAGGGCCCAGAGATCAAGCCGATGAGCGGATACGCTCCGGCGGGCACGCGAAACAAGCGCAGGAGCCCCCCCACGATCACGCCGTAGAGCCAGCCGAGGATCAGGCCGAGCAGCCCCGTCCCCTCCGGCTGCGCGGCGACGAGCGCCGCGCCCAGGAAAGCTCCCCCCAGGGCGGATGGACGCGTCAGCACCCGCCCGACCTTCCGCATGACGCTCTTCATGACTTCAGCGTGTCTACCAGTGGTGGGGTTCAGGAGAAGCTGCGTGGGAGCGTGTTCAGCCCGCGAACGACGTCCGCCCAGCTCGGCAGCCGCTCCAGGAGTCGATCCAGGGTGGCGAGATCGACGGAACGCGGAGTCGAGTCCGTGCCCATCGTCGCCAGCAGCACGATCAGTAGCACGGCCGCCGCCGCGGCGACCAGGGTCGAAGGAGCCGACCACCAGGGCTCACGCCGGAGCGCAGGCAGCGCGGGCAGACGCGCACGCACCGCAGCCGAGACGAGTTCGAGGTCGGCCTCGTGCGAGACGAGGTCGGCCTCGCGCGGGACCGAGACCTGGCGGATCGCTGCCAGCAAGCGCTCGTGCTGCGCGCGCTCGCGCTGGCATTCCACGCAGGCCTCGAGGTGCCCGCGGTCGAGTGTCGCCTCGAGCGGCGCGAGGCCGCCATCCAGGGCGAGCGCCAGGCGTGTGCGCACGCGCGCGCAGCCAGGACGTCGGGTCTCATGCATACTCGCTGCCTCCGTGCCCCTGCAGCGCTTCCTTGAGTCGCTTCAGGGCCTGATAGTAGTTGGCGCGCGAGGCTTCCTCGCTGATCGAGAGCAGGCGCGCGATCTCGGCGTGGGAGAGCTCGTGGTTCACGCGCAAGTCGACCACCTGGCGTTGCCGCGCGGGCAGCTCGGCCATGCACCGGCGCAGGGCCGAGAGCTCTTCGTGCTGCTCGAGCCGGTCTTCGTGCTCGAGAACGGCGCAGGGTTCGTGCTCGTCGCCGGGCTCGAGTCCCTGCGCGCTCGCCCGCCGGTGCCGCGCGCGCGCCAGGTTGAGCGCGATCGTGAGCAGCCAGGCCCGAAAATGCGTGGGCTCCCGTAGCCGCGCCAGGTGCTGGTAGGCACGCAGCCAGGTCTCCTGCAACACCTCCCGCGCGTCCTCGCGCTGTCCGAGGGCCGCGCACAGGGTCGCGAACACGGAGGCGTTGTGTCGTTGCAGCAGGACATGGAAGGCTTCGCGCTCTCCCGCCAGGACGCGCGCGATGACTTCGGACTCGTCCACGGAGGGAGGCTCCAGGCCTGGATGCACGGCAGGGGAGGACGTGAAAGGAAAAGCGCCGCCCCGGGCGAACGCGCGCGGATTGCGGCCAGGACTTCCTATCATTCCCGCCCCATGGACCGCTCCCCGTTGCTCGAGCTCTTCCGTGCGCGCGGCGCGCGCCTGGCCGACCGGCCCGAGGCCCCGGGCTGCGTCACGGCGCTCGCCTTCGGCGACGTGCCGGCCGAGTACGTCGCCGCGCGCGCAGGTTGTGCACTGCTCGACGCGAGCGACCGCGGGCGCGTGGCGGTGCACGGCCGGGATGCGGCCGACTTCCTGCACCGCTTGCTGGCCAACCACGTCAAGAAGCTGATCTCCGGGCAAGGCAATGCGAACCTGCTGCTCTCGCCCAAGGGCAAGATCCTGTTCGACTTCGAGCTCCAGCGCCACGCCGAGCACTTCGAACTCTCGACTCCGCCCGGCCGGGCTCCAGCCTTGCTGGCGGCCCTGGAGCGCTACCACTTCTCCGAGGACGTGCGCCTGCGCGACACGAGCGCGGCTCACGCTCCCCTGCAACTCTCGGGTCCCGCGGCAAGCGCGCTGGTCACGAGTCTCGTGGGCACCGAGGTCGAGCTCGAGCCCTGCGCCTGGCGTGCGTTCCCCTGGCGCGGCGCCGAGCTCGTGCTCGTGGCCCTCGGGCCAGACGTGTGGCGTCTGGACTGTGGCCCACAGCGGGTCGCCGAGCTGTGGGACGCGCTGCTCGCCGGCGGCGCCACGCCCTGCGGCCTGGTCGTGCGCGACAGCCTGCGGGTCGAGGCCGGGCGTGCGCTGTCGGGCCAGGACCTCGACGAGAACGTCTACCCGCAGGAGGCCGGGCTGGAGCACGCCTTCGCGCTCGACAAGGGCTGCTACGTCGGTCAGGAAGTGGTGGCCAAGATCGACACCTACGG
>JANOGB010000657.1:0-24493 GCA_031413955.1 Planctomycetota bacterium | reverse complement strand
GCCCGGCTCTGATTCTTGGCTCGTTCCGCTCTCCGGGGAGGAAGGAAAGAAGAGGAGAAGCAGAGCCGGGCTGGAGCCCGGCGCTCCCAGGTGAATCGAATCAGGGTCGCGGCCCGGCCGGGAGGATCAGCTCGTTGTGCTTCACTTCCTCGGAGGGCGCCTGCCCCTCGTCCCACCTCACGGGTGCGCGCTTGCCGTTCGGATACATCGACTCCATCGGCCCCCACACCCGGTCGACGCGCTCCGTGAAGAGGTCGCCGATCAGGAGGTCGGTGACCGTCCCGGAGAGCTCGGGGAAGCGCTTCACGAACTGGCCGAAGCTGAAGCCGTCGTAGTACTCGCACACGAGCCGCCGCATGCGGTCGACACCCTGGTTGAAGCCCGGGCCCCACTTGCCGAGCTGGGCCGCGGAGAGGTCGTTCTCCTTCAGGCCCTCCACGATCGCGTCGGCCGCCATCTCCCCCGAACGGAGCGCGAGCAGCACGCCCGAGGAATAGAGCGGATCGAGGAAGCCGAAGGCATCGCCCACCAGGACCCAGCCCTCGCCCGCCACCCGGGTGGAGCGGTAGGAGTAGTCCTGGGTCGCGAAGTAGCCGGTGATGCGCTTGCCCGGGGCGATGCGCTGCTTCACGGCCACGCAGTGCTCGACCTCCTCGAGGTAGACCTCCTCGTGCGGGCGCTTGCCCTTGAACAGCGTGTCGAACGGCTTGACCACGCCCACGCTGACACGGTCGTCGTGCAGCGGGATGTACCAGAACCAGCCCGTACGGTCCCCGGTCTGCAGCACCATGGTCGCGCCCTCGTCCTTGCCGCTGTCGCGGTAAGCGCCCTGCCAATAGGTCCAGATCGCGCCCTTGTCGAGCAGCGGATCCCACAGGCGCAGGCCGAGCTTGTTCATGAGAATGCCCGACTGGCCGCTGGCGTCGACCACCACGCGGGCGTGGACGTCGCGCGTCTGCCCGTCCTCCTCCTGGATACGGATGCCGGAGGCACGCGGTCCGTCGAAGAGCACCTCGCGCACGCGTACACCCTCGTGCGCGACGACGCCGTGCTCACGCGCGTTCTGCAGCAGCATGTGGTCGAACTCGCTGCGCACGACCTGCCACGTCTGCGAGCACTCGTGCGGCTTGTTGTCCCAGAAGTAGAAGGGCGCCGAGTGCTTCCCGCTCGCGTTGGCGAACTGGACGCTGTACTTCTTGACGAAGCGGCTGGCCTTCATCTTCGGCAGCATCCCGAGGCGCTCGAGCACCCAGTACGTCTCCGGGATGAGCGACTCGCCGATGTGAAAACGCGGGAAGCGCTCGCGCTCGAAGAGCTGCACCTTCAGCCCCTGCTGGGCCATCAGGGTCGCAACCGTGGACCCGGCGGGGCCGCCGCCGATGACGACGACGTCGGGAGCGCTGTCTCCATTCGTGCTGGGCGTGGGCATCCCCCGAATGTACCGGACGGGCGTCAACCCGTGCCCCGACCTCACGGCCAGCTAACAGAACTCACACGGCTCGCCAGCCGCGGATCGCCTTCAGCGCACGCGCACCTTCTTCAGCTCCGACCCGTCGAAGGGCACGGCGTGTACCGTGCGCGTGAGCGTGGTCGAGAGCCCGGTCGTATCCGTGGCCGTGATCGTCACCGTGAAATCGGTCGGCGCGAGGATCGGCGCGGCACCGTCGCGGTTGTAGACATGCTCGATGGCGAGGATCGACGGATCCAGGTGGTAGGTCGCGAGCCGTCACCCGAGTCGATCTCTACTGCGATCAGGTCGTTGCCCGACACCTCGAAGCGCAGGGTATCACCGCGCCAGCGTACGGGTGAGGCCCCTCACTGGGAGCGCAGCCGGGGCCTCGAGGCTGCGAGAAAACCTGATCTTCCTGCGTTTCCCCGCAACCGTGAGCCGCACGGAGAGGTCTTCGCCGTGTGCCCCTCCCTCGCCCCTCCCTTCGGCCAACCGCCTCCGTGGTAGGCTCGCCTCGGCCCCTACCGGCACCCCGCCATGTCCAAGAAGCGCAAGCAGCCGAACCCCCTCGACCGCATCGAGCAGAACCCGGACATCATGGTCGGGAAGCCCGTCATCAAGGGCACCCGCATCACGGTCGACCTGATCCTGGAGAAGCTGGCCGCAGACGTCCCGATCGAGGAAATCCTGGAGGACTATCCGCACCTCGCGCGGGAGGACGTTCTCGCTTCCGTGGCGTACGCCCGGTCGCTGCTCCCCTCCTAGCGTCCGATCTGCGGCGCCGCGCAAACCGGCGTTTTCTCGCGGACGAAAGCATCGAGGGGCACATCGTGCGCGAGCTCCGAGCCGCAGGGAACGACGTGAAGGCCGTCGTGGAGACCATGCCAGGCGCGGAGGACGCAGTCGTCCGCGCCCTCGCCCGAAGCGAGGAGCGCGTGCTCCTGACGAACGACAAGGGCTTTGCAGAGCTGGTCTTCCGCCAAAGGAAGTGCAGTTCCGGAATCGTGCTGCTGCGCATGGGAGGGTGGAGCGCCAACCAGAAGTGGAGGCGGCTCCGGGACGTGCTCCGGACCGAGCCGGAGCTGCACCGTGCCTTGGTCGTCGTGACTCCAAGGGACGTGCGCCGTCGAGCGCTCGACGATCTCGCCTGACGATCAGCAGGCGTATCAGGATCCGGGGCGAGCGCGATCGTCGACGAACATCGCCTGCACGAGTCCTCGGCCTCGCCCTGTCCGGGAACCAGGTGCCGCGCACGCCGAAGGTCGACATTGCGTTGGGGCGAGATCCGAAGGCCAGCTACTCGTCTTCCCAGTTCAGCGAGACCAGGACGCCCTCGGAGAAGCGCATCGTCCAGAAGGTCTCGCCCGAGTCGTGGGCCTGGCGGTAGAGGAACTCCTCGACGGCATCCGTGCCTACTCCGAGGGGGCGCATGCGCAAGAGGCGGAACGAGCGCGACGAGTCCAGCAGGGGGCGCAAGGGCTCGCGCTGGCCTGCGAAGCTCGCCTCGGTCGCGAAGCGGCGCATGCCGACGCCCAGGAGTTCGAGCTCGCCCTCCTTCAGCACCGCCTGCCGTAGCGCCGCCATGTGCTCGGCGGTGCAGCCGGGGTCCGCGTCATCCGGCACCGGGAGCGAGTAGTAGTTGAGCGCGGGCAGGAAGTGCGCGGCCGCCGCCGGGGGGATGGAGCCGGTCCGTCCGCCATACGTGTTGTAGTGGAAGATCACCGCCAGGTGCTGCTCGGGGAAGCGCAGGTAGTAGCACGAGAAGCCGTTGGTCTGCCCGGAGTGCGTGAGGTGCAAGAGGTCGCGCGTGCGGTCGTTGAACCAGCCAGCGCCGTAGGGAATCGTGGTGCCGTCGTTGGTCCTGGCCGGCTCCCACAGCTTCGCGCGCAATGGCCCGGGCAGGAGGCGATCGGTGTAGAGCGCCTCGTCCCAGCGCAGCATGTCGGCCAGCGTCGAGACGATCCCGCCGGCGCCGAGGGTCGAGCTCCAGGCCATGGGCGGCTGGGCCGTCCGCGTTCCGCTGCGACTGTGGTACCCGGTCGCCACGCGGACGCCAGCCGGCCGCTCGAGCGTGTAGGTCGAGCTCATCCCGAGCGGCGTGAAGATCCGCGTGGCGAGGAAGCGATCGAAGGCAAGGTCGCTCGCCTTCTCCACGATCAAGCTGAGCAGGTAGTAGCCCGTGTTGCTGTATTCGAAGCGGTCCCCGGGCAGGAAGGCGGGCTTGCGCTCGGAGGCCCTACCGATGATGTCCGCGGCCGAACGAGGCTGGTTGTAGAAGTCGTAGCCAGCGATCTCCTCGTAGTCGGGGATGCCCGACGTGTGGTGCAGCACCTGCTCGACCGTGGCCGCGCGCCAGGGCTCCGGGAGATCGGCGAGGATCGAGCCGATCGGGGTCTCGAGCGCCAGCTTGCCCTCGGCCACGAGCATCAAGCTCGCGCTGGCGGTGAACTGCTTGGAGAGCGAGCCGATCTCGAAGGCGAGCTCGGTCGTGTACGCGACCATGCGCTCGACGTCCGCGAGCCCGGCGGCCTGCTGGTAGATCACCTTGCCGTCCTGGAAGACCGCGAGCGCCGCCCCGGGCACGCCGCTCTCTACGACCTTGTCCGCGAACGACTTCGCGAAGGCGGCCGCGGACATCTGCGGTCCGGGTTGCAGGCACAGAACGAGAGCGAGCAGCGCGGCAGGCGACGTCATGACCCCATTGTTCCTCCGAGAGCGGCCTTTCGAAGGCGTTTGACGCGTCTCCTGCGAGCTCGGGACGTACGAGCTGGGTTGCAGGCCGTGCTCGGCCTTCGCCGGGGCCGGGATCGTGCGCCGGGCTCGCCCTCAGCGCGGAGCCCTGCGCGGCTTCGCTTCCGGCGCACAGCTCTTGTCCGCAGCGGGTGGCGCGCCGCGCATGCGCTCGACGATCGCGCTGGTCGAGCGGCCCGGGAGCAGCGCGGCCAGCACGACCTTGCCGCCGTGACGCTCGACCCACTCGCGGCCGACCACGCCCTTGTCGCGCCAGTCTTCGCCCTTGACCAGCACGTCGGGCGTGACGGCCTGCACGAGCTCGAGCGGCGTGTCCGCGGCGAAGGCGACGACGGCGTCGACCATCTCGAGCGCGGAGAGGACCGTCATGCGGTCCGCGAGCGGGTTGATCGGGCGGCCGGCGCCCTTGAGGCGCTGCACGGAGGCGTCGTCGTTCACGCCGACCACCAGCACATCGCCATGCGCGCGCGCCTCGCGCAGGTAGGCCACGTGCCCGGCGTGCAGCACGTCGAAGCAGCCGTTGGTGAAGACCACGCGCTTCTTCTCGGCACGCCACTCGGTGCGCCGGCGCAGGAGCTCGGGCAGCTCCAGCGCGCAGCCCGTGCCGCGTGAGCCACGCTCGAACACGGCGGCGAGCATGGCGCGCAGCTCGGCGCGCGTGACCGAGGCCGCGCCGGGTTTTCCGACCACGATCCCGGCCGCGTGGTTGGCGAGGTGCACGCAGGCCTCGAACTCGAGACCCGCGGCGAGTCCCAGCGCGAGGTGCGCGATGACCGTGTCGCCCGCGCCAGTCACGTCGAAGACCGCGCGCGCCACGGTCGAGACGTGGCCGACGTTCTCCGGATCATCACGGCTCTCGGGGCCTCTCCCGACGCAGCGGTAGGCCATGCCGTCCGGACCGAGCGTGATCACGGCCGCGTCGACGCCGGCCACGCTCATCAGGTCGCGCAGGGCCTGGGGCATGTCGGCGAGCCTCGGGAGCTTGCGGTGCAGCGCCTCCTCGGCCTCTTTGCGGTTCGGCGTGAGCAGGGTCGCGCCGCGGTAGCGCGCGTAGTCCAGGCCCTTCGGGTCCACCAGCACGGGCACGCCGGCCGCGCGCGCGGCGTCGATCACGGCGCGCAGCACGGACTCGCACAGAACGCCCTTGCCGTAATCCGAGAGCACCACCGCGCCGGCGCGCCGCACGCGCGCTTCGATGCCCTGCACGAGCCGCGCGGCGTCGGCCGCGGCGAGCTCGCGCGCCTCCTCCCAGTCGACGCGCAGCATCTGCGCCCCGGAGCCGAGCATGCGCGTCTTCTCGGTCGTCGGGCGGTCGGCGAGGCGCAACACGCCTTCTTGCTCGACGGCGATCGCAGCGAAGAGCTCGCCCAGCTCGGCGCCGCGCGCGTCCTTGCCCATCACGCCCAGGATCTCGACCTCGGCCTCCATCGCGCGCAGGTTCGCGGCCACGTTGCCGGCGCCGCCCAGGCGCGCCTCGGTCGCGCGCGCGGCCAGCACCGGAATCGGCGCCTCGGGCGAGATGCGCTCGACCGTGCCCCACACGTAGCGATCCAGGATCAGATCGCCGACGATCAGGACGCGCGGGCGCGGGAGGGTCTCGAGGCGCGCGCAGAGCTCGCGTTCGTTCATGCGTGCATGTTCGGGGGGTCGGGCAGGCGATGGTAGCCGCCTGCGCTCCTCAGTACCGCCACGTAGGCGGCGACGCCCTTCTCGAGCGCGGTGAACTCGCGCTCGTAGCCGGCCCCGCGCAAGCTGGCGAGGTCGGCCTGGGTGAAGGCCTGGTACTTGCCCGCGAGGTCGGCGGGAAACGGCACTTCCTCGATCTTCGCGCCCGGATAGTGGCGCACGGTGGCCTCGGCCAAGGCCTGGAAGCTCTGCGCCTTGCCCGTGCCGCAGTTGAAGATCCCGCTGGTCCCCGGACGGTCGAGGAAGAACAGGTTGAGCTCGACCGCGTCCTCGACGAACACGAAGTCGCGCCGGAACTCGCGCGAGCCGTGGAAAAGCTTCAGCGGCTCGCCGGCCGACACCTGGCGGTGGAACTGGTAGACCACCGAGGCCATGCGGCCCTTGTGGTTCTCCTGCGGGCCGAAGACGTTGAAGTAGCGCAGGCCCACGACCTGCGTGGCGGGCCGCGGCAGGAGCCGGCGCACGTGGCGGTCGAAGAGGTGCTTCGAGAAGCCGTAGACGTTCAGCGGGTCCTCGCACGACTCGACCTCGCGAAAGCCGCGCCGGCCGTCGCCGTAGACCGCGGCCGAGGAGGCGTACAGGAACGGGCAGCGGCCGAGCGCGAACGCGAGCAGCGTCTTCGAGTACTCGTAGTTGACGCGCAGCATGAAGCGCCCGTTCTTCTCGGTCGTGTCCGAGCAGGCACCCTGGTGGAAGATGGCCTCGATCTTGGCCGAGCGGAAGGAGTCGAGACGCTCCTCGAAGTCGCGGTAGTCGATCAGGTCGCGAAAGCGCAGGGCGTTGAGGTTCTTGTGCTTGTCGCCGAGCTCGAGGTCGTCCACCACCAGGATGTCGTCGAGGCCACGCCGGTTGAGCCCGCGCACGAGGTTCGAGCCGATGAAGCCTGCGCCGCCGGTTACGAGGATCATGGATCAGGTTTCCGTTCGGGAGCGCGCAGGATACGGGGCGGTGCGCCGGAGGCGAGCTCCTTGGGCGTGTCCTTGTATCGGTCGTGGATCCAGATGTACTGCTCGGGGCTGGCGCGGATCATGCGCTCGAAGCCTTGGTTGACGCGCAGCATGATCTCTTCGACTTCCGCTCGGGCCCATTGGTCGGGGTGCAGCACCTCGCCGAACTCGAGCAGGTAGGAGAGCGGCCGCGCGCCCATCAGGCAGGAGGTGAGCACGATCGGCACCCGCTGGCGCTTCAGGAGCACCGCCGGGGCGCGCTCGCAGCGCGCCAGGCGCCCGAAGAAGGGCACGAGCAGCGCGCGTCCGCTGGTGCGCTGGTCGATCGCGAGCACGAGCGTGCCGCCGGCCTTCAGGATCGCGGGCGCCACGCTCATCGCGCCCTTGCGCGACAGGATGCGCACGCCGCGCCGCTCGCGGGTTGCCTGCATGGCCTGCGAGAGGAAGCGGTTCTTGGGCGGCTTGGCCACGACATAGACGGGATGGAGACCGAGCCCGGAGAGGACCGCGAGCGGCGCCTCCCAGTTGCCAAGGTGCGGGCTCACCAGGAGACATCCGCGCCGCGCCGCGAAGACGGCGCGCGCCTCCACACTCGTGCGCACCTCGAAGTGCGTGCGCAAGCGTTCGGGAGCGACGCGCAGGAACAGCCGCTCGGTGTCCACGCTCACGCGCAGGAGCTGCAACCAGGCGCAACGCGTGAGGCGCTCGCGCTCCTCCGGCGCGAGCGCGTCCATGGCCTGCTGCAGGAACTCGTGCGCGGCGCGCGTGCGCCGCCGGTCGAGGCGCTGGGCCACGGCCGCGAGTGCGGCCAGCAGAACGTCGAGCGCTCCCTCGGGCAGACGGATCGCGCCGGCCAGCGCAGCGCGCGCGGCCCAGTCGCCGACGCGGCTGCCGAGGCCGGCGCTCTCCCCCCAGACCGGTTGCCAGGGCACGGGCCATTCCGCGCGCGCACGCGCATCCAGCTCGAAGCCGCCAACGGCAAGCGCGTCTTCAGCCATGGAGCCCCTCGTGCAGCGCGTGGCGCCGTTTCTGCTCATCGGAAGCCGGCAGCGAGTCCAGGAGCGCGTCGAGCACCGGCGCGCCCTCCACGAGCTCGAAGTCGGTGCCGAGCACGTGCAGCGCCCGCGATCCCGCCAGTTTCACGGCGTCCTTCTCGGTCGTGACCAGCCAGCGGCCGCCCACGCCGAGGCCTGTCAAGTCTGCGCTCGAGTAGAGATGATGATCCGGGAACACGCGATGGCTCGCCACGCGCGCGCCGAGGCCCTCGAGCGTGCGCTGGAACGCCTCGGGATTGCCGATGGCACTGAGCAGATCGACCTCGCGCCCGAGTAGTTCCGCCAGGGCGAGCATCTGGCCGTCGGGTCCACAGAGACGCACGGGACGGTGCACGCCACACAGCAGCGGGCGGCCCGGAGCGATGCGCTCCAGCTCGGCGCGCAGCGCATCGAGCTCGCGCGTGGCGAGCTGGTCCGTGCGCGTGAGCACCAGCGCGTCGGCGCGCGCCAGGGCCGCGGGCGGCTCGCGCAGCAGTCCACGCGGCAGGCAAGCCTGGACGGGCGCGCCGCCCCCGCTCGGAGGCGGCAGCCCCCACGGACGAGTCGCATCGACCAGCACGAGATCGAGATCGCGCGCCAGGCGCCGGTGCTGGAAGCCGTCGTCGAGCAGGATCACGTCGACGCCGCGCGAGAGTAGCTCGAGGGCGCCCGCGACCCGATCCGGGTCCTGAACGCGCTCGACGCCAGGCAAAGTCGCCTCGAACCAGCGCGCCTCGTCGTTCTCGCGACGAGGCGCGTTGCGCGGGGCGCCGTAGCCGCGCGACAGGATCCCGACCCGCCGCCCGCGCACACCCAGCTTGCGCGCGAGAAAGGCCACGCAGGGCGTCTTGCCTGTGCCGCCCGCCGTCAGGTTGCCGACCGAGACGACCGGGACCGGGACCGCGACGCGCGCGAGCCAACCGCGCTCGTAGCCGGCAGCGCGCAGACGCGTGAAGCCCTCGAAGAGCGCCGAAGGCAGGCGCAGGAACTCGAGCGCGCCGCCGCGCTGGGCGAGGCGCCGGTCGATGCGGGTGCGGGCACGCCCTGGATCCATGGGCATGAGGATGCCGGCGCGCCTCCCCGGCTAGATCAGCGGTTTTTCCTCTTCCGGGATGAGCTCGATCAGGCCGCGCTCCATCTCCAGGAAGGCGATCTTGATCGGGTTCTGCTCACGCGTCTCGATCAACGGCGCGGCGCCGCGGATCAGCTCGCGCACGCGCTTCTGGAGCAACGCGGTCTTGTGGAAGGAGCCGGAAACGGATCGTTGCAGACGCTGGGGCAGTGTGTCCATGGGCATCGCAGCACAGCGCAGTGGCAGTCTGCACCACGCCAAGGGGGCCGCGCGGGGCGTGAAAAGGTCGGGAAGTAGCCTGCCGGATCGCGCAGCTTAGCGGTTCGGGTTGCCCGCGCCAAGCTCGGCAGCCTCGTGCCGTGGGTCCGCCCCGAGGGGATTGGTCCCGTCCAGGACCAGATCCGCGGCCACGCGCGGCGGAAAACGCTGTTCGAGCGCGCGCTGGAGCAGGAAGGCATTCTCGAGTTCGGCGGACACGGCGGCGGAACCGGGATGCCGGCCGTCCCGTCCGTGGACCCGGCGCCAGCTCACGGTCTCCGGCAGAGCGAGGTGAATCAGGCGGTCGAGGCCGGTGCGCAGCTTGGAGCCCAGCAGGAAGGCGCCCTCGAGAAACAACACGGCCCCAGCCGGCACGCGCTCCTGTCCGAGCAGATCGGGGCTCGGCAGGCGGACCTCCTGGCCAGCCTCGTGCGGGCGCAGGAGCTCGCTCCCGAGGCGTTCCAAGTCCACGGTTGCCTCGAGCGGATCCGCGTCGGGCCGCGGGTGCTCGGGCGCGAAGGCAGCGAGCGACACGGCGGCCACCGGAGAACCGCGCGCGGCGAGCAGCCGGCCCGCGTCGCGCGCGAAGAGCGTCTTGCCTGCCGCCGGTCCACCGGTGACGCCGATGCGCAGACCTTGCCGCACGGTCACACCGTCGATGGCATCCTCGAAGGTGCCGACGCGCTCCAGGGCGTGCGCGATCCAGCGGCCGCGGCGCGCGAGCAGGGGCAAGAGCTCGCGCAGGCTGGCGACGCAGCCCTCGGCCTCGACGGACTCGTCGCCCTGGGCGAAGCCGAAGGCGCAGTGCACGTGCGGAATCCCGTTCTGCCAGGCCGCGTCGCGGTCGCTCGAGCGGTCCCCCACCATGACCGCGCTGCGCGTGCCGAAGTCCACCAGGAGGCGCGCGAGCATGTCGGCCTTGCTGCCGATGCCCGGAGTCTCGCGGCAATAGGCGCCACGCACGAGCGGGCGCAGGGCGAGCGCGTCGAGCATGTGCTCGAGGTAGGACTGCTGGCAGTTCGAGGCGATGCCGAGGGCGAGCCCCTGTTCGTGCAGGCTGCGCACGACCTCGCGCGCGTCCGGCATGGCCGGAACCCCCTCCCGGCTCAGCAGCGCTTCCTCCTCCTCGACGCAGGCGCGCAGCACGGCCGAGCGCTGGACCTCGGACAGCTCCGGGAAGAGCGCGCGAAAACCGACTTCGAGCGGCAGTCCGACCAGCGCCAGCCACTGCGCCGGCGTCGGCAGGGCGCGGGTGAGACCCAGCGCGCGAAAAGCACGGCGCGCTCCGCGCTCGGCGGACTCGATCCAGAAGCGGTCGGTGGCGATCAGGGTGCCGTCGAGATCGAAGACGACGGCGTCGAAGCACGGCGGGTGCGGCAAGCGCCGGCAGGATAGCGCAGAGACTCAGGGTCCTGCCGAGCTCGACCGGGAGCGCCCGGCTCCAGCCCGGCTCTGCTCTCTTTCTTCTTCCGTCTTCTTCTTCCGTCCTCCCCTCGCCCCGGAAAAACCCCGGAGCCGGGCTGGAGCCCGGCGCTCCCGGCTGAAAACTCAGGCGCGGCGCAGGTGCGAGCGCCGGTGCAGGACATGGCTCAGGCGCGCGAGATCGACGGGCCAGGCGAGCGCGAGGTCGGCTCCCGCCCGCTGCACCTCGCTCGACCACAGCTCTTCCGGCTCCCTGGCGGTCACCAGCAGCAAGGCGAGCGGGTGGCGCTCGCGCAGCCTGCGGATCAGGGCCGTGTTGCCGCGCTCGTAGCCGCACACCCACAGGACGTCGATGCCGTCGCGGTCCTCGAGCGTGAAGTCGAGGTCGGGGAGCTCCCCCGCGAGGTGCTGGAGCAAGGCCAGCGACAGGGCGCGCTCGGAGTGCAAGGGCGTGAGCAGGCAGCTCAGACCGCGCCCCGTGCGCCCGGAACCCGGCCGCGGGCCAAGCGCGGAGGCGAAGCGCCGGGGGGTACTGGAATGCGAGAGGACCATTCTGGGGCTCGAGTTCTGGGGCCGATCCGGGAGGATTTGCGCCGAACTCAACCGCTCGATAGCGATGGACGAGCCGAGGTCACCGTTGAGTTCCCGCAAAGTCTTCTTCCCGGAGTGCATCGACAGGGGGAACCCTTTTCCCTGAAAAAAACTCCGGGGGCTCTGCCCTCGTTACAGAAGCCTTGCCCCTGCGGGGGGCCGTCCCGAGCCCGACTGCTCGATTCGCGCCCCCCGGACACCCTGCCTATGCTCTCGGACGAACCATGCGCCGCCCCCGGACCGGTCCCCAACCTTCTTGAAGCGGCTCCTCGGCTTCGCCCGGCGTTTTCTCCGTCATCGCCGGGCCCTGCTGCTCGGCATCGCCTGCATCCCGCTGGCGTCGTTGTGCGACATCCGCCTCACGCTGTGGATCGGTGACGCGCTCACGCGCCTCGAGGCCAAGGAGGACCCGGCCTTCCTGAAGCACCTCTTCGTCTGGCTGCTCGGCGTGGCGGCGGTGCAGGGCCTGTTCCGGTATCTCGCGCGCTGGTGGATCGTGAGCGTCTCGCGCCTGGTCGAGGTCGAGCTCAAACAAGAACTGTTCGACAAGCTCACGCGCCTCTCGCTCGCCTTCCACGTGCGCAGCCGCTCGGGCGACATCGTCAGCCGCTTGACCTCCGACGTGGAGAACATCCGCATGCTGATCGGGCCGGGCAGCATGTACGTGCTCGGCTCGCTCTTCATGGTGCCCGGCAGCCTGTGGGTGCTGTTCCAGATCTCGCCCGCCGTCACGCTGGCGATGACCTTCCCGCTGCTCTTCGTGGCCCTGGCGATGATGGTCATGACGCCCAGGCTCCAGCGTTACTCGACTGCCGTGCAGGAGAGCCTGGCGGACATCGCCGCGCGCGCCCCGGAGAGCTTCGCCGGCATTCGCGTGGTCAAGGGCTACGGCCTGGCGCCGCACGAGAACGCGCGCTTTCGCGCCGCCTCCGAGACGAACCGCGCGCACCAGCTCGACCTGGCGCGCGCGCGGCCTGCAGGACTCCGCCATCCACCTCTCCTACGACCTCGCCTTCCTGCCGATCCTGGTGGTCGGCGGCTGGGCCATGATCGACCGCTCGCTCGCCGTCGGCGATCTGTTCAAGTTCGTCGACCTGGGCTTCAAGGTCTTCTGGCCGGTGATCGCCCTGGGCTGGATCGCCGGGCTGTATCCGCGCGCGGTGGTCAGCGCCGAGCGCATCGACGAGGTGCTGCAAGAGCGCGCGGACATCGTCGAGGCAACCGCGCCGCGCGTGCCGGCCGAGATCGAGGGCCGCCTCACGCTGCGCGACGTCGGTCTCATCCATGCCGGCGCAGCGCGCCCGGCGCTCACCGGCATCACGCTCGAGGTCCCGGCCGGGACGACTCTGGGCGTGGTCGGACCGACCGGAGCGGGCAAGAGCACCTTGCTCAACCTGCTCGGACGCCTGTTCGAGGCCCAGGGTGAGATCCGTCTGGACGGGGTGCCGATCCGCGAGCTCCCGCTCGACGTCCTGCGCGGCGCCCTGGCCTACGTGCCCCAGGACAGCTTCCTGTTCTCCGACACCTTCCGCGCCAACCTCGAGTTCGGCGCCGAACGGCCGCTGGAAGAGGCCGAGCTCGCGCGCCTGATCGCAACCTCGGCCATGACGGACGAGGTGCGCGCCTTCCCGAACGGCCTCGAGCAGCTCATCGGCGAGCGCGGCGTCACGCTCTCCGGCGGCCAGCGCCAGCGCACGTGCATCGCCCGCGCCCTGGCGCGCGATCCGCGCGTGTTGATCCTCGACGACGCGCTCTCGGCGGTCGACACCGAGACCGAGGCGCGCCTGCTCACCAGCCTGAAGAGCGCCGGCCGCGGCCGCACGGTGGTCGTGGCGGCCCATCGTCTCGCGACGGTGCGCAACGCGGAGCAGATCCTGGTGCTGCGCGAGGGCCGGACCGAGGCGCTCGGCACGCACGAGGAGCTGCTGCAGCGCTCGCGCTGGTACCGCGCGACCTGGGAACGCCAGCGCATGAGCGCCGAGCTGGAGGTGCTGTGATGTCTTTCATCCGGGAGCGCCGGGCTCCAGCCCGGCTCTGCTCTCTTTCTTCTTCCGTCCTCCCCTCGCCCCGGAAAAGCCCCGGAGCCGGGCTGGAGCCCGGCGCTCCCAGATGAACCTGCCGCCGGACGAGCTCGAGCAGGACGAGATCGCGACCAAGGCCTGGGACAGCGCCGTGCTCGGGCGGCTGTGGCGCTTCGCGCGCCCCCACCGCCGCAAGTTCGCGCTCAGCTTCGTGATCCTCGCCGGACTCTTCTTCCTGGAGCTGGCCGCGCCGTGGATGCTGAAGCACGCCATCGACGGGCCGGTGCGAGCGGCGCAGGAAGCCCGCGCCCGCTCCGGTGATGGCCTGGAGGGCGGCGCATTCGACGCCGCACCCTACCTGCGCGCGCTCTTCGGCTGGGGGCTCGCGTACCTGGTGGTGGTGCTGTTCGCGGCCGGTTTTCGCTTTCTGGAGGAGAACCAGCTCGTGCGCACGGGCCAGGCCGTCGTGAACGACCTGCGCCTGCACCTCTTCGCGCACCTGCAGCGCCTCGAGCTGGCCTGGTTCGACCGCCACGCGAGCGGGTCGCTGGTGACGCGCGTCACGAACGACGTCGAGAACCTGAACGAGCTCTTCACCTCGGGCCTGATCGTGCTGCTCTTCGACATGCTCAAGGTGGCCATCGTGATGGTGCTCCTGTTCGCCGTCAGCCCGCCGCTCGCCACGCTGGTGCTCGTGCTCACCCCGGTCCTGATCGGCGTGAGTCTGGTCTTCCGCGGCGGCGCGCGCCGCGCCCACCGCGCCGTGCGCGCGCGCCTCGCACGCCTCAACGGCTATCTGCAGGAGGTGCTGTCGGGGATCCGCGTGGTGCAGGTCTTCCGGCGCGAAGAGCGCGTCTCCGCCCGCTTCGGCGCGCACCTCGGCGCCTACCTCGAGGCCAACATCCGCACGATCTTCCTGTTCGCGCTCTTCTATCCGATCGTGGCCTGGGTCACGGTCCTGATCCAGGGCGCCGTGCTGCTGCGCGGCGGCTACGCGATCCTGGCGGGCGAGGTCACGTTCGGCGATTTCATTCTCTTTTGGTTCTGGCTGCAGGTCTTCGTGGGCCCGATCCGCGAGCTGGGCGAGCGCTACAACGTGTTGCAGTCGGCCTTCGCCTCGGCCGAGCGCATCTTCCTGATCCTCGACACGGTGCCGCAGGTCGAGCCGCCGGCCGCGCCGCGCGCGCTGCCGCAACCCTTCCGCGGACACGTGCGCTTCGAGAACGTCTCCTTTGCATACGACCCGCGCGTGCCCGTGCTCGCGGAGCTCTCGTTCGAGATCCCGCCCGGCGCGACCGTGGCGCTGGTGGGCGCGACCGGCGCGGGCAAGTCGACCATCGTCAACCTGCTCCTGCGTTCCTACGACGCGAGCGCGGGGCGCATCACCATCGACGGCGTCGACCTGCGCGAGCTGGACGCGCCGAGTTACCGCGAACGCCTCGGGATCGTGCTGCAGGAGGATTTCCTCTTCACCGGCACGGTGCGCGACAATCTGACGCTGGGCCGCGCCGGCGTCAGCCCCGAGAGCCTGGCGCGCGCGCTCGAGGCCAGCACCGCGAACGACTTCGTGCAACGCCTGCCGCGCGGGCTCGACACCGAGCTGGCCGAGCGCGGCGCCACGCTCTCGACCGGCGAGCGCGAGCTCGTCGCCATCGCGCGCGCCCTCGCGGCCGGCCCCTCGCTCGTGATCCTCGACGAGGCCACCTCCAGCGTCGACTCCGCAACCGAGGCGCGCATCGAGGCCGCCACGCACGCGCTCCTGCGCGGCAAGAGCGCGCTGGTCGTGGCCCACCGCCTCTCGACCGTGCGCCGCGCGGACAAGATCCTCGTGCTGCACCACGGCAAGCTGCGCGAGTCCGGCACGCACGCCGAGCTGCTCGCCCACGGCGGCATCTATGCGCGGCTGCATGCCTTGCAGTTCCGCGAGCCGGAGGAGGAAGTGCGCACGGTCTGACGCCGCCCGCCCTGTCTACGGCAGGCGCAGGTCCCCGAAGTCCCAGGTCTGGCCCGGGGCGAGCTCCACAGTCTGGGTGCGCAGCTCGTCCACCCGGCCGCCCTGGACGAGGATCGTCCATCTTCCCGGGGGATAGGGGCCGAAGTCGAAGGCTCCCGCGGCATCGGTCGTGAAGAGCGGGCCGCCGAGGGAGTCCGGAAGCCGCGGAGCGACGGCCGCGCCGGGCAGTGGCTCTCCCTGCGCATCGAGCACGCGCCCCTTCAGGTGCACGGACGGCCAGCGCGCCGGGTCGAGCTCGATCACCGTCTCGCCCCCACCCGGACGGAGATCGTCCCGGACGGCGAGCGGGAAGACGTACAGCTCCGCGCCCAGGACCTCCAGGCGGTGGCCCGCGTCGGAGAGGCCCGTGAACTCGAAGACGCCCTGCGCGTCCGGACGAACGTCGTGCAAGTAGGGCGCCTCGCCCTGCGTGAAGCGTTCGCAGCGCACCACGCACTGGGTCGGATCGATCCCCTCACCGACGATGCGGCCGCGGATGGAGAGCCCACCGTCGAGCACGGGATCCCAGCGCAGGAGCGCGCCAGGCGTGCCGACCAGCGTGGTACGTGCCGAGCCACGTCCTTCACTCGCGACCTGGAGCTCGAACTCTCCGCAGGGAAGCCCGCGCACGAAGAAGCTGCCGTCCGCGCCGGAGCTCGTCACCCGATCGAGGAAGCCGCCCCTCCCCGAGTAGACCTCGAGGCCTGCGAGCGGAGCTCCCGACGCATCGGTGACCGTGCCCTCGACGCTCGCCTCCTGGAGCAGCGTGATCACGAGCTCGGTGGTCTCGCCCGCGCTCACCTCCGCCGATCCGGTCAAGGGCGCGAAGTCCCGCGCGCGCACGCGCACCGGCTGCGGTCCCACCGCCACGCCGTGAACCTCGAAACGGCCGTTCTCGTCCACGCTCACGCGCCTGGCGGCCGGCTGCCACGCCTGACCTCCCTCCGGCACCGTCGCGTGCGCGCCGGCGTTCTCGTCTCCGACGAGGAGCTGGGCGTGAGCGATCCCCTGCCCCGCGGCATCCCGCACCGTGCCCGTCAGGGTTCCACCGGCCGCCTGGAGAGTGAGCCGCACGTCGAGCGTGGCGCCGGCGCCGCTCATGAAGACGTAGCGCGCCGAAGAAGCGAAGCCCGGAGCCCTGGCCGAGAGCCAGCAAAGGCCGTCGGCGACCGAGCGCACGCGGAAGCGCCCGTCCGCGCCCGAGCAGGCGACGACGTCCCCGGCCGAGGCCATGCCGGAATCGTCGGCGACGATCTCTGCCCCTGCCACCGGCCCGCCGCCCGAGTCCACCACGATCCCGTCCACGTCGAAGCCAAGGGAAATCGTGAGCGCGAGCTCCACTCCTTCCCCGGCCACCACGACGGCTTTCCCCACCGTGTCAGCACGGCCGAAGACGCTGGTGTTGCCGGGCAAGAGCCCCTCGATCAGGCAGGTCCCGTCCGCGCCCGTGCGCACCTCACGGGCGTCCGCGTAGAAGTCCTCGGCCGCGCCCGAATAGACCATGGCGCTGACGTCCGCCGCGGGCGTGCCGTCGTGCCAGCTCATGCGCAAGAGCAGCGAGCCTGGGCCTTCGAGGTGCTCCGAACCCTGCGCGAGCGCGGCCGGGGCCTCGTGGCCGCTCGCGGTCGTGGCCGTCACTGCCTGCCGGCCGCCCATCCTCGTGGGCACGAGCGTCCCGGGCGCCTCCGCTCTCACCGCTCGTCCTTCCGCGCCGGCAGGAGCGGCATCGTCCAGCGTCACCGGACGCTCCTTGAGGCCGCTCCGATGCCACAGGATGGCTCCGGTCGCCAGGACGGCGAGTGCGGGCAGGGCAACCTTGGCCGAGAAGATCACGGCCGCGGCGCCAGCCAGCGACGACGAGACGAGCGCAGCGGCGAGCTGTGCGGAGCTCGCGGGCAGCTGGAGCCCGCGCACGAGCATCAGGCACCAGGCGGCACGACCGCCACGCTTCTCGCGATCGAGGCGCTCGCGCAGCAGCTCGAGGCCGCGCTTGGTGCGCGTGCGCACGGTCTCGACCGGGAGTTCGAGCCTGCGCGCGACCTCGCGTGGCGGCAGCTCCTGGAAGAAGCGCAAGATCAGGATCGCGCGCAGCGGCTCTTCGAGCGCGAGCACGTGCTCGACGAGGAGCCGGCGCTGGTCCTCGCCCGCGAGGATCTCGGCCGGCGAGGGCACCGCGCCCTCGGCGCGCGCACAGGCCTGCTCGCGCTGCTCGCGGCGCGCCGAGGAGCGCCAGGCCTTGATGGCGCAGTTGCGCACGATCGCCGCCAGCCAGCCGCGCAGCCGGCCCGGCTCGCGCGGGGCGTGCTCGAGGGCCGCGAGCAGGGTCTGCTGCTCGACGTCGCGCGCCAGATCGGGGTCGAAGACCAGCTCGCGCGCCAGGCCGCGCACGTAGGAGGCTTGCTCGAGAACGGATTCGAAGGTGGGGTGGGCCAGGGGAAGGGTCATGCCGGACTGGACCCCGCCGAGGAGGGATCCGGTCTGGAAAGCAGGAAAAAAGTCGGCGCTACTCGTTCGACGCCGACGCCTTCGCGAAAAGCACGAGCTGCAGCGGGTCGACCTCGAGCAGGAGCTCTTCCCGGCCCGGACGGACGTAGTCGGCGCGGGCGAGGACCGTGGGTGGTGCGCCTTCCGCCACGAGCTCGACGCGGTAATCCATGTCGGCGAGGCCGGGGAGCTCGAAGCGCCCGCGCGAGTTGATCTCGGCCATGTGGACCGACGGCACGGGTTCGAAGCGCAGCGGCGTGGCACGCACGCTCCAGCGCCCGAGATCGAGCGAGTTCGAGACCACGAAGCCGTGGATCATCGCTTCGACGGGGTCCTCCTGGCGGGCAGGACTCGCGGCCTCGGGCGAGCCGATCGGCGCGCCCGATTCCACGCCGCGCGCACGAGCCAGCAGGAGCACCATGCCCGCCGTCATGGCGACGAGCAGGAAGGTAGCGCCCCACTTCCGGGCAATGCGCATGGCCTGGCCTCCTGGAACGGGTCGGCGCGAGCCACGCCGACCGTTCGAGGATAGGCCCCGAGCTGTGGTTGGGACAGCCGCTCTCGGAAAAGACGGGCTGGCCAAGGGCGGCCAAACCAGCTCCGCGCGGAGAGTGCCGATAAGGGGTCGGTGAACCCTGCCCGTCCCTCCGCCCTGGCGCGCACCCTCGGAACCACGCTGACGGTCTTCGCCCTGGTCCTGCTGGTCACCGCTGGCTGGCGCGCGTGGCGCGAGGCCGAACTCCAGGGCTGGAGCGCGCTCGGGCTCTCCTGGCTGACGCTCGAGCGCTGGGCGGAAGAGCGCGCCTACCTGCCCGCGCTCGGCGCCGCAGGGCTCGTGCTCGTGCTGAGCGTGAGCGCGCGACGCTCGCGCGTGCTCGGAGCGCTGTGCGAGCGCGCGCGCTGGGACCTGCTCGGGCACCCCGCCTGCGTGCTCGCAGCCCTCACCCTCGCCTTCGTGCTGCCCGGCCTCGTCGTCCGCGGCACCCGTCCCGTACCCGCGCGCCAGGCACCCAACGTGCTCTTCATCTTGATCGATACCTGGCGCGCGGACCATGCCGGCTTCCTGGGCTACGAGCGCGACGTCTCGCCCGAGCTCGACGAGCTCGCACGCGAGGGCGTGGTCTTCGAGCGCGCCATGGCGCAGTCGTCCTGGACCAAGCCGTCGGTCGCCACGCTGCTCACGGGCCTCCTGCCGTCCCAGCACCACGCCGTCAGCCAGGCGATTCCCGAGACGCCCGTGCGCGCCTTTCGCCTGAATCCGCGCCTGACGACCTTCGTCGAGCTCCTGCACGGCCTCGGCTGGCAGACGGCGATGTGGTCGGACAACCCGAACATCACCCCGCCGGTCGGCTTCGGGCAGGGCGCGGAACAGTTCCGCGACTACTTCCACGAGCCCTGCCACGCCGAGAACTGCGGAGAACTCGACGAGATCCTGGGCGACGTCGAGACGTGGTTCGACGAAGAGCGCGACGACGAGCGGCCCTTCTGTCTCTACGTGCACGTCATGGACGCGCACTATCCCTACGAGCCGCCGCTCGCCTTCCAGGGACGCTTCGACAAGACCCCGAGCGACCTGCAGCTCACCGGACCGATCGTGCACGACTACATGACCGGCCGGCGCTCGGAGGAAAACCTCACGCCCGCGCGCCTCGCGAGCCTGGTCGATCGCTACGACGAGGAGCTGCTGGCCGTCGACTCGCAGCTCGGTCCGTTCCTAGAGCGCGTGCGGCGCGAGCACCCGAACACGGTCATCGTGCTCTCCGGCGATCACGGCGAGGAGTTCTTCGAGCACGGCAACCTCGGCCACAGCCACGCCCAGTGGCAGGAGCTCGTGCACGTACCGCTCGTCGTGTGGGCGCCCGGCCTCGATCCGGCGCGCATCCCGACGCAGGTGCGCCTGATGGACGTGTGCCCGACGATCCTCGAGCTCGTCGGGATCGAGCGCGGACTCCCCGGAATGCAAGGCGAGAGCCTGCTGCCGGTCCTCGGCGGGCTCGAGCTCGCCGACCGGCCCGCGCCCATGGAGGTCGGCGGCGACCAAAAACCCTGCTGGCAATGGCGCGGGCTATCGGATGGTCAGCACAAGCTCATGCGGCGCGAGGCGGACCTGCCCACGCTGCACCCGATCCCGGTGCTCTCCGACGAAGACGAGGGAGAACGTCCGCTCTGGCACCTGTTCGACCTCGCGAGCGATCCGGAGGAGCGCGTCAACCTCGCAGGCGATCACCTGCAGGAGGCCCAGACGCTCTTCGCCGAGCTCGAGAAGCGCGGCTGGTACGTCGCGCCCGAGGCCCTGCTCGGGATGAAGGCCGCCGCGATCGAACTCGACCCGGAACAGGCGGGCGAGCTCTCGGCCCTCGGCTACGGCGGCGGCGAGGACGGCCCGCCGGCGCAGTCGCCCTGAGCCGTCGGCAACGGCGCTACGCCAGCGCGACCGCGTGCAGGTAGAACGCGAAGGAACCCAGCGTTGCCGCGAGCGCGCCCGAAGCCAGGGACCAACCGACAGCCGCGGAGAGGCCGAGGAAGCGGCGGCGCAACGCGGCACTGGCGAAAGCGAGCGGAGCGGCGGCGACGAACCAGGCGAGAACCGCGAGCTCGAGGCCCGCGCCGAGCTCGGACTGGCCGGGCAGCTTCTCGAGACGCGTGAGGGCCGTGAACAGGAACACTCCGTGCCCGCCCGAGAAGGACAGGGCGCCGAAGAGCACGACCCACGCGCGCAGGGAAGCGCTGGCGGTTCCGTGCGCGGCCTCCTTGCCCTCGAGCAGGCGCAGGTGCGGGATGGCGCAGGACTGGGATTCCCTCCGGGGAACTTCCATGGCGCCTTCTTGATCGGCCGGGCCCGGGAGCGGGCTGCGCCGATCTCGGGGGAAACGTCGCGCGGCCAAGGCGGCCCCTTCCGCGAGCTGGAGCCCGAGCGGGATGAGCCCATGCGATCAGGACGGCCCGGCGATCGGGCCGAAGAGAGGAGCATGCCTCGCTCTTGGTGGATGGCGGCGCTGCTGGCCGTCGGCGGCCTCGCCCAGGCCTGCGGCAGGGAAACATCTTCCACTCCTGCCGATCCGCGTTATCGCGCGGCGCTGGAGGAGCGCTCCGCGGAGCGCGACTCACGCACCACCAACGTCGGGACCCTCGTCGCCGACCTGGCCTTCACGGATCTCGACGGGCACGCCGGGCGGCTCTCCGACTTCCGTGGCAAACCGCTGGTGCTCGCCGTGCGCGACGTCGGCTGCCCGGTCTCGCAGCGTACGGCTCCGGAACTGGCGCGCATCGAGGACGAGGTCCGCGCGCGTGGCGTCGGCTTCTTGTTCCTCAACCTGAGCGCGCACAACACGGCCGAGGAGATCCGCGCGGACGCGGCCGCACACGGCTTCGACGCACCCGCGATCCACGACGTCGAGCAGACGCTCGGCGCCGAGCTCGGGGCGCTCACCACGACCGAGGTGTTCGTGCTCGACGGCGCGCGCACGCTCGTCTATCGCGGCGCGATCGACGACCAGGTCGGACGCGGCGTCGTGCAAGACGCGGCGCGGCACCCCTACCTGCGCGAGGCACTGGCCTCGGTCCTGAAGAGCGAGAAGGTCCTGACCCCGGCCACCACCGCGCCCGGGTGCCTGCTCGGTCTCGAGGCGCACGCGCGTCCCGCGGCCGAGATCACCTACCACCGCCAGGTCGCGCGCATCCTGCGCGACAACTGCGTCGAGTGCCACCGTGCGGGCGGCGTGGCGCCCTTCGCACTCGAGACCTACACCCAGGCGCGCGGCCGCAAGGCGATGATCGATTTCGTGGTCGAGGACGGGATCATGCCGCCCTGGTTCGCGGCCGAGGGCACGGGACCGTGGCGCAACGACCGGCGCTTGTCAGCCGCGGAGCGCGCGACCCTGCTCGCGTGGATCGAGAGCGGTGCGCCGGAGGGCGATCCGGTCGAGGCGCCGCTCGCCTACGTCTATCCGGACGGCTGGCGCATCGGCGAGCCCGACCTCGTGCTGCAGATGAAGGAACCGTTCCTGGTCCCGGCCGAGGCGCCGGTGGGCCAGCGCTACTTCGAGGTCACGCCGGCGATACCCGCGGACCTGTGGATCCAGCGTCTCGAGCTCCGTCCCACGGCGCGCGAGGTCGTGCACCACGTGACGGTGAGCTACCAGCCGCCGACGGCGGGAGAAGCGTTCGAGAAGGAGCTGCGTCACACGCTGCTGCCCTGGTCGCGCAAGGACACCGAGGGCTGGGTGTTCCTGTTCGGCTACCTGCCAGGCAAGGGTCCGCGCAGCTACCCGGATGGCATCGCACGCTTCCTGCCGAAGGGCGCGCGCCTGCGCTTCGACATGCACTACACGCCGAACGGCAAGAGCGTGACGGACCAGACGCGCCTCGGGCTCGTGCTGGCCGAGGAGCCGCCCGAGCTCGTGGCCGAGAGCCGCAACTTCTGGAACCAGGACATCGTCATCCCGCCCATGGAGCCGAACGCGGTCTTCACGCGCGAGTACCCGATCCAGCACGACGTGCTGCTGCGCTCGCTCACGCCGCACATGCACCTGCGCGGAAAGTCGATGGTGGCGGACCTCGTCACGCCCGACGGCACGACGAGCCGCTTGATCGAGATCCCGGCCTGGGACCAGGACTGGCAGTTCAACTACGTCTTCCGCGAGCCGCCCTTCCTGCCCGCCGGCGCGCGCGTGCGCGTCACGGCGACCTACGACAACTCGCCCGACAACCCGGCGAACCCGGATCCGACCGCGTGGGTCAAGGACGGGCCGCGGACCGAGGACGAGATGATGTCGCTGATCGTGGAGTGGATCCGGCCGCGGCTGCGCGAGTAGCGCCGGCGGCTCAGCGCAGCACGAGCTCGGCGTAGTTCGTGTAGGCTGCCCCTCCGCGGGCCGACGGGATGTACACGCGCGCCTGCAGGAAGCCGAGCGTCCCGGGCAGAGTGCCCGCAGGGATCTTGACCGTGAAGGTGGCCGCGCCTCTCTCGTCGAGCCGCCCGAGACCGAGGAGCTGGACGGGATCGTCCAGGAGCAGGTAGCCGGAAGGCGGCCGGAGGAGCGGGGTCGCGCGCAGGGCAGGCGAGAAGTAGAGCACGCATGCGCTGCGCGCGGGGCCATCGACCTCGATCCGGAAGCGGCTGCCCACGACCGCCGCGTCCACCACCGAGATGCGTGGCAGTCCGAGAGCCGCGATGGCCTTGCGCACGTTCGGGCGCGGGCCGATGCGGCCGCCGGTGCCCTGGGCCGTGCCCGTGTTCGTGAGCGTGGTGCGCAGCACGAGCGGATCGAGAGCCGTGCCGAACACCGCGCGGTGGATGCCGTTCAGGATCACGGCCGCGCCGGTCACGATGGGCGTGGCGCTCGACGTGCCGGAGAAGGTCTTCGTGTACGTGCTCAGCAGGCCGGCGTCGAAGAGGTCGCCGTAGCCGCAGGTGGCCACCTCGAAACCCCAACCGTGGGCGTCGAGGCGCGAGCCGTAGTTGGAGAAGCTGGCCTTGTCGAGCGCGCTCCCGTTCGAGGCCCCCACGAGGATCGCGCCCGAGTCGCGCACACTACGCTTGAACAGACCGCCGTAAACGATCGAGTCGAGGTTGTTGTTGCCGTTGCCCGCCGCCGCGACCACATGGATGCCGTTGGCCGTGGCCATGTCCACGGCGACGAAGGTCGAGGCGAAGTACTCGCACGGAAAGGGCCCGGGCGGGCTGCCGCTGCACTGCACCTCGAGGATCACGAAGTCGCCCGGGCGCGCGGCCGCGATGGCGTGGACGATCGCGGTCGGAACGTTGGCCAGGCTGCCGAGGTGCGAGGAGAGCGCCACGTCTGCGTCGGGGACCAGGCCCCTCACGCCCCGCCCGTCGTCCGCTCCGATCAGCTGGCCGAGCACGGCCGTCCCATGGCTCAAGGGATAGGGCGCTCCCGCCAGGCCGATGTAGGCGCCGAGCGCCTTGTGGGCGATGTCCTCGTGGTCGTCGGTCCAGCCCGTCTCGACATCGATGAGCAGCGTCCCCGTGCCGATGCCGCCGCTGAAGGTGTTGCCGTAGTCGGCGTCGATGCCGAGCGGCGCCGCACGGCGGTAGCCCTGCTGGAACTCGAAGTCCGGCGCATCCACGGGCGGGGCGGGGACGAGGTGCACGAGCGGATCCTCGACCCGGCCGAGCGGATAGGCGATCTCCACCACGCCGAAGGCGTTCAAGCCGTCGCACACGCGCGCGGTCTCGCCGGCCGCGGCGCACTCGATGCGGAAGAAGAGATTGAGGTCGTGCAGCGGCCGGCCCGAGCGCGCCTCGCCGGCGAAACGCAGCTCGTCCAGCAGCTCCTCGCTCTGCTCGAAGACACGCCTGCGAGTCGCCCCGATCGAGTCCAGCCAGCCATCGAGTTGCGCAACCTCCGGATGCGCGGAGGCCAGGCGGCCGGCGCGCAGACGAACGCCGGAGGTGTGCACGAACTTGACCTCCAGGCAGCGGTTGTCCTGGTCTGCGTCCGTTGCGCCGTGTTCGGGCTTCGGGCCGAGCGGAGACCTGTCCGGCGGGCGCGCGAGCCCCTGCGCCCGCGCCAGCGACGCACACAGGAGGACGGCGAGGACGATGCCGATTCGCCCGATCTTCGATCGAGGCCCAGTCTTTGATCGAGTCTCCATGGAGCCCGCCACCCCGCGATCAGGGCAGGGCTCCGGCATGTTGCCGTAACCCCTGACCTGGGCGGCAGCCCGAGCTGGAACTGGCGTTCGTCGGCCCGCGCTTGCTAGGTTTCGGGCGTGGCTGTTCAGCAAGCCAGTGGGCGTGGTGGGCGGTCTGGCGGGCTCG
>JANOGB010000656.1:0-3268 GCA_031413955.1 Planctomycetota bacterium | reverse complement strand
CTGGCACTGGGTCTATACCGGCACCTGCTTTCGCTTGGATCATCGCGGTAAGACGGCGGGCGGACGGCCCGTCAGCGAACTGCCGGATGGCCTCCAGGAAGGGCAGGCTCTCGATGTCGCCCACCGTCCCACCGATCTCGGTGATGGCCACGTCGACCTCGCGCTCGACCCCGTTCCGGTCCAGGCCGTCGTGCGCGCCGGCCTGGATGGCCTCCTTGATCGCGTCGGTGATGTGCGGGATGACCTGCACCGTGCGGCCCAGATAGTCGCCGCGGCGCTCCTTCTGGATCACGGACTGGTAGATCTTGCCGGTGGTGAAGTTCGAGTTCTTGGTGAGCTTGGCGTGCGTGAAACGCTCGTAGTGCCCGAGGTCGAGGTCGGTCTCCGTGCCGTCGTCCAGCACGTACACCTCGCCGTGCTGGAACGGGCTCATCGTGCCCGGATCCACGTTGATGTAGGGATCGAGCTTCTGCATCGAGACCGTCAGGCCGCGGCGCTCGAGGATCAGCCCGATCGAGGCCGAGGTCAGGCCCTTGCCGAGGCTGCTGACCACTCCGCCGGTGATGAAGATGTGCTTGGTCATGCGTGGCTCCGTGCGGATGGTTGCGAGCCCGGCCTACGCGCGCGTTCGCGCGCCAGGAACTGGGCGTAGTGCTCGGGGGTGTCGATGCCGAGCGAGCCCTCGGCGCTCACCAGCACGCGTATCGGGAAGCCGGCCTCGAGCCAGCGCAGTTGCTCCAGGCTCTCGCGCACCTCGAGCCGCCCGCGCGGGAGTGCGCAAAACTGGCGCAGGGCCGCGGGCCGGAAGGCGTAGACGCCGATGTGGCGCAGGTAGGGCGCGGGCTCGCTTTCGCGCCCAGTGGGGGCCAGAGCGGGGATCGGGGCGCGCGAGAAGTACAGCGCGTCGCCGTGCTGGTCGAGCACCACCTTGACGATCGAGGGATCGAGCGCGTCCCGCGCGTCGGGTAGCGGCGTGCACAGGGTGGCGAGCTGCACGCTCTCGTCGGCGAAGGCCGCGACCAGCGGATCCAGGGTCTCGCCCGCGATCTCGGGCTCGTCGCCCTGCACGTTGAGCACCACGTCGAAGGGGCCTTCTCCCTGCGCCGTGAGGAGCTCGAAGGCCTCGTGCACGCGGTCCGTGCCGCTCTGGTGTGCGCGCGAGGTCAGGAGCGCGCGCACGCCCACGGCGCGCGCCGCAACAAGGATCTCCTCCGAGTCCGTGGCCAGGACCACGCTCGCGAGCGAGCATGCGCGCCGCACGCCTTGCACCGTGTGCTCGAAGAGGTAGCGGCCGCTCGCGCGCAGGAGCATCTTGCGCGGCAGGCGCGTGGAACCGAGGCGCGCCGGCACGACCGCCAGCGCGCAGGCGCGCGGACGGCTGGTTCGCTCGGAGTCCGCGCCCACCATCGTCAGCGCTGCTTCTGGCCCGCACCCGGGCGTGCCTGATCGTCGAAGTAGCTCCTGCCGCCGGCGTTCTCCACCGCCTGGTAGGAGACGGTGATGTTGTAGAGCTGCAGGAACGTGTCGCGGCACTTCTGGAACACCAGCCAATCGTCGGGCGACGAGCCCGTCCCGATCAACCAGTGCGCCTGGCCGGAGGCGCCCTCGACCTCGAGCGCCCAGCGGATCACGCTTCCGGATCCCAGCGCGGGCGCGGGCCCCGGACGTGCGTGCTTTCCGAAGCCCTGCCGGTCGAGCTCGCCCAGGAACGCAGACATGATCTCGTCCGTCTGCACCTTGCGCGCCGCATCGTCACGCGCGTCGGAGTAGTACGCGACGCGATCCGTGTGCGACTCGCTGGCGAGCTCGAAGCGCTCGCCCGTCTTGAGGTTCTGCAGACTGACGAGCAGCGCGGTTCCCGCTTCGTTGGCCGCGCTCGAACTCGCGCAGGCGCCCAGGGAACCACCCAGCAGGAGGCAAACGAGGAGGCGCTGGATTCGCGACATGGCAGGGTCCGTCCAGCACGGAAACCGACTCCCTCGAGTGGGAGTCGCGCCCTGGACCGGGGGAGGATAACGGCGCACGCGAACCAGGACAATCGAGGACCCGGAGGCGTACGTTCCGACCCCCAGCATCCTGTGTGAGCAAGGCGCGTGTATCCCGCCCTTCGTAGGATTTGTCCCCTTTCCGTTTGCAAACCCGGGCGCGCTTTGGAGGAATGCATCCAGCAGCGCTCGAGGGCCCTCGTCCGCTCCCCACAAACAGTCCTAAGTCCCTTTTCAGCCCGACCTTGGGTCGATCGTTCGATGGGAAAATTCGAAAAGCTGGTGGTCTTGGCGGTGTTGTTCACCGCCGCGCTCGTCCTCGCCCTCGCCTTGAATCGCGGCGGAGACGAGGTCGAAGCCTCGGATCCGCTCAGCGGTGCCCGGCATGTCCTCGACCTCGGTGCGGAGGTGGATGGTGCAGCCCGCTCACCTGCAGCCGAGGTGCAATCCGACGGGGCTGCACTGCACGCGCCTGGGGAGACGCCTTCGCAAGGCCCGCTCTCCGCGGGAGCATCGAGGGGAGCATCGGGGGAAGTATTTGGCGGCGAGTCGCACGACGCGGGGCAAGCGCCGAGCTTGCTGCTCAACGCTGGTGCGGAGGACGAGGCGGCCTCCTACGACTCGGGGCTGCGCGCCGACCCGGCCGAGTCCACGCTCGCGCTCGAGCCGCAGAGCGACCCGACCAAGCGCATCCTGGTGGACACCCAGGGCCTGCGCCCGTCGTTCCTCGAGGACTACCGGATGTACACGCTGGAGGAGGGCGACACGTGGTCGAGCCTGGCCCAGCGGTTCTATCAGGACGGGCGCTACACGCGGAATCTGCACCTCGCCAACGAGGATCTGGAGGAGCTCACGCCCGGCAAGGACATCCTCGTTCCGGTGTTCGACTTCATCGCCGTGGATGCGGGCCTGCGGCCCGGCGCCGTTGCGTTCGAGCCCACGCAGGCACGAACGGACGAGCGCGCTCCGGCCATGTCCCTGTCCACGTCGGTCAGGACCCAGCCCGCCGCCGACTCGGCGCGTAGCGCCAAGCTGCCCGAGTACGAGGTGCGCTCCGGCGACACGCTCTCCGACATCTCGCTGGCCGTGTTCGGGACCGCCACGCGCTGGCAGGAGATCCTCGAGGCCAACCGCGACAAGCTGCAGCGGCCCGAGTCGCTGCAGGTCGGCATGAAGCTCAAGATCCCCGCGGGGGGCCAGCTCCCCGCGTCGGTCAAGAAGACCGAGACCAAGCCGAAGCCGAAGCCGGCGGAGCGCGCGGACAAGTCCGACAAGACCGCTGC
>JANOGB010000655.1:0-19509 GCA_031413955.1 Planctomycetota bacterium | reverse complement strand
GGTCGAGGCGGACCTGAACCAGCGGAAGGTCATTCGCATCCTCATCAAGGCATATGGCTTCGAGACCGGTTTCACGCTTCACGCCAACGACCTCCTGCTGGAGCCACGCTGGAAGAAGATCAAGAAGCCTTGGCCTGGCAGGGTCGATTAGAGCGACCATTCCATCTCCAGAATCCGAATGAGCGCGGGCACCGCCTCGTAGGCTCGTCCACCCACGAAGGTGTCTACGGCGCCGACGTTGTCCGGCCGCTCGAGGGCCTGCACGAAGGTCCGCGCGCCGCTCTCACGCGCGAGCTGCAGGAAGCCCGCTGCGGGATAGACGACGCCGCTCGTGCCCACGGCGAGGAAGTGCGTGCAGCGCACGAGCGCGCGATCGATCGCGTCCATGTGGTAGGGCATTTCGCCGAACCAGACCACATCGGGCCGCAGGCGCGCGTGCGTGCAGACTGCGCAGGGGACGAAGGACTCGGGAGCGACGCGCTCGAGGTCGCGCACGCGCGCGTCGCAGCGTTCGCAGCGCAGCACGGCGAGCTCGCCGTGCATGTGCAGGAGGTTCTTCGACCCCGCACGCTCGTGCAGGTCGTCGACGTTCTGGGTCACGAGCGTGAACCTCGCGCCGGCCGCGGTCAGGCGCTGCTCGAGATCCACCAGCGCGCGGTGCGCGGCGTTGGGCTCCACGCTCGCGAGCGCGGCCCGGCGTAGCTGGTAGAAGCGCCACACGAGTTCCGGATCGCGGCGCCAGGCCGCGGGCGTGGCAACGTCCTCGATCCTGTGCCCCTCCCACAGGCCGCCCGCGCCGCGAAACGTCGCCACCCCGCTGTCGGCCGAGACGCCGGCCCCGGTCAGGACCACGACCGCGAGCTCGGCCCGGCTGTTCACCGCGCACTCACTCCGCGCTCATCATTTCCCAGCTGCGCACGAAGCCCCAGCGCTCGCCCATCGAGATCAGCGCGTCGTCGTTGTGCGCGGCGCGCGCCCACAGCTCCGACACCCCGCGCGCGGCGAGCCCCAGGCGCAGCTCGCTGGTCAGGGCACGCGCCACGCCGCGCTGGCGGATCGAGGGGTCGGTGTAGAGCAGCACCAGCAGCGCGCGCACGTCGCCCGTCAGGGGGTCCTCGAAGGGCGCGCTGGCGGCCAGCGCCAGCGGGCGCGCGACCTCGCGCGGCTCGGCCACCACCAGCAGGGCCTCGCGCGGCCCCAGGCGCTCGAGGTAGCGCCGCGCCAGCTCGGCCGGCGTGCGTTTCGCCTCCGCCGCGCTCCCGGGCGCCCCGCCGATCTCGCGCACGGCCTGCTCGAGCAGGGCCAGCGTTCCCTGGGCCTCTTCGCGCGTCGTGATGGTCCGCAGGCGCAGGTTCATCGTGGCTACTCTACCGCCGGCGCCGGGAGCCGCCCCAGGGCACTGGACGCGGCGCGGGCGCGGGGGCTAGCCTGTCGCGCTTTTCTATCCTCCCGCCTCGCCCTCCGAGCCATGTCGAGCGCCTCCAGCCACACGCATCCGGGTCACACACACGACGAGCACCACCACCCCGGCCTGACGGTCGCCGTGGAGAAGCAGACGGGCAAGGCCGCGGTCCAGGTGACGATCGCGGCCGACGAGCTCGAGCGCGCGCGCGGGCGGGAGTTCGCGGCGCTCTCGAAGCGCGTGACGCTCAAGGGCTTTCGCCCGGGCAAGACGCCGCGCGCGCTGCTGGAGAAACACTACGGCCCCGAGGTCGAGCGCACGGTCCTCGAGCACTTCCTGAAGCACGCCTACCAGAAGGCCGTGGAGGAGCACGAGGTCCGGCCCGCGGTCTACCCGCGCATCCCGCTGGAGGGCAACCTGCCCAAGAAGGGCGAGCCCTGGAGCATCGCCTTCGACATCCTGCTGCGGCCGGAGTTCGAGCTCGGCGAGGTCGACGGCCTGGAGGTCGAGGGCCGCTCGAGTGCGGTCAGCGACGAGGAGCTGGAGCGCGCCATGCTCGAGATCCGGCGCTCCAACTCGCGCGCCGAGCCGGCCGGCGACGAGCCCCTGGCGCCGGACGGGCTGGCGCTGGCGACGCTCGATTTCTTCCGTCCCGGCTCCAGCGAGAGCTGCCTCTCGCGCGCGGGGATCCGCGTCTCGCCCCGCACCCAGACCCCGCCGCAGGGCGTCGATCCGGCCACCTTCGAGGCGGCCCTGGCCGGGGCGCGTGCCGGCGAGCAGCGCTCCCTGGAGATGGTCTTCCCGGACAACTTCCCGCTGGCGGAGGCGCGCGGCGAAAAGGGCAGCATGCGCTTCACCTTGCAGGAAGTGCTGCGCATCGTCCCGCCGAGCGACACCGAACTCTTCCAGGCCTTCGGGGCCAGCGACGAGGCCTCGCTGCGCGCGGCCGTGCTGGAGCGCATGCAGAAGTCGAAGCAGGAAGCCGAGGAGCAGCGCATCGAGGGCGAGCTGATCGAGCGCCTGATCGCGGCGCACCCGATCCAGATCGCCACACAGCTCGTCGACGACCAGATCGAGGCCCACGAGGCGGAGCTCATGCAGAAGCTGCGCGAGCAGGGCCTCTCCGAAGCGGAGGCGCGCACGCGCCTGGAGGGCGAGCGCGAGCGCTCGCGGGCCGGGGCCGAGAAAGCCCTACGGGCGGTCTATCTCATCGAGGAGATCGCGCGCAAGAAGGAGCTGCGCGTCACCCAGGAAGACCTCGCGGGCGAGCTCGCCTCCATCGCCGAACGCAACGGCACCCAGCCGGCCGAGGTGGCCAAGTACTATCGCGACGAGGGCCTCCTGCGACAGCTCGGGCTCGAACTCCTGGAGCGCAAGGTGCGCCGCCACCTGCGCGCCACGGCCGCGATCCGCCAGCCGGGCTGAGCGCGGCTCGTCTTCGAGGTAGGATCCTTTCGGCCCGATCTCCTAGATACCCGCTCGCCCGGACCCTCCCCCGCGCAGCTCGCAGGGGAGTTGATCCGTCCCCCGTGATCGTTTACAGACAGCCCGCTTCGCTGCCTCCGCTCGCGACGAGCGCGCAGCCCCTCGATCCACCAGAGCCGCCCGACAGCGAACCTACCGGCATGACCCATAACAACAGCTATTTCGTTCCCTACGTGATCGAACGCACCGGGCGCGGCGAGCGCTCGATGGACATTTATTCGCGCCTGCTCGAGGAGCGCATCGTGTTCATCGGCACGCCCATCGACGACCAGGTGGCGAACTCGATCATGGCGCAGCTCCTGTTCCTGGACAAAGCCAATCGCTCGCAGGACATCGCGGTGTACATCAACAGTCCCGGTGGCTCGGTCACGGCCGGGCTCGCGATCTACGACACGATGCAGTTCGTGAATCCGGAGATCGCCACGTACTGTCTGGGGCAAGCGGCCTCGATGGCGGCCGTGCTGCTCGCGGGCGGCAAGAAGGGCAAGCGTTACGCGCTGCCGAACTCGCGCGTGATGATCCACCAACCCTGGGGCGGCGTGCAGGGCACGGCGCGCGACATGGAGATCCAGGTCGAGGAGATCCTGAAGTCGAAGCGACGCCTCGAGGAAATTCTTGCCTACCACACGGGCAAGAACTCGAAGGACATCGCCAAGGCCACCGACCGCGACAACTTCCTCTCGCCCGAGGAGTCGAAGGAGTTCGGCCTCATCGATCACATCGTGGATACAAGGGCGGAGAAGAAGGCCCCATCCCCCGAGAAGGGAATAGAATAGGGGGCGGGTTCTCCCTTCCCCTTCCCCGCTCCCCCCCACATGACCAGGTCCTCAGGTCGCGGCCGTCACGTCGAACGCTGCACTTTCTGCGAGAAGATGCGGCATCACGTCGATTCGCTCATCGCGGGTCCGCCGGGTGTGTACATCTGCAACGAGTGCATCGAGATCTGCAACTCCATCCTGCAAGAGGAGCAGCGCCGCGGGGGCGAGAAGACCGCGCGTCCGGCCGAGCGCCGGCGGCCCGGCGCGCGCCCCGGCTTCTCGGCCGATCCGCGCACGAAGCTGCCCACGCCGATCGAGATCGTGCGCCACCTGGACGAGTTCGTGATCGGACAGGAGCAGGCCAAGAAGGTGCTCTCGGTCGCGGTCTACAACCACTACAAGCGCCTGCGCCAGGGCGAAACACCGGTCGACGACGTCGAGATCGAGAAGTCGAACGTGTTGCTGGTGGGGCCCACGGGCTCCGGCAAGACGCTGCTCGCGCGCACTCTCGCGCGCATGCTCGACGTGCCCTTCGCGATCGCGGACGCCACCACGTTGACCGAGGCCGGCTACGTGGGCGAGGACGTCGAGAACATCCTGCTCAAGCTGCTGCAGAGCTGCGACTTCGACAAGGAGCGTGCCCAGCAGGGCATCGTCTACATCGACGAGATCGACAAGATCAACCGCACCACCGCCAACGTCTCGATCACGCGCGACGTGTCGGGTGAGGGTGTGCAGCAGGCGCTGCTCAAGATCCTGGAGGGCACGGTCGCGAACGTTCCGCCCCAGGGCGGGCGCAAGCACCCCGAGCAGGCCTACATCCAGATCGACACGCAGAACATCCTGTTCATCTGCGGCGGCACGTTCAGCGACATCGATCACATCGTCTCGCGGCGCATCGGCCGCAACGTGCTGGGCTTCCATCGCACCGAGGCCTCCAGCGAAGCGCGCGCGCTCGCGGCCAAGGGCATCGAGGGCATGTCCAAGGACGAGATCCTGCGCAACATCTCGCCGCGCGACCTGATCGAGTTCGGCATGATCCCCGAGTTCGTCGGGCGCCTGCCGGTGGTGGTGACGCTCAGCCACCTCAGGCGCGACGACCTGGTACGCATCCTGACCCAGCCGAAGAACGCCATCCTGCGCCAGTTCCAGGTGCTGTTTGCGATGGAGGGCGCCGAGCTGGTGGTGACGCCGGACGGCCTCGAGGCCATCTCCGACATCGCCATCCAGCGCGAGACCGGCGTGCGCGCGCTGCGCTCGATCCTCGAGAGTCTCCTGCTCGACCTGCTCTACGAGCTGCCCGACCGGCGCGACGCGCGCCGCTTCGTGATCGACGCCGACGTGGTGCGCGGCAAGCGGACGCTGGCCCTGGGGCTCAAGGCCTCCGCCCGGCCGGCCGAGGCCGAGCCCGGCGCCCCCGCGACTCCCGACGAACAGCGCGAGATCGCCTGATCAACCGGGAGCGCCGGGCTCCAGCCCGGCTCTTCTCTTCTCTCCGCGACCGCGGCAGAGAGAAGAGCAAGCCGCCAGGCTGGAGTCTGGCGTTCCCGTGGCGAGCCCCGCTAACGTATCCAGGTTCGGGGCGCTCCCCCGACCTCCTCGAATGAGCGGCGCGTTCACGATCCACTACCACCGCGACTTCGATGGCATGGTCGCGGGCGCGATCCTCGCGCACTGCCTGCGCGCGCGCGGCGAGGACCCGCGCTGGGCCGGGCTCAACTACGACCAGCGCGCAGACTGGCCGAACTTCCAGGCCGGGCAGCGCTTCGCGATCGTGGATTTTCACTTCCACCCGCGCGCCGAGTACTGGTTCGATCACCACTCCACGACCTTCCTGACGGACGAGCTGCGCGCCGGCTATGCGCCCAGCGAGCGCTGGCACTGGGACGAGAGCTCGCCCTCCTGCCCGCCGATCATCCTGCGCCACGCGCAGCAGCACTGGGGCCAGGTGGCGCCGGAGCGCTTCCTGGAGATGGCGCGCTGGTCGGACACGATCGACGCGGCGCTCTTCGTGGACGTCGAGCAGGCCCTGTTCGGCGACGACCCGGCCCTGCGCATCTCGCGCGCGCTGGCGGCGGCGCCCGCGCACGACTGGTCCGACAGCCTGGTGCGCGACATGATCGACGGCACGCTGGAGGAGCTCGCGCGGCGCCCCGACGTGGAACGCGCCTGGCAGCGCGCGGCCCGCAACCGCGACCTGGCCCTGCGCCAGTTCCCGCCCACGGTCCAGTCCACTGACGAGCACGTCGTGCTCTACGACGCCTCCTCGAACAAGATCCGGCGCGAGCGCTTCGCCGCCTTCTTCCACCACTCCGACGCGCTCTACTCTGTGGGCGTCATCCCCACGCGCGGCGGTTTTCACGTCACCGCCGGGCGCAATCCCTGGAGCGCGAAGAGCTCGGCCAAGGCGGCGCAAGTAGACGTGCAGGACGGCACCCACATCGGCGCCCTGATGGAGCGCCACGGCGGCGGTGGACACCGCTCGGTCGGAGGCGCCAACGCGCCCTCGCTCGAGGACGCGCGCCGCATCGCGCGCGAAGTGGCCACGCTCCTGCGCCAGCAGTTGCTCGCACGCAAACCATGAACGGCGCTGGAGCCGTGCAGCCGAGCCCGCCCGCGCGCACCTTCTTCGCGCTCTCGCCCGCCGAGTCCGCAGCCGAGGTCGAACGCCTCGGGGGAAAACCGTTCCACGCGCGCATCGTGCGGCGCGAGGCGGCCGGGCGCGGCTTGCTCGACTACGCGCGCATGACCTCCTTGCCCGCCGCCTTGCGCGTGCGGCTCGCGGCCGAGCTGCCGCTCGTCGGTGCGCGCGAAGTGGCCCGGCACACGGCCCGGGACGGGACCGTCAAGCTGCTGCTCTCCTTCCCCGACGAGCGCACGGTGGAGACCGTCTGGATCCCGTCGCGCAAGCCGGGCACGGGCGCGACCCTGTGCGTATCGACCCAGGTCGGCTGCCCGGTGCGCTGCCCCTTCTGCGCCTCCGGCAAGGACGGCCTGGTGCGCAACCTGGAGCCGCACGAGATCATCGAGCAATACCTGTTCGGACGCGCGCTGGGCGAGCTCGCACGCAGCGTGGTGATGGGCATCGGCGAGCCCCTGCTCAACTTCGAGAGCCTGACGCGTGCGCTCGAGTTCGTGCGCGCCGAGATCGGCCTGGGCGCGCGCAAGACCACCGTCTCCACGGTGGGCTTTCCGGAGCGTCTGGAGCGCGCCGCCGCGAGCGCTCCGCATTTCCAGCTGGCCATCTCGCTGCACTCGCCCGACGACGAACAGCGCTGGGAGCTCGTGCCCGCCATGCGCGGCGTGCCGGTCGCGGACGTGCTCGCCGCCGGCGACCGCTGGTTCGAGCAGACCGGGCGCGAGATCACCTACGAGTACGTGCTGCTGGAGGGCACCAACGACTCCCCCGGCCACGCCGCGCGCCTGGCCGAGCGCCTGCGCGGCCGGCGCGCGACCGTGAACTTGATTCCCTACAACCCGGTCGACGACGCGCGCTACGGGCGCCCCAGCGCCGAGCGCGCCGCGAGCTTCCAGCGCGTGCTCACCGAGGCCGGCCTGGTCGCCACCGTGCGCTGGTCGCGCGGCCTGGAGAGCGACGCCGCCTGCGGGCAACTGCGCATCCGAGGCGGCTGAGCGCGCATGGGACCCCTGTGGCTGTGCGCGCTGGCCGTCGGTCCGGGGCTGTGCCTCACGCATGTCGTCTGGGCCCGGGACCGCGAGCGCGAGCCGCTCGGGAACTTGCTGCTCTATCTGCTGCTCGGCGCCACCTCCGTGATCCCGGCCGTGCTGCTGGGGATCCCGGTCACGCTCCTGCTGCGGCCGGATGGAGCCGCGCTGCGCCTCCTGCTCCTGCCGGTATGGGTCCTCTTCGGCGTCGCCCTGGTGGAAGAGGGCTCCAAGCGCATGCTGCTGTTCGCGCGCGCGCGCACGGACCGGCACATCGACGAGCCGTTCGACTGGCTGGTCTACGCGGTCGCCGTCGCCCTGGGCTTCGCTACGATCGAGAACCTGCTCTACGTCTTCCAGCATGGCGCCGGCGTCGGCATCCTGCGCGCTTTCACGGCCGTCCCGGCCCATGCCCTCGACGGCACGATGATGGGCTGGCGCCTGGCGCGCGCGGCCAGGCTCACGGGAAACGCGGCTCGCCGAGAGCGCCGGCTCTCGCTGTGGGAACCCGCGGCCTGGCACGCGGCCTACGACCTGCCCCTGTTCGCGCTCGAGGGAGCCGGGAGCGGCGGCTCCAAGCTGCTCTTGCTGCTCGTGTGGGGTCTCGTCTTGCTCTCCCAGTGGCGCATCTGCGTCGCCCGGATCGGCGCGATGGCGCGCGAGCAGCACCACTCACCCCCGCCGGTCCTCGTGCTCGACGAGCTCTTTCACAAGCTGCGCCACCCACCGAGCGCTTGACCCCGGGCTGCCTACGCGCGGACCTTGCGCGGCAAGACCGCGCCCACGCGCTTGACCAGCTCGTCGACCTCGGCGGCGCTGATCGTCAGCGGCAGGCGAAAGCGGATCGCGGTGGGGCCGGACTTCAAGGCCATGAGCTGGGCCTCGAACAGGCGCTTCAGCATGGCATCACGCTCGGCCGTGCTGGCCAGCGTGAAGGCGCACAGCGTGCCGATGCCGCGCACGTTCGTGAAGCCGCCCTCGGCACGCGCCAGCGCGCGCAGGCCCTCCACCAGGCGCGCACCCTGCTGGAATGCGTTCTCGCCGAGCCGCTCGGCCACGATGATCTCGATCAGCCGCCGCGCGCGCACCATGTCGGTCAGGCTGCCGCCCCAGGTGGAGTTGATGCGGCTCTGCATCTGGAACACGTTGTCGCGCACCTCGTCGATGCGCGGCGAGGCGTACAGGCCGCACACCTGGGTCTTCTTTCCGAAGGCCACGACATCGGGCGCCACGGCGGCGGAGCCCACGGCGCCGGAGCCCACGTCGCCGGAGCCCACGTCGTGGTGCTGCCAGTACCAGGGCTTGCCGGAACCGAAGAAGCCGGTCTGGACCTCGTCGAACACGAGCAGGGCCTCGTGCTCGTCGGCGTAGCGCCGCAGGCGCCGCAGGAACTCGGTACGAAAATGGTTGTCGCCGCCCTCGCCCTGCAGGGGCTCGATGAGTACGGCCGCGACCTTCTTGCCGTGTTTCTGGAAGGCGGCCTCGATCTCCTTGCAGCTCTTCTCTTCCTCGGCCTCGACGTCGTTCGCGATGCGGCCCTGGAGGTCGAACTGGATGGCCGGATTGTGCACGCGCGGCCAGGGAAACTTCGGGAACAGGCCGATCTTGTCGGGCACGGTGTTCGTCAGGCTCAGCGTGTAGCCCGAGCGTCCGTGGAAGGCCTGCTTGAAGTGCAGGATCACGAGGTCGTTCACGTCCGCGTCGAGCTGCGTACGTCCGAGCGTGCGCGCCTTCCAGTCGAAGGCGACCTTGAGCGCGTTCTCGACCGCCAGGGACCCGCCCGAGATCCAGAAGTGGTGCGGAAAGCCGCTGGGCGTGACCTGCGTGCCGAAGGTCTCGACGAAGGCCGCCATCTCGCGCGTGTACAGATCCGAGTTCGTCGGATTGCAGAGCGCGGCGCGCAGCAGCTCGGCGCGGAACCCGCTCTCCGCCATGCCCGGGTGGTTGTAGCCGATCGGCCAGGAGGCGAAGCAGGTGAAGGCGTCCAGGTACTCCTTGCCGCTCTTGGCGTCGACCAGCCAGGAGCCGTGCGAGCGCTCCAGGTCGAAGACCACGCTGTAGCCGTCGGCCAGCTGGAAGCGCGCCAGGGTCTCGTGGACGTTTTTCGCGTGGATCATGGGGATTCTGAGCGTTCGGACCAGCAGCGCACGGGCAACGGATGATATCTCGGCGCGCGGCTGGCTTCATCCTGTGGCGTGCTGTGCGCATACAGGTCGACGCTCCGGCACTCCTCCACGCGATCCGAGCGCACCGCGGAGACGCCGAGAACGCGGAGGAAGAGGCCAGAAAAGATGGGGCCTCCGGAGCTTCGGCTCTCCGAGAGTCGCCGATCCGGAGGCCCATTCTTCCTCCTCCGCGTCCTCCGCGCCTCCGCGGTGCGCTCTAGTTGCCACGCAACAGGCACAGCACCGGCATCGGATCCTGGCGCTTGGCGGAGGCCATGAAGCTCTCGACGTTGGTGAACACGGTCGGGGGAAGAACGCGCGTGGCGCCGTCGCCACCCGCGATGCAGGTCGCGCCCTCGTCGAGGCCGAGCTCCCAGGCCGCGCGCACGCGTTCCGCGGCATCCTCGTCGATCTGCGGAACCGGCGCGCGAGCCACGGGGCTCTCCTCCAGCCGCGCCAGGCACAGGTCGCTGAAGCGCGAGAACTGGCGCGCCGGACAGAAGACGCGCCCGAGCGCTCCCGGCAGCTGACCGGTCAGGGTCGTGCCGCGCCCGAAGGCGCGTTCCAGCACCTCGGCCACGCTTTCCTCGAGCGGATGTCCGGGATCGACCTCGTACACGTCACAGCGCAGGGCGCGCAGGCGCGTTTCCACCCCGCTCGAGCTCTCGAGACGCCGCAACGCGACCATGCGCTCGACGTTGCCGCTTGCCAGCAGGGTGCAGCTCTCGCCGTCCTCCCTTGCAGCGAGCCCGAGTTGCAGGAGCTCGTGCGTCGCGCCGTGCAAGAGCGCGAGCACGCCCGCAGGAAACCCGACCGCGCTGGCCGCCCGCGCGAGGTGCTGCGCCAGCTCGGGCAGGCGTGCGTCGGAGACCAGCACGACCACGCGTCCGGCCAGACACTCGCGCGCCAGATCTAGGAACGGCGCGCGCAGGAGCTCGCGCCAGTCGCTCGCGCACCAGACGATGCCGCCGTCGCCGGCAGGCGCGGGCCGCTCGAAGAGCGTGTGCAGGTCGCGCTCGAGCCCGGAAAAGTGGACCTCGAGCTCGCCCGGCTCGAGTCCGAAGCGCGCGCCCAGCACCCGGCCGAGCTCTTCGTCGTGCTCCAGCTCGCGCGCCAGTGCCACCAGGAACTCCTGGCGCCGGCCCGCTGCGAGCCGCCGCCAGGCAGGCGCGGCCGCGCGCGCGGCGCGCCAGGCCTCGGCCACGTCCTCGCCGTCCGACTGCGGCCAGAGGACTCCCGTCGCGCCGGAGATGCCCGAGAAACTCGCTCCGCGTCGGGCGGGACGCCATTCGCCCGCCAACAGATTCGCCTGTGCCTCGGACGGCATGCTCTCCACCTTCGCAGACGATACGGTGTCGCACCATTGTCCGCCGTTTTCTGCGGCCAGAGACCCAGCGTTCCGTAGGCGCCGGCGACCGGCGCCAAGAAGTTGCCTTGGCGCCCTATGCCGCAGAAAACGGCGGACAAGGGTGCGACACCGTATCGGGTAGATTGGCATCGATGCGTTCCTTGCCCGCCGCACTCTGGTTGGCGGTGCTCGCCTGGGCGCCGGCGGCCTGCGGGCTGGGCACGGAGCACGCGCTGCCGCATCTCGCGAGCACGGAAGGCGTCGACCCGTTCGTGCTGGAGCGCGTCGAGGCGGCGCTCGCGGCCTGCGCGCGCAACGAACCCGGCGCGCTGCTCGAGCTCGGCAAGGTCTATGACGCCAACGGGATGAACGAGCTGGCCCTGGCGGCCTACGACGTGTGCCTGGCCGAACCCGGCGCCGCGAACCGCGCCGCGCTCGCCTTCCTGCGTGGCGTGGCGCTGGAATCCCTGGGGCGGCCCGCAGAGGCTCTGGCAGCCTTCGACGCGGCGCTCGCGCTCGGCGACAGCTACGCGCCCACGCACTGGCGGCGCGGGAACCTCTTGTTCGAGTCCGGGCGCATGCTCGAGGCGCGCGCGGCCTTCGAGGCCGCCCTGGCGCTCGAGCCGCACTCGATCCCGGCCAGCCTGGGCCTGGGCAAGGTGCTGCTCTCCGCGGACGACCCGCGCGGTGCCCTCGCGCGCCTGCAACCGCTCGCCGAGCGCGTGCCCGACGAGCGCTTCGTGCACGGCCTGCTGGCGCGCGCCCAGCGCGCGCTGGGCGACGAAGCCGCGGCCGCGCGCGAGCTCGCGCTGGAGGAACGCGCCGCGCACATCTCGATCTCCGACCCGCGCTCGGCCGAGGTGCGCGCGCGCGCCACGGGCATCCTGGTGGGCCTGCGGCAGGCCAACGAAGCCCTGATGGCCGGCGAGAACCGCGCGGCGCTCGCGCTCCTCGAGCCGCTCCACGCGCGCGCGAGCGACGACCTGGCCGTGCTGCAGCTCCTCGGCAAGGCGCTGGTCTCGGCCCAGGAGTACGAGCGCGCCATCGAGCTCCTGCAGGCGAGCACGGAGGCGCACCCCGGGCAGTTCAAGAGCGAGCTCTTCCTCGGACTCGCCTACGCGGGCAAGAAGGCCAACCGCAAGGCCCTCGAGCACCTGCTGCGGGCGCGCGCGCTCAGCCCGGCCTACGGTCCGACCCACGCCGCCCTGGGCGAGGTGCAGACCAAGTCCGGGCAGTTCGCCGAGGCCGAGGCCTCGCTGGCGCGCGCGCTCGAGTGCGGCGAAGCGGACCTGCGCACGCGCCTCTTGCTGGCACAGGTGCAGTTCGAGCAGCGCGCTTTCGAGCGTGCGCTGGCCACCGCGGAGCGCGCCTGCGAGGCGTTTCCGAACGCGGCGGCGGCCTGGACCTACCTGGCCGAAGCGCGCGCGCGGCGTGGCGAAGTCGTGGCCGCGCGCGCCGCGCTGGCGGAGGCCGAGAGGCGCAACCCGCACTACGAGCGCCTGGACCTCGTGCGCGCCCTGCTGGTGCCCGCGGGAGCGAGTCCGCGGTGAAGAGCACGCGGAGCCTGCTGCCGGGAATGCTCGGAATGCTCGCGTCCACGCTCGGCGCCTGCGCAGGCGAGGAGCCCGCGCCGGCACCGTGGTTCGCCGAGGAAGCGCGCGCGCGCGGGCTCGTCTTCGAGCACCGTGCGGGCCACGGCCAGGAGTACTGGATGCCCGAGATCATGGGCGGCGGCGCGGCGCTGTTCGATCTGGAGCAGGACGGCGACCTGGACGCCTATCTGGTGCAGAGCGGCGACCTGCGCCTCGCGCAGCGTCCCGTGGAGCTCTCGAACGCTCTGTTCGCGAACGACGGCGGCGGGCGTTTTCAGGACATCACGGCCGGGAGCGGTGCGGAGGGCCAGCACTACGGCATGGGCGTCGCTTGTGGCGACGCGGATGGCGACGGCGACACCGACCTCGTCGTGACCAACGTCGGGCGCGACTGCCTGCTGGTAAACCAGGGCGGCGGGCGTTTCGCCGACACGACGCTCGCCGCGGGCCTCGCGCACCAGGGCTGGAGCGCGAGCGCCGGCTTCTTCGACGCCGATCGCGATGGCGACCTCGAGCTGTTCATCGCGCGCTACCTCGAGTGGTCGAAGGAAGGCGAGCTCGTGTGCATGGACGCGCTCTCGCGCCCCGACTACTGCAGCCCGAAGAACTACAAGACGCCCGCGCGCAGCCTGCTGTACCAGAACGAGGGCGGCGGCCGCTTCACGGACGTCTCGCGCGCGAGCGGCATCTGGCAAGAACCCGCCACCGGGCTGGGCGTGGCCATGGGCGACGTCGACTCCGACGGCTGGCTGGACGTGTTCGTGGCCAACGACGGCATGCCGAACCACCTGTGGCAGAACCACGGCGACGGGACGTTCACGAACGTGGCCATGCTGGCGGGCTGCGGCGTCGACGTGAACGGCCTGCCCAAGGCCGGGATGGGGATCCTGCTGGCGGATCTGGACGCGGACCTCGACCTGGACGTGCTGGTCTGCAATCTGAAGGGCGAGAGCGACTCCTTCTATCGCAACGAGGGTGGCTACTTCGCCGATCGCACGGCCGCGACCGCGCTGGCGGCGCTCAGCAAACCCTTCACGCGCTTCGGTCTCGCGCTGGGCGACTTCGACCAAGACGGGGCGCGCGATCTGTACCAGGCCAACGGGCGCGTCGAGCGCCCCACGACGCCGGGCGCGGGCGACCCCTACGCCGAGCCCAACCTGCTGCTGCGCGCGCTCGCCGACGGCCGCTTCGAGGAGGTCCTGCCGCGCGGCGGCACGGCGCAGCTCCTGCTCGCGACCAGCCGCGCGGTGGCCCAGGGTGACGTGGACGGCGACGGAGCCCTCGACCTCCTGGTGGTGAACCGCGACGGCCCGGCGCAGCTGCTGATGAACCGCGTGCCCGGGCGCGGCGCGTGGATCGTCTTCCAGGTGCGCGAACGCAATGGCGCAGACGCGCTGGGTGCCGTGCTCCAGCTGGAGCTCGCGGGAAAACGCCTGCGCCGCGACGTGGCCGCAGCCTGGGGCTATCTCGCCAGCCACGATCCGCGCGTGCACCTCGGGCTGGGCGCGCTGCAACGCGTCGACGCAGTCGAGGTGCGCTGGTCGGACGGCACGAGCGAACGCTTCGGGCCCTTCGAGGCCGGGAGCCTGCACGAGCTCCGGCGCGGACAGGGCACGCCGCAATGAGCCGAGCAGGAGCCTGCTAGCATGGGGAGCTGCATGCCCCGCAGCCGCGCGCTCGCCCTGCTGGTCTTCCTCGCGGCAGCCTGCGGGGAGGCCGAGCCCGCTCTCGATTGGCCGCGGCTCACGGACGAGACTGGCATCGATCTGGTGCTGCTCGAGCGCATCCGCAGCGCGGAGTCCGCCTGCGCGCGGGGCGAGGACGGGAGCTGGCTCGAGCTCGCCATGGTCTATGACGCGAACGACCTGAACCAGCTCGCGGTCCGTACCTACGAGTTCTGCCTGCATCTGCCCGCGGACAAGGCGGGAGCCTCGCGCTCCGCACTGCAATACCAGCGCGCGCGCGCACTCGACGATCTCGGCCGCGCCGAGGACGCCCTGCGCGCCTACGACACCGCACTGGAGCTCGAGGACGCCTATGCGCCGGCCCGCTGGCGACGCGGGCAGCTCCTCCTGGACGCGGGACGGGTCGCGGAAGCGCGCGCGGACTTCGAGCGCGCCATCGCGCTCGACCCGTCGAGCACGCCTGCGCATCTCGGCCTCGCACGCGTGCTGCTGGTGCAGGACGAGCCCGAGCTGGCGCAGGCCAAGCTGCTCGCGGTCCTCGCACGTGCGCCGAACGAACGCTTCGTGCACGGCCTGCTGGCGCGCGCGCTCCTCGCTCTGGGGGACGAGCAGGGCGCCGAGAAGGAGCTGGCGCTCGAGGAGCAGTCCTCCGGCGGCAGTGGCTCGGATCCGCTCGCGGCCGAGGTGCGCAAGCGAGCCACCGGCATCCAGGTCGGCGTGCTGTACGCAACCGAGGCGCTCAAGGCCGACAGGCCGGGCGAGGCCATCAAGATCCTGAGGCCCCTGTACCGGAAGGTGCCCGACGATCTCGCGCTGCTGCAAGTCTTCAGCCGCTCCCTGGTGACGGCGGGCGAGTACGAGCGCGCACTGGAAGTCCTCGCGCGCGGCTGCCGCGTGCACCCGGAGGACGGCAAGCTCGAGCTCTTCGCTGGCCTGGCACTGAAGGGCAAGGGCTCGCTGGGCGAGGCCCTCGTGCGGCTCGAGCGCGCGCGCGCGCTGAACCCGTCCTTTCCGCCTACGCTCACGGCCCTGGGCGAGGTGTGGATCGCGCTCGGTCGTTTCCCCGAAGCCGAAGAATCCCTGGCGCGCGCGCGCGAGTGCGGCGACGACGAGCTCTCCACGCTGCTGCTCCTGGGTCAGTCACAGATGCACCAGTCCGCCTGGACGCGCGCCATCGCGACCTTCGAGCGCGCCTGCTCCCAGAGCCCCGCTTCGGGGCTCGCCTGGACGCACCTGGCGGAAGCCCAGGCCCAGGCCGGAGACGTGCCCGCGGCCGAGCGCTCCCTGGCGGAAGCGACCCAGCGCACCCCCGGCTCGAAACGCATCGAGGCCGTGAGACGCTTGCTGGCCGCGCGAGACCCCGCGCGATGAGCTGGCGTTCGATCTTCGCGGCGCTCCTCGGCGCCCTCGGCGCGGCCTGTCAGCGCGGCGCGGCCGGCGACGAGGCGGGCGGGTCGGCCTGGTTCGAAGAGCACGCGCACGAGCGCGGACTCGACTTCCAGCACGCGAGCGGACACGGCGAGCAGCACTGGATGCCGGAGATCGTCGGCGGGGGCGGAGCGCTGTTCGACCTGGAGGACGACGGCGACCTGGATGCCTACCTGGTCCAGAGCGGCAGCCTGCAGGCCGACGCGACCAGCGCGCAGATGACGAACGCCCTGTTCGAGAACGACGGCTCCGGCCGCTTCCGGGACGTCACGGCCGGGAGCGGCGCCGAGGACCCGCGCTATGGCATGGGCGTCGCGTGCGGCGACGCGGACGGCGACGGCGACACGGATCTCCTGGTCACGAACCTGGGGCGCAACTCCCTGCTCCAGAACTCCGGCGCGCGGCGTTTTTCCGATACGAGCGCCGACAGCGCCCTGGTGGAGGAGGGCTGGAACACGAGCGCGGCCTTCTTCGACTACGACCGCGACGGCACGCTGGACCTGTTCGTCACGCGCTACGTCGAGTGGTCGAAGGGCAGCGAGACGCCCTGCATGAACCCACTCGGCCAGCGCGACTACTGCAGCCCGAAGAGCTACAAGGCGCCGGCGCGCTCGCTGCTGTACCACGGCCTGGGCGCCGGCCGCTTCGAGAACGTCTCGGAGACGAGCGGCGTCGCGGCCGAGCGCGGCAACGGTCTCGGCCTCGCGACCGGCGATCTCGACGACGACGGCTGGCTGGACGTGTTCGTGGCCAACGATGGCCGGCCCAACCACCTGTGGAAAAACAGCGCCGACGGGAGCTTTCGCAACCTGGCCATGCGCAAGGGTTGCGGCGTCGACGCCAACGGCGTACCCAAGGCCGGCATGGGCATCCTGCTGGCGGACCTGGACGACGATCTCGACCTCGATGTCCTCGTCTGCAACCTGCGCGGCGAGAGCGACTCGTTCTACCGCAACGACGGCGGCGTCTTCTCCGATCGCACCGCCACCGTGGCGCTGGCTGCGCCGAGCAAGCCCTTCACGCGCTTCGGCATGGCCATGGGCGACTTCGATCAGGACGGCCGCCTCGACCTGTACGAGTGCAACGGCCGCGTCGAACGCCCGCGCGAGGCCGAGAACCTGGATCCCGCCGACCCCTACGCCGAGCCGAACCTGCTCTTCCGCGGCACGAGCGCGGGCCAGTTCGCGGAGGTCCTGCCGCGCGGGGGTACGCGCGAGCTGCTGGTCGCAACGTCGCGCGCCGTGGCCCAGGGCGACGTCGACGGCGACGGTTCTCTCGATCTCCTGGTCGTCAACCGCGACGGCCCGGCGCACCTCTTGCTGAACCGCGTGCCCGCGCGCGGCAACTGGGTCCTCCTGCGCGTGCGCGAGAAGAGCGGCGCCGACGCGCTCAACGCGACGCTCACGCTCGAGATCGCGGGCAGAAAGGTGCGCCGCGACGTGCTCGCGGCCTTCGGCTACCTCGCCAGCCACGATCCGCGCGTGCACGTCGGGCTCGGCGCGGCACGGCAAGTCGACGGCGTGCTGGTGCGCTGGGTCGACGGCGCCAGCGAGCGCTTCGGGCCGTTCGCTGCCGGAGCGGTGCACGAGCTCCGGCGCGGCCAAGGGACGCCGCCATGAGCACACCGCGCGCGCGCTTCTCGCTGGCGCACCACCGTCTGCTGCGCTCCGATTTCCTGCGCATCTACAAGCTCGGGCGGCGCGCCCAGGGCGCGGGCCTGGCGGTCGTCGTGCTCGAGAACGACCGCGGCCACGCGCGCATGGGCCTGTCGGTCGCCAAGCGCCACCACAAGAGCGCCGTGCGGCGCAACCGCGTACGGCGCCTCTTCCGCGAGGCGTTTCGGCTCTCGCTCGGCGAGCTGCCCGGCAACCTGGACGTGGTGATGATCCTCACCGACTCCGCGCCCGTCGAGCTCGCCAGAGCGCGCGCCGAGCTCCTCGCGCTGGTGGCGCGCGCGCTCAAGAAGAAGCCGCGCACGGCGCGCGCGGAGCCATGAGCTGGATCCGGAAGCTGGCCGTGCTGCCGATCCGCATCTACCAGCGCGTGCTCTCCCCGCTCACGCCGCCTGCCTGCCGTTTCGTGCCCAATTGCAGCGAGTACGGCGCGCAGGCGATCCTGGCCCACGGGCTGGTCAAGGGTTGGTTGCTGACGGTCTGGCGCATCCTGCGCTGTCAGCCCTTCACCGCCGGCGGTCTCGATCCCGTCCCGTCGCACGGGCGCTGGAAGCCGGACTGAGCAGAGGAACCACGGAGGCGCGGAGGACGCGGAGGAGCACAGAGATGAGATCAAGGGCCTCCGGGGCTTCCGTTCGCGGGAACCTTCCACTCCGGAGGTCTTCCCTGTCTTCTTGTTCTTCTCTCTGTGCGCCTCTGCGTCCTCTGTGCCTCTGTGGTTCCTCTTCCCACGAAGTCGCCTTGCAATCGTCCGCGCGACTCGGGATCTTCGGGAGATGAGCTCACGCTGCGCGCCGCTTCTCGTCTGCCTCCTCCCCCTCGTCGCCGCCTGCGCGGCCGGCGAGGCGACCGCACCGCGCACGCACGAAGGAGTGCCGTGCCCGTTCTCCGTCGGCGAGAGCGCCGACGCCCTGATCGCGCCGGGCGAGGAGCACTTCGCGCACCTGTGGATGCTGACCACGGATGGGGAGAACGCCGAAGCCTACTGGAGCGAGCGCGGCGACCGGCTCGTGTTCCAGCGCCGCGCGCCCGAGCTCGGCATCGAGTGCGACCGCATCTTCGTGCTGGGCAGGGACGGCCCGCCGCGGCAGATCTCGAACGGCCGCGGCGCGACCACCTGCGCGTACTTCTTGCCCGGCGACCGGAGCGTGCTCTACGCCTCGACGCACGGCCACCTGGACGCCTGCCCGCCCCCCATCGATCCGAGCGAGTACCGCAAGCTCGGCTACTTCTGGCGTGTCTTTCCCGAGTTCGACATCTGGCTCCAGGACCTCGGCAGCGACCTGCCGCGGCGCCTGACCGAGACCCACGGCTACGACGCCGAAGCCACGGTCTCGCCGCGCGGCGACCGCATCGTGTTCACGTCGTCGCGCTCGGGCGATCTCGAGCTGTGGACCTGTGACCTCGCGGGCGGCGACCTCGTCCAGGTCACCGACACGCCCGGCTACGACGGCGGTGCTTTCTTCAGCCACGACGGCGAACGGCTCGTCTTCCGCAGCCAGGCCTTCACGCCCGGCCACGAGGCCGAGGAGCTGGAAGAGACGCGCGCCCTGCTCGCCCAGTGGCGCGTGCGCCCGTCGCGCATGGAGATCCAGCTCGCCCACGCCGACGGCTCGAAGCGCACGACCCTCGGCCCGCTGGGCGGCGCCAGCTTCGCGCCGTACTTCTTCCCCGACGACCGGCGCGTGATCTTCGCCTCCAACCACCACGACGCGCGCGAGCCCAAGCGCGAGTTCGACCTGTTCGCGATCGGCGTGGACGGGGAGGGCCTCGAACGCATCACCACGAACGAAGGCTTCGACAGTTTCCCGATGTTCAGCCCGGACGGGCGCTACCTCGTCTTCGCCAGCAACCGCGGGCAGAGGAAGCCAGGCGAGACGAATCTGTTCTTGGCGCAGTGGAAGTGAACGCTCTGTGAGTCTCCGCGTCCTCCGCGCCTCCGCGGTTGGATCGAGCGCACCGCGGAGGCGCGGAGAGCGCGGAGACTCGTAGGGGATGACAGCCATGCCGTTCGAGGAGAAGCAGGAAGCGAAGTCGCTGTCGTTCTTCCACCGCAAGGGTGAGGAAGAACGCCCGCAGCCCGCGCCCGGGCTCGCACCCGGCAAGATCGTCGGCGACTTCCGACTGGTCGCGCTGATCGGCCAGGGCGGGATGGGTCAGGTGTGGGAGGCCGAGCAAGTCTCGCTCGGCAAGCGGCACGTGGCCGTGAAGTTCGTGCGGCCCGAGCGCGTGACCGAGCGCCAGCTCGAGCTCTTCGCCCGCGAGGCGCGGGCCGGCGGACGGATGCACCATCCGGGCATCGTCACC